>JBIQKK010000005.1:30328-51921 GCA_044506585.1 Hyphomicrobiales bacterium
GGCTATGTCGAATCCAAGACCCGCGCCGAACGGCTCGCGTGGGAGCTGATGGACAAGGCCGGCCGGCGGGACGATCTGGCAACAATCAATCCCGGCGCCATTTTTGGGCCGCTACTGGACGACGACCCGGGAACCTCCGTGGCGCTGCTGAAACGGATGTTCGACGGCAGCCTGCCCGCAGCGGCGCGCGTCGCCTTCGTCGCGGTCGATGTGCGCGATGTTGCGGCCGCCCATGTGGCTGCGATGACCTCGGATACCGCACGCGGCAAGCGTTTCCCTATGGGAAATGGCACCTACACGCTCCTCGAAATGGCCCGCATCCTGTCGGCGGCGATGCCGGAACGGGCGAACAAGATGCCGAAGTTCGAAGTGCCGGACTGGTTGGTCCGCCTCGTCGCCTTTGTCGACAAGGACATTCGCGGCAACCTCGCCGAACTTGGCGTGGTCAAACGCGCGGATGCGAGCGACGTGAAAGCGTTGCTGGGACGGGACCTTATTGCCGCCGAGGACGCTATCGTTGCCTCTGCCAAAAGCCTTGTTGCGCAGGGGCTGGTATGACCAAAAAAGGGGCTAGGCGCGCTGGGGGCGATTGGCTATGAAGCACGCGCCGGCGAACGGGGCTGTAGCTCAGTTGGGAGAGCGTATCGTTCGCAATGATAAGGTCAGGGGTTCGATTCCCCTCAGCTCCACCAGCCGGCGTAATCCCTAAGTCCCTGATATAGTTGGTTGTCCGCCGATGGCGGTGACGGCGCGCGAGCCTGCGGCGATGCCGGCCTGAAGGCACGCCTCCGGGGGCCTTTTCTCGAGGTCGGCGGCGATGAAGCCAGCGGCGAAGGCGTCGCCGGCGCCGGTGGTATCGACAACGTCCACACTCGGCGCGGGGAGGCTCAGCAGGACGCCCGAGGCTCCACCCAGGGCCGCGCCGGCACTGCCCCGCTTGATGACGACGCGCTCGAACGAGCGACCAAGTGTCTGCATTTGCTCATTGATTTCGGACGCTCCAGAGAGCTCCCGCGCCTCATCGGCGTTGGCCAGGATCGTGCCGATGCCCGCCTCCCGGGCCCAGCGGAGGAAGGAATCGGGGCCGATTTCGCGCAGGAAACCTACGGATGCGGGGTCGATCGAGGTGGGGATTCCGCGCGCTCGGGCGGCCTTGAGGAGGGTCATGACGGCGGCGCGGGGGCGGTCGGCGAAAAAGCAGTAACCGGACACGGAAACCCGGCTTTGCCCGTCGAGGATGTCGACCGGCAGGTCAACGGCGGAGAGATTGAGGTTGGCACCACGGTCGGTGAGGAAGCTCCGCTCGCCATCCGGGTCGATGATCGAGATCAGGACGCCCGAGGGGAGGTCGGGGTCGGGGGCGAGCAGCGGGGTGACGTTGTGGCGCGCCAGATGGGTCCGGTGGGTCTCGAGATCGGCGGCACCGACACGGGCGGCAAAGCGGACGGGGACGCCGAACGAGGCGAGCCAGATGGCGAGATTGGCGGCCGAGCCGCCCGGCCGCGAGCGGATGGTGGCGCGGCGGTCCGACCCGCGCACCAGGGGCCCCTCCGGGATGACGATGATGTCGGTGATGATGTCACCGACGACCAGCACGCTCATTCGGGCAGTTCCGCGAGCGCCACGGCGATCTGGGCTGCGACGCGGGCATTGTTCTCGACCAGCGCGATGTTGGAGACGAGGCTCTTGCCCGATGTGAGCTCGAAGATGCGCTTGAGAAGGAAGGGCGTCGTGGCCTTGCCCGAGATGCCGGCCGCGGCAGCGTCGGCGAGAGCCTGCTCGATCATCGCCCCGATGTAATCGGCATCCATGGCATCAGCCTCGGGGATCGGGTTGCCGATGAGAACCCCGCCCATGCCGAGTCCGAACTGGAGGGCGAGAAGCGCCGCGACCTCGCCCGGCGTGTCGCAGCGATGGTCGGCCCGAAGGCCGCTCGAGCGCGTCCAGAAGGCGGGGAAGTCGCCGGTGCCGTAGCCGATCACCGGCACGCCCCGCGTCTCGAGCACCTCGAGCGTCTTGGGGAGATCGAGGATGGCCTTGGCGCCCGCGCAGACCACCGCTACCGGCGTTCGCGCGAGCTCCTCGAGATCGGCGGAAATGTCGAAGCTGACTTCGGCGCCGCGATGGACGCCCCCAATACCGCCGGTCGCGAACAGACGGATGCCCGCCATGTGCGCGGCCTGCATGGTGGTTGCGACCGTCGTGCCCGCGGTCTGACCGCTGACGAGCAGCGCCGCCACATCGCGCCGCGAAGCCTTGGCGGCATCCATGCCGGTTTCGGCGAGAGTGGCGAGGTCGGCTTCGGTCAGGCCCACCCGGATGCGGCCATCCATGAGAGCGATGGTCGCGGGGACGGCGCCGGCCTCCCGCACGATGGCCTCGACGCGCCTGGCCATCTCCAGATTCTGTGGATGGGGCATGCCGTGGGTGATGATGGTCGACTCGAGGGCGACGACGGCGCGGCCCGATGCGAGGGCATCGGCGACTTCGGGAGTGACATCGAGGAGGGGGTGGCGGGACACGGGAGAACACCTGCACGAAACGCGGCGCTCAGCGCCATGAGCCTGTTAGAGTGCCGCCCCGGGGAAGCGTCAAGTGGACGTGCATTGAGGGCCGACAAAGTCTTGTCCCCCCGGGGTTTTGGCACTAGGTTCCCGCCCCAACGTAACGCTCGCTTCCGGGAAGACTCCGCTGCGCACCAAGATCTCCGGTCCGGGCCGTCCTCCGGACCTCTACGCGCCCCAAGGCGCTCAGATCGCTGCCATCCGATTTCCCGGCGAGTTCCATCGCTGCGTGGCCGAAACGCCTCCGCACCCCGACCTACCTCCAGCCGCCGCGCGATGACCTCCGTGGCGGTATGCTTTTCCACCAACCCCGCACCTCAAGCGGGCATGCCTCGGTAACAAGGAGACGCACCATGAAAAAGCCGCTCGCCCTCTCGCTCGGCCTGTTGCTGCTGACAGGGACCGCCGCGATAGCGCAGGAAGAACTGAACCTGTTCATCTGGTCCGATTATATGGCCGAGGACACCGTCTCCAACTTCGAAGCCCAGACCGGCATCAAGGTGAATTTCGCCTTCTACGACAAGAACGAGACCGTCGACACCATGCTGCAGGCCGGCAATTCCGGCTACGACATCGTGGTCCCCTCGGGGAACTTCCTCGAGCGCCAGATCAAGGCCGGCCTGATCCTGCCGCTCGACAAGTCGCAGCTGCCCAACCTCAAGAATCTCGATCCGGTCGCCATGCAGAACGCCGCGCAGGTCGATCCTGGCAACGAGCATGCCGTGCCCTATATGATCAACACCATCGGCATCGGCTACAACGTCGCCAAGGTGACCGAGGCGCTCGGACCCGACGCCGACCTCGAGAGCTGGGACCTGCTGTTCGACCCCGAGGTGGTGAGCAAGCTCGCCGATTGTGGCGTGGCCATTCTCGACAGCCAGTCGGAAGTGGTGGGCATCGCGCTCAACTACCTCGGACTCGACCCCAATTCGGAAAGCCCCGACGACCTCGCCAAGGCCGAGGAGCTGCTGACCAAGATCAAGCCCTCCATCCGCTACTACAGCTCGTCGCAATACATCGACGATCTGGGCAATGGTGAAATCTGCATCGCGCTCGGCTATTCGGGCGACGTGTTCATTGCCGCCGACGCCGCGGCGGAAGCTAATCAGGGGGTCGAGATCCAGTACGTGATCCCCAAGGAAGGCGCGGCGACTCTCTTCGACTTCCTCGCCATTCCCGCGGATGCACCGCACCCCGAGAACGCGCACAAATTCATCAACTACATTCTCGAACCCAAGGTGGTGGCGGACATCACCAATGCGGTGTTCTACGCCAACCCCAACCCCGCCTCGCTGGAGTTCGTGGATGAGGAGGTCAAGAACAACCCCTCCATCTACCCCTCGGCGGAAACGCTGGCGAAAGCCTTCACGCTCAAGGCGCACTCGCCGGAATATGACGAACTGCTGACCCGCACCTGGACGCGCATCCGCACCGGCCAGTAAGACCAATACAGGGGGCGGCGATGGCCGCCCCTTCACTCCGCACGAGTCACGCCATGGCCAAGAAGCCGCAGCTCGCCGTCGATACCCGTCCCTGGCGCGATCCGACGGCCAAGCCCTTCGTCCGCATCCGCAACGTCACCAAGAAGTTCGGTGACATCGCGGCCGTGTCCGACGTGTCGCTCGACATCTACAAGAGCGAGCTCTTCTGCCTGCTCGGCGGATCGGGCTCGGGCAAATCGACCCTGCTGCGCATGCTGGCGGGTTTCGAAAGCCCTACCTCGGGCACCATTGAAATCGACGGCCAGGACATGACGGACGTTGCGCCCTACAACCGCCCCGTCAATATGATGTTCCAGTCCTATGCGCTGTTCCCGCATATGAGCGTGGAGCAGAACATCGCCTATGGCCTGAAGCGCGACCACCTGCCCCGCGCCGAAATCCGCGACCGGGTGGCGGAACTGCTCAATCTCGTGAAACTGCAGGAGTACGGCAAGCGCCGCCCGCACCAATTGTCGGGCGGCCAGCGGCAGCGCGTCGCCCTGGCGCGCGCGCTGGCCAAGCGCCCCAAACTGCTGCTGCTCGACGAACCGCTCGGCGCGCTCGACAAGAAGCTGCGCGAGGAAACCCAGTTCGAACTGGTCAAAATCCAGGAGTCGCTGGGCGTCACCTTCATCGTGGTGACGCACGACCAGGAAGAAGCCATGACGCTGGCCACCCGGATCGGCGTGATGAACCAGGGCGAGATCGCCATGATCGGCGAGCCGACCGATATCTACGAGTTTCCCAATTCGCGCTTCGTTGCCGGCTTCATCGGCTCGGTGAACATGGTGGAAGGCATCGTGACCGAGGACGAGCCGGACCATGTTCGCATCCGCTCGGCGGAACTGGGCTGCGATATCTATGTGGGCCACGGTGTCGACTGCGCGCCGGACCAGATCCTGTGGTGGGCCATCCGGCCCGAGAAGATGCACTTGACGCGCGAGAAGCCGGACGCGCCGTTCGATGCCAACGTCACCCACGGCATGGTGGAAGAGATCGCTTATCTGGGCGACATCAGCCTGTACCAGGTGCTGCTCGACAGCGGCAAACGCGTCCGGGTGAGCCAGACCAACATGGTGCGCGGCAACCCCGACGCCATCACCTGGGACGAGCAGGTCTATGTGCACTGGGATGCGCAGGCCGGTTCGGTGCTGACCGTATGAGCGTGACGCACGACCCCACAATCCCGCCGCCGCGCCGGCTGAAACCGTGGAATGCGGTGGAGCGCGGGTTGGCGAGGATCGGCGTGTCCGGGCGCGCGCTGGTCCTGGTCGCGCCCGCCACCTGGCTCTTCGTTTTCTTTCTCATTCCGCTGCTCGTGGTGTTCGGCATTTCGCTGGCGTCCAAGCAATTCGGCCGGCCGCCCTATTCGCCCCTGCTCACCACGACCGAGGAAGGCACGGTGCAGCTGACGCTGCACCTGAGCAATTATCTGCGGCTGTTCACCGACAACCTCTACGCGGCGGCCTACCTGTCCTCGATCCGCATTGCCTTTATCGCAACGGTGATCACGCTGGTGGTCGGCTATCCCATGGCCTACGCCATCGCGCGGGCCCCCGAACGCTGGCGCAACATCCTGTTGATGCTGGTGATCCTGCCGTTCTTCACCTCGTTCCTGCTCCGGGTCTATGCGCTGACGCAGTTCATGCGCGGCAACGGCGTCATCAACCAGGTGCTGGGCGTGTTCGGCCTCGAGCCGCTGGTGATGATGCAGACCGACTTCGCGGTCTATGTGGGCATCGTTTATACCTACCTGCCCTTCATGGTGCTGCCGCTCTACACCACTCTGGTCAAGCTCGACATCTCGCTGTTCGAGGCCTCGGCCGATCTGGGGGCCCGGCCCTGGCGCACCTTCCTTTCCATCACGCTGCCGCTCTCCCTGCCGGGGATCGTCGCCGGCTCGATGCTGGTCCTGATCCCGGCGATCGGTGAGTTCGTCATCCCTTCGCTGCTGGGCGGGCCGGAGACACTGATGATCGGCCGCGTCCTGTGGGACGAGTTCTTCGCGGCGTCCAACTGGCCGCGCGCTTCGGCGGTCGCCATCGCCATGCTGGTGGTGGTCGTGGTGCCGATCATGCTGCTGCAGCGCGCCCAGAGCGCGGTGGTGGAGAAATAGATGCGGCGCGGCTGGTTTCTTCCCATCGCGGCGGGGCTGGGTTTCCTGTTCCTTTATGCCCCGATCATCAGCCTCGTGATCTTTTCGTTCAACGAGAGCCGCCTCGTGACCGTGTGGTCGGGCTTTTCGGTCAAATGGTATGGCGAACTGTTCCGCGACCCCCAGATGCTCGAAGCGGCCTGGCTGAGCCTTCGCATCGCCGCGATGAGCGCAACCATCGCACTGGTGCTGGGCACGCTCGCCGCGGTGGCGCTGGTGCGGTTCCGCCGGTTCCGCGGCCGCACGATCTTTTCGGGCATGGTGTCGGCGCCGCTGGTCATGCCCGACGTGATCACGGGGCTGTCGCTGCTGCTGCTGTTCGTGGCGACCGAATCGCTTTTCGGCTGGCCCAAGGGCCGCTCGATGATGACCATCATCATCGCGCACTCGACCTTCTGTACGGCCTATGTGTGCGTGGTGGTGCAGTCGCGCCTCGCCGATTTCGACCGCAGCCTCGAGGAAGCGGCGATGGACCTGGGCGCATCGCCGGTGCGCACCTTCTTCGATATCACGCTGCCCATCATCGCTCCGGCCTTGATCTCGGGATGGCTGCTGAGCTTCACCCTGTCGCTCGATGACCTGGTGATCGCAAGCTTCGTGTCGGGACCCGGCTCGTCCACGCTGCCCATGGTGATCTTCTCGAAGGTGAGGCTGGGCGTGTCTCCGGACGTCAACGCGCTCGCAACGATCATCATCGGCTTTGTCGCGGTGGGCGTCTTCATCGCCACGCTGTTGCAGCTGAGGCGGCCGCGGCAAGCCGCCTAGCCGGATCGGACGACTTCGAAACAGATTTCTACGCCGGAGCCCGGTCGTGAACGCTGCGTTGCGCCGGCGGGCGTTGATCCTGCCCGGCGGCGAGCGTATGTAACGGTCGTTCTCAGGGCGGGGTGCAATTCCCCACCGGCGGTAATGGCGGCAACGCCCAGCCCGCGAGCGGCCTCCGGTGGAGGTGTCAGCAGATTTGGGTGCGATTCCCGAGCCGACGGTCACAGTCCGGATGAAAGAGAACGGTGTTGGCGCGAGGCGCCGCTGGCAGTTCGCCGGCGGGACTTCGTCCCCGATCCCGTCCGTAACCCTGAGGGAACTGGTTACGAAAGGATCGACAATGAACCAGCTTTCCTCTTCCGCAGTCCGCCCCACTCTGGGGGCGCTGTTCATGCTCGCGGCGAGCTTCGCCTTTGCGGGCACCAATGTGCTGCAGAGTTATCTGACCTGGCCGATCGGGATGAGCTCGACCGGCATGACCTTCTGGCAGTATCTGATCGCGACCGTCATCGCGCTGCCGCTGATCGCGCGTATCGGCCTGGGCAATCTGCGCACGCGCCATCCGGTGCTGCACGAAATCCGCGCCTTCGTTTCGGCGCTGGGCGTGCATGTGTTCGTCTATGGCTTCGCCTCGGGCCTGCCGGCCTGGCAGATGGTGACGCTGCTGGCGACGGGACCGCTGTTCATCGTGCTGGCCTCGATCGTGTTCCTCGGCGAGCGGGCCTCGCCGGTGCGGCTGGTGGCGGCGCTGCTCGGCTTTACCGGCGCGCTGATGGTCTCGGGCATCGGCAGCGACGGGTTCACGCTCGCCGTGCTGATCCCGATCGTCGCCGCGGCGCTCTGGGCGACGACGGACGTGCTGACCAAATATCTGACGCGGCAGGGCGAGAGCCCCGAAACGCTCACGGTCTCGCTGCTGGTGCTGATCACGCCCAACCATCTGCTGATCCTGCTCACGGCAACGCTGCTCGCGCAGGTGCCGGGGCTGCTGCCGGCGGGGATCGCCACCGGCTTTCCGTTTGCGCTGCCGGCCGAGCTTGGACTGTGGCTGCTGCTGTTGTTGGGCGTGCTGACGGCGGTGGCGCAGTACCTGCTGGCCTTCGCCTATAAGAGCGCGGACGCGGTGTACCTGCAGCCGTTCGGCGACCTGAAGGTGCCGCTGACCGCGGTGATCGGCTTCATCTTCCTCAGCCAGACGCCGACCGTCTGGTTCTGGGCGGGCTCGGCGCTGATCATCGGGGCGTCGCTGCTGATCTACTTCGCCGAAGCCCAGCGGCGGCCGACGCTCGCCGCGGCATGATCAACCATCGGGAGGCGCGTGGCTTGCGCGCCTTCCCCTCTGCCGCTAGGTAGAGCCCATGGCGCTGAAACAATCCGATGCCGACTTCTTCCGCCCCATGTGGCGGCGCGTGCTGGTCACGGCGATCGTCGTGGCCTGGTGCGGCTATGAGGTGCTGGTCAGCCGCGACCAGCTGTGGATCACGATCACGGGCATCGCCATCGTCTACTGCGTGTGGAACTTCTTTCTACGCTACCCGCAGGACCCGCCCGCGGACCCGCCGGGTAGCACCGGCGGCGGGACGCCCCCCGCCGCCTCGTGAAGGCTTAAGCCTGTTTTGGCCGCGAACTTGACCGGCCGCTCCCCCCGTCCAATAGAAGCGCTCATTATCCGGAGCCTGCCATGTCCGCCGATTTCGTCCTGACGCTGAGCTGCGTCGACCGCCCCGGCATCGTTGCCGCCGTGACCACCGAGCTCGCCGCGCTCAACGCCAATATCGCCGAATCCAACCAGTTCTGGGATCGCGAGAGCGGTACGTTCTTCATGCGCCTTGCCTTCAGCGCGCCCGACGGCGTCAACCGCGACGCGCTCGAGCGCGCGCTGAAGCCGGCGACGGAGCGGTTCGGTATGCGCACGGTGCTCGTCGATGCGGGGCGCAAGAAGAAGATTGTGGTGATGGTCAGCAAGTTCGACCACGCCATGCTGCATCTGCTCTATCAGATCCGCGTCGGCTGGCTCGATGCGGAAGTCACCGCGATCGTCTCCAACCACGAGGACTCACGCGCGACCGCCGACTATGAGGGCATCCCCTATCATTACCTGCCGGTCGCCAAGGACAAATCCAACAAGCTCGCCCAGGAGCAGGACGTGCAGCGGCTGGTACAGGAAACGGGCGCCGAACTCGTGGTGCTGGCGCGCTACATGCAGGTGCTCGGCGACACGCTGGCGACGCGCCTCTATGGACAGATCATCAACATCCACCACTCGTTCCTGCCCAGCTTCAAGGGCGCCCGGCCCTACCACCAGGCGCATGAGCGTGGCGTCAAGATCATCGGGGCGACGGCGCATTACGTAACGCCCGACCTCGACGAGGGCCCGATCATCGAGCAGGAGACGGCGCGGGTGAACCACGCCATGAGCCCCGAAGACCTGATCGCCGCGGGCCGCGACATCGAAAGCCGGGTGCTCGCCCGCGCCGTCAAGCTCCACCTCGAATCGCGGGTGATGCTCAACGGCAAACGGACGGTGGTGTTCGGCTAGCGCGCCGGAAACAGCTGCCAGCGCCTGGGCCGGAAGGCGATGCGGGTGCGTTCGCCAGCCGGATGGTCGAACGGCAGGTCGATCTCGACGCGCGAGGTTGCGCCACCGATTTCGAGTTCGACACGGCGCGTGCCGCCGACGCGGCGCGAGGCCGCGACCACGCCCGCGAGCGCCGCGCCTTCGGCGACAATCTCGGCATCGTGGGGACGGAAATAGAGCTGCGCCGGGCCCTTGGGCATGTCTCCCGCGGGAAGACCGAGCGCCCTGCCCCCGGCCCACACTTCCCCATTGTCGATCTCGACCGGCAGTGACGAGGATTCGCCGATGAAGGTGAAGACGAAGGGATTGGCCGGACGATCGTAGACATCGTCGGGCGTGCCGACCTGTTCGATCTTGCCCTGGCTCATGACCACCAGCCGGTCGGCGAGCTCGAGCGCTTCCTCCTGATCGTGCGTGACGAAGACTGTGGTGTGACCGGTCTTGTCGTGGATTTCGCGCAGCCATTTGCGCAGTTCCTTGCGCACCTGCGCGTCGAGTGCGCCGAAGGGCTCGTCGAGCAGTAGTACGCGCGGCTCGATGGCGAGAGCACGCGCGAGCGCAACGCGCTGGCGCTGGCCGCCCGACAGCTGCTGGGGGTAGCGGGCATCGAGTCCACCCAGTTGCACCAGATCAAGCAGCTCGAGTGCGCGGCGCCGGATTTCGGCGCGCGGGGGACGCGTCGCACGCGGCCGGACCTTGAGGCCGAACGCGACGTTGTCCAGCACCGTCATATTGCGAAACAGCGCATAGGCCTGGAACACGAAGCCCACATTGCGCTCCTGTACAGTCCTGGCGGATGCGTCCTCCTCGCCGAAATAGATGTGACCGGAGGTGGGCATTTCGAGACCCGCGATGAGACGCAGCAGCGTCGTCTTGCCCGAGCCCGAGGGCCCGAGCAATGCGATCAGCTCACCCGAACGGATGTCGAGCGACACATCGTTCAGCGCCGGATAGCGCGAGAACTGTTTGAGTACATTGGCGACACGGATATCCAAAGCAGAACGCCCCTCTAATGCTTGCGGGTACCGGCGAGCTCGTCGCCATAGCGGAGTTCGAGAATGGTCTTCACCAGGAGCGTGACCAGTGCAAGCATGGCCAGCAGCGAGGCCACGGCAAAGGCGGCGGCGAAGTTGTACTCGTTGTAAAGGATTTCGATATCGAGGGGCATTGTCGTGGTCTTGCCGCGGATGTGCCCGGAAATGACCGACACCGCACCGAACTCGCCCATGGCGCGCGCATTGCAGAGCAGCACGCCGTAGAGCAGGCCCCATTTGATGTTGGGCAGCGTGACGCGCCAGAAGACCTGCCATCCGGTCGCCCCCAGCGACAGCGCCGCCTCTTCGTCGCCGTTGCCCTGATCCTGCATCAGCGGGATCAATTCGCGGGCGATGAAGGGGAAGGTCACGAAGATCGTCGCCAGCACGATGCCCGGCACCGCGAAGACGATCTCGATATTGTTGGCCCTGAGGAACGGATGGAGAGCCGACTGGGCGCCGAAGAGCAGGACGTAGACCATGCCCGACACGACCGGCGACACCGAGAACGGCAGGTCGATCAAGGTGACGAGGAACGTCTTGCCAGGAAACTCGAATTTTGCGACCGCCCACGCGGCCGCGACGCCGAAGACGAGGTTGAGCGGCACGGCGATGGCCGCAACCAGCAGTGTCAGCCGGATCGCAGCCTGCGACTGCGGGTTGCCGAAGCTCGCAAGATAGGCCTCCGCGCCTTTGCGGAAGGCTTCGACGAAAACGAGGACCAGCGGCAGCACGAGGACCGCCAGCATGAAGAGCACGGCAATGGCGATAAGGCTTCGGCGGACCCAGGGCCGCTCGGTCGTGGGCCGTGTATGCTCGTGCGGCGCGATGGCGCGGCGGCTGTCATAGACGAGATCGTCCTGCTCAAACATCGCCGAACCTCCGTCGCGCCCATGCCTGGATCAGATTGATGACGAGCAGCATGAAAAAGGCGATGATCAGCATGATCCCCGCGATGACGGCGGCGCCCGCCTGATCGAATTCCTCGAGCTTGATGACGATGAGGACCGGCGCGATCTCCGAAATATTCGGCAGATTGCCGGCAATGAAAATGACCGAGCCATACTCGCCGACGGCCCGCGCGAAGGCGAGCGAGAAGCCGGTAAGGACAGCCGGTACCAGGCGCGGCAGGATCACGCGGCCAATGGTCTGCCAGCGATTGGCGCCCAGCGTTGCCGCGGCTTCCTCAAGCTCCGGCTCGAATTGCTCGAGGACCGGCTGCACCGTCCGCACCACGAAGGGCAGACCGATGAAGATCAGCGCGATGACGATGCCCGTCGGCGTATAGGCGATCTTCCAGCCAAGCTGCAGCGGGCCGTTGGGGCCGACGAACCAGCCGATCCAGCCCTTGGGTGCATAGAGCGTGGAGAGCGCGATGCCGGCGACTGCGGTGGGCAGCGCGAAGGGCAGGTCGACCACCGCATCGAGCAGGCGGCGGCCGGGGAATTTGTAGCGCACCAGCACCCAGGCGACGATCAGCCCGAACACGACATTGACCAGCGCCGCAACGAGGGACGCCCCGAAGCTGACGCGCAGCGCGGCCAGCGTGCGCGGTGCGGTGGCGATGCGCACCATGTCCTCGAGCGGCACCGTCGCGGCCTTGAGGAAGAGGCCGATGATCGGGATGAGGACGATGAGGCTCAGATAGAGCAGCGTGTACCCAAAGGTCAGCCCGAAGCCAGGAATGACCGTCGGCTTCACAAAACTCCACCCCGCTCGCGCGGGGTGGGTCAGTGCGCCGGCTGAGCCGGAGGAATTAGCCCTGGGGCGAATAAATCTGATCAAAGATGCCACCATCGCCAAAATGCTTGGGCTGCGCCGTCTTCCACCCGCCAAAGAGCGGGTCGTCGATCGAAATGAGCTCGATCGCGGGGAAGGAGTCGATCAGTGTCTTGTCGACCAGATCGGGCTTGCTCGGCCGATAGTGGTTTTGAGCTGCAATCGTCTGGCCTTCTGGCGAGTACAGGTAGTTGAGGTATTCGGTCGCCAGTTCCACGGTGCCATGCGCCTCGGCATTCTTGTCGACGAGGGCGACCGGCGGTTCGGCGAGAATGGAGCTGGGCGGATAGACGATGTCGAAATAGTCCTCACCGAACTCCTTGAGCACGAGATAGGCCTCGTTCTCCCAGGCCAGCAGGACATCGCCGAGTTCCTTCTGTGCGAAGGTCACCGTCGAGCCGCGCGCGCCGGTATCGAGGACCGGGACGTGAGCGAAGAGCTGCTTGACGAACTCGATATTGGCCGCCTCGTCGCCACCATAGGCCTTGTTGGCCCACGCCCAGGCGGCAAGGTAGTTCCACCGCGCGCCACCCGAGGTCTTCGGATTGGGCGTGATGACTTCGACGCCGTCCTTGATGAGATCGCCCCAGTCGCTCAGGCCCTTGGGGTTTCCCTTGCGGACGAGGAAGACGATGGTCGAGGTGTAGGGCGTCGAGTTGTTCTCGAATTCGCCGCGCCAGTCGGCATTGAACAGGCCGGCTTTGGCGGCGATGGCGTCGATATCGCCTTCCAGTGCAAGGGTCACCACATCGGCGCCCAGCCCATCGATGACAGACTGAGCCTGCTTGCCGGACCCGCCATGGCTCTGCTCGATGGTGACGGTGTTGCCCGTCGTCTCGCTCCAGTGCTTGGCGAACGCAGTGTTGTATTGCTCGTAGAGTTCGCGGGTCGGATCGTAGCTCACATTGAGCAGCGTCTGATCAGCGGCGCGGGCGGTTACTACTCCCGCGAAGCCGAGGGACACGGCGAGCGCGCCCACGGCCAGGATCGTTGCAGTTGTTTTCATCAGAACCTCCGAGGTTACCGACGTAACTCTACCGACTTAGTCGTGATAGCCAAGGCAAGCGGAAGATATGAAACCCGATGGTCGTGAAAAAGGAAACTCCATAAGTCCCCTCAGACGGCAAAGTTGCGCCTTGTCCATTCCGGAAAGGGGGGCCGAAGTGAAATCGAATGCTAAAGAACGCTTTCGAGGCTGTCTTCCGCCGCAACGGCATCCGCGAAGGTCGTCCGGTCCAGAACGTCGCGCTGTGCCTTCACCACATGGGCAAAGACATGCCGGATTTCGCAGCTGGCCTCGTTCTGGCAGTCGGCACAGCGGCGGTAAGCGATCTTGCTGAGGCAGGGCAGCGGCGCGATGGGACCATCGATGAGCCGCAGGACCTCGCCGAAGGTGAGCTTGTCGGCCGGACGCAGCAGCACATAGCCGCCGAGCCGTCCGCGGCGGCTCATGACGATCCCTGCGCGCTTG
Organism: Hyphomicrobiales bacterium; assembly: GCA_044506585.1. Taxonomy (GTDB): domain Bacteria; phylum Pseudomonadota; class Alphaproteobacteria; order Rhizobiales; family Devosiaceae; genus Devosia_A. Next base: position 44,156 of record JBIQKK010000005.1, read on the forward strand.
AGCTCGAGCAGGATCTGTTCGAGGAATTTCTTCGGGATCGCCTGCGCGCGGGAAATCTCCGAGATCATCAGCGAGCGCTCCGGCGGCGCCTTGCATAGCGCGACCAGCGCCCGCAGCGCGTATTTGGCCTTTTGCGAAATCATGAAACTCGACCGGTTGGGCCGACAATAGCCGATTATGCGGCGGAGGCGAGGCCTCGTGGCATCGCCGCGACGTTAATCCGCGGGCTCGGTTTCGGGTTTGAACGGCATGCCGGGTGCACTCGCCGGTCCGCCCGCACGCGGCGCGCGCGGCGCAGGCGCGGCTTCGGGCTCGGCAGGAGCCGGAGGTTCCACGGCAGGAACGGCCGGTTCAAGTGCAGCGGCCATGTCGTCCGGGAGGGGCTCGTCATCGGACTCGGGCAGCGCGAAATTCACCGGCGCCTCGATGATGGGCTCGACCGGTGGCATGGCGCCTGCGACGACGATGGCGGGCGGCTCGCGCTCGGGTTCTTCGCCGGTCTCGTCCCCGGTGGGCGTCTCGCCAAAGGCCGGGACGACCGCCAGGGGCTCGGCGGGACCTTCGGGCTCGTGCTCGGGGTGCGATGCCTCGATGGCGGCCTCGAGCTCCTCGACCGGAATGGCAGGATCCGGCGCAGGCGCAGGCGCAACGGTACGTGGCGGCAGCGGATCGACCTGCAGGGCCGCGGCGACCGCTTCAAGATTGGCCTGGGTGCGCTCGACCTCGACCTCGTGGGCGTTCTCGCCATTGGTCCAGCCGAGCATGCCCAGTCCGATTTCGCGCTCGCCCATGATGACTTCATTGGCGCCGAGGTCGCGCAGATAGGCGATCTCCTCGTCCGAATGGGCCCGCGCCACGATCATCAGCTTCGGATTGAGCTTGCGCGACTGCTCGACCGCCTGCCCGGCCTCGAAGGCGTTGGGAATGGCAACGATCAGCGTGGCGGCGCCACTGATATTGGCGAGCGCCAGCGACTGCGAGGTCGCGGCATTGCCCACGACGACCTCGATGCCAACCGCGTGCGCGGCGGCGACGCGCTTCTCGGAATCCTCGATGAGGACGAACGGCGTGCCCTGCCGCTTCAGGCCGTCGGCCACCACGGTGCCCACACGGCCGTAGCCGATCAGCACGGTGTGGCCGGTGAGCGCGGTAGGCGTGCGGTCGTCGTGGATTTCGGCGGGCGGCGGCACTGCCGGCTCGTTCATCGCCGGCTCCACCCGGTCGGGAACGACGATCTTGGGCGCGGCGGCACTGCGCGCTTCGAGCTGCGGACGCAGATGCTCGGCGGCGTACATCAGCAGCGGGTTGACCACGATCGAGATGATGGCGCCCGCAACGATCAGGCTCTGGCCCTCCGGGGGCAGCAGGCCGAGGCTCAAGCCCAGCGCCGCGAGGATGAAGGAGAATTCGCCGATCTGCGCGAGGCTGGCCGAGATGGTGAGCGCAGCGCCCGCGGGCCGGCCGAGTGCGACGACGATGAAATAGCCAATGACGCTCTTGCCCACGAGGATGACGAAGAGCGTGCCCAACACTTCCCAGGGGTGGAGCCACAGGATCGCGGGGTCGAACAGCATGCCGACGGCGACGAAGAACAGCACGGCGAACGCGTCGCGGAAGGGCAGGCTCTCCTGCGCGGCGCGGTTGGAGAGCTCGGATTCGCTGAGGATCATGCCGGCAAAGAACGCGCCGAGCGCGAGGCTCACGCCGAACAGATACGCCGCGCCTGCCGCCACGCCGAGCGCGATGGCGAGCACCGCGAGGCGGAACAGCTCGCGGCTGCCGGTGTGTGCGGTCTGGTGCAGCACCCACGGAATGACGCGGCGGCCGACCACCAGCATGAAGCCCACGAACGCCGCGAGCTTGACCACGGTGATGGCGATGATGCCCCACAGGTTGAGCTCGATGCCGCTCAGCCGCTCGAAGACATTGACGAAGGGATCGCTCAACTCGGCCGCCGTGCCGCCGAGCAAACCCGCCAGCGCGGGGATCAGCACCAGCGCGAGGACCATCGCGATGTCCTCGACGATGACCCAGCCGACGGCGATGCGGCCGCGGTCGGAATCGACGAGGTGGCGATCCTGCAGCGCCTTGAGCAGGACCACGGTGGAGGCCACGGAGAGTGCGAGGCCGAACAGCAACCCGCCGCCGATCGGCCAGCCGAGCAGCCAGCCCATGCCCATGCCCATCGCGGTGCCGCCGATGATGCGCAGCATCGCGCCGGGCACGGCGACGGCCTGGACCGACAGCAGATCCTTGAGCGAGAAATGGAGCCCGACGCCGAACATCAGCAGGATCACGCCGATTTCGCTCAGCTCATTGGCGAGCTCGGCGTCAGCGACAAAGCCGGGGGTGAACGGACCGACGAGCACGCCGGCCACGAGGTAGCCCACCAGCGGCGGCATCCTCAGCCGGTGCGCGGCCGCTCCCAGCAGGAACGCGAGGAGCAGACCCGCTGCAATGGTCGTGAGCAGCGGTGCTTCGTGCATATAGGCCCTCCGGCCGGAAGTAGAATCTTGGTTTTGCGATGATGCCACGCGCAGGATGAGACCGAATGGCCTGATCCGCAAGCGCACAGGGACGCAAAAAACGCGGCGAAATCATGAGACTCTTGTCGTATCCGGACAAGAAAAGAGGCCGCGAAGCCTGAACTTCGCGGCCTCCCAGCAGATTTGTGCGGCGCCTATTCGACCGTTGTAACGGGCACGATGCTGGCGGTCACCCGGCCACCTTCACCCGACAGGACGCCCTCGCGCAGCGCCGAGAGGAACTGGCGGTAGGTCTCGACCTCCGGACGCGCCGCCGCAAAGAGCGGCTTTTCCGAAGCCACAACGACCAGCATCTCCTCGCCCACGGGCGGCGAGACGGTGAGCGCGACCTGGCCGCCCTGGGCATCGCCGAAGCGCACGATCGTATGGCCCGCCTTGGGCCTGAGATCGGCGGAATTGGGCTGGGCGATGTTCAAGACATTGCCGCCGGCGTCGAAATAGGCCGCATAGAGGTAGCTCGAAAAACCCGGGGTCTCGATGCCGATATTGATGGCGTCGCCCACGGCAGGATCATCGGGCGCAATGGCCACCTGCGGCGTATCGGTCTCGGCGAGCGGAGCGTCGAGCGTGAGCCGCACCTCGCAGGCCGGCCACGGCGCGAGGGCGACATCGACCGTATCGACCTTATCCATCAGCGCGTCCTGCACCCGGGCCAACTCATCCTCGGTGCCGACGAAGCCGGTCGCGATCGAATTGCCGTCGGCATCGGTGCCGATATCGACCTTGCCGCAGGCGAGAGCGCCGACATCGATCTCGCCGCCGAAATCGCGTGTTGCGACATCGGTGGTGGGAGTGACAATCAGCGGCGGCTTGAACGGCGGAGGGGGCGGCGCCGCGTCGATGACGTCGGCGACGAAGTCCTCGTCCTCGAGCGGAATGTCGGGATCACCCGGCAGATGCATGATGTGGCCTTCCCACACGCGCGCCGCGAAGGTGTCGTAGGTCATGCGGCCATAGCCCTGGTCGCCCCAGCTGGTGTTCCACGAATTGATGAACTTGAAGGTCTGGGTGGCATCGTCATAGCCGACAAGCGTGAAGGCGTGGCCGCCCTCGTTGGGCTTGTCCGGATCCGAGCGCCAAACCGATTGCTGCGGCGTTAGGTTGAAGAACGCCGCATCGAGTGCTGCGGTAATAACCACCGGATGGCCCTTGGCGAGCGCGCCCTTGACCTTGTCGAGATCGGGATAGCGCTGGTCCCACACCATCTCGTAGCTGTCGATCTTGAAGTCGGTCGCGCGCATACGGGCGGGCGGCAGCGGCGCGGGGCATTTGGTATCGTCGTAGGGATATTCCTTGAGCGAGCGGGCGCCGGTGCGCAGCACATCCATCGCATCGGGAACAAACGAGCCCTGGTCGCAATCATTGCCCAGGTGGATGATGTTGAAGATCCAGGCGGGGCTCGGGATGTTGGCCGTATCCGCGAGGTCGCGATGCTCGACCTGATAGGCGTAATACGCGCGGGCTGCATAGGCCGTTGCCCAACCCACGCAGGAACCCTGGTTCATCTGATCGCCAACGGCCGGCATGTAGCGGCTGAGATCGACGGCCTGCGGCAGGAAATCGCGAAACGCCGGAGCCTGCGGAATGGACTGGATCCGGTCGGGGGGCGTCGGCACCGCACCCGTCGCGTAACGCTGCTGCGACAACGCACCGGTGGTGCTCATGCCCACGATAAGGGCCACGGCGCCAAGGCCGGCAAGTCGTATCAGTTTCATTGAGGGTCCCCCTGGATCAAGCGGCGGGACGCTAACATGCCGATACGGGCAGGAGAATGGCCGAGTTGTGACGGACGCGCGGGATTCGGGGAGGCTATTCGAAGATGTCGGCATCCCGCAGGAGCGGCGCGGCGGCATCCTTGTCCGCAAGGAGGGGTGCGAGCTCCGAAGGCCACCCAATGGCGAGATCGGGGTCGTCCCAGCGGATCGATCGTTCGGCGTCCGGGGTGTAAAAGTCGGTGGTCTTGTAGAGCACCTCGGTGCCGTCCTCGAGCGCCACGAACCCATGTGCGAACCCCGCCGGCACATAAAGCTGCCGCTTGTTGACGGCGCTCAGCGTTTCGGCGACCCACTTGCCGAAAGTCGGGGATGACCTGCGGACATCGACGGCAACATCGAGAATTGAACCGGCGACCGCGCGGACGAGCTTGCCCTGTGCCGCAGGCGGCAGCTGATAATGAAGGCCCCGCAACACGCCACGCGCCGAACGCGAGTGGTTGTCTTGCACGAAGGTGACGTCAAGGCCGGTCGCAGCCGCGAAGGCGCGTGCGTTGAAGCTTTCGTAGAACCAGCCGCGGGCATCCTCGAAGACACGCGGTTCGATCAACAGGACTTCGGGGAGCCGGAGTGGCTTGACGTTCATCGCTTCTCCTCGAGCAGGCCCCTGAGATAGCGGCCATAGCCCGATGCCGCGAGCGGTTCGGCCAGCCGCAACAGCGCCTCGTCGTCGATCCAGCCATTGCGCCAGGCAATCTCTTCGGGACAGGCGATCTTGAGGCCCTGCCGCTTTTCTATGGTCGCAACGAACTGACCGGCATCGAGCAGCGAGTCGTGCGTGCCGGTGTCGAGCCAGGCAAAACCGCGCCCGAGGATTTCAACATTGAGCGCACCGCGGTCGAGATAGAGCCGGTTGAGGTCCGTGATCTCAAGCTCTCCGCGCGCTGAAGGCTTCAGCGAGCGCGCGAGGGAAACGACTTCGGAATCGTAGTAGTAGAGCCCGGTCACCGCGAAGTTCGACTTCGGGGCCTTTGGCTTTTCTTCGATGGACAGCACGCGGCCGGTGGCGTCGAACTCGGCGACGCCGTAGCGCTCGGGATCGGTGACGTGGTGCACAAATACCGTCGCGCCACTGGCGCGCGTGTCGGCCCGCTTCATCAAGCTCGGCAGGTCATGACCGAAAAAGAGATTGTCGCCCAGGATCAGCGTCGCAGGATCGTCCCCGACGAAATCCGCGCCGACGATGAAAGCCTGCGCGATACCCTCGGGCTTGGGCTGGGCCGCAAAACCGAGATTGATGCCCCACGCCGACGCGCCCGCGAACAGTCGCTCGAACAGCGGCAGATCGTGCGGCGTCGAGATGATAAGCAGGTCGCGCACCCCTGCCCCCATCAGCGCGGCAAGCGGATAGTAGATCATCGGCTTGTCGTAGACCGGCAGCAGCTGCTTGCTGACCGGCGCGGTTGCGGGCAGCAGCCGCGTGCCAGACCCGCCTGCGAGAATTATGCCCTTGCGGCTCATAGACGCCCCTCTTGCTCGAGCGTCTTTATCAACTGCCGGATACCGTCCTGCCAAGGCGGCAGGTGCACGCCGAAGGTCCGCTCGTAACGGCTGCTGTCGAGAGCCGAATTGGCCGGCCGGCTGACTTTGCCGGGAAAGGCACTGGCGGGAATTGGCATGATGGCCTCGGGTTTCAACTGCAGCGACGCTCCCGCGGCGCGCGCCTGCTCGACGATGAACCGAGCGAGCTCATACCGACTGGCGACGCCGCTGGGCGCCATATGATAGAGGCCACCGAGCCCGCGATTGGCGATCGCCTGGCGCAGGGCCGCGACGGTGGCCTCGGCAACCAGCAGTGCCGAGGTTGCGGCGCCGATCTCGTCATTCACGACATTCAGCGTATCGCGCGAGCGGGCGAGGTTGAGGATCGACAGCGGGAAGTTCTTGCCGCGATCGGAATAGATCCAGCTGATCCGCATGAGCAGGTGAACCGCACCGCTTTCGCGCAGCGCCGTTTCACCGGCGAGCTTGCTCTGGCCATAGACCGAGAGCGGATTGGTCGCGTCCTCTTCGCGGTAGGGAGCATCGGACCGGCCGTCGAAGACGAAATCGGTCGAGTAGTGGACGACGAAGGCCGCAATGCTGCGGGCGGCTTCCCCGATGGCCCCGACCGCTTCGGCATTGACGCGGAACGCGCGCTCGCGATCGTCCTCGGCGGCGTCGACAGCCGTGTAGGCCGCGGCGTTGATGATGACGTCGGGCTCCTGCTCGCGAACAAGAGCGGCGATCTCGGCAGGCCTCTCGAAATCAGCCTCGTCCCGGCCCAGCGCGACGAGGTTGCCAAGCTGTGGCAGGATCGGGGACAGCGCGCGGCCGACCTGGCCATTGCGGCCGAACAGCAGGAGCTTCACGCGTAGTGCTCCGCCACCCAGTCGCGATAGGCGCCCGATGTCACGTCGCGGACCCAGTCACCATTGTCGAGATACCACAGGACCGTGGCTTCGAGACCGGCACTGAAATCGCGTTCCGGTTGCCAGCCGAGCTCGCGTGCCAGCTTGCTCGCGTCGATGGCGTAGCGGCGATCATGGCCGGGCCGGTCGGCGACAAAGGCGATCTGATCGCGATAAGAGCCCGTGTTGCGCGGCCGGTGGCGGTCGAGCAGATCGCAGATGGTGCCGACCACGTCGAGATTGGCCCGCTCCGCATTGCCGCCGACCGTGTAGGTCTCGCCCGGCCGGCCACGCTCGATAATGGCTGAGAGCGCCGTGCAATGATCGCCGACATAGAGCCAGTCGCGGATCTGCTGGCCATCGCCATAGATGGGCAGCGGCTTGCCGGCGAGCGCGTTGTGAATGACCAGCGGGATGAGCTTTTCGGGAAACTGGTACGGACCATAATTGTTCGAGCAGTTCGAGATCAGCGTCTCGATGCCGTAGGTCTCGTGCCAGGCGCGCACCAGATGATCGGACGCCGCCTTGCTGGCCGCATAAGGCGAGTTGGGGGCATAGGGCGTCGTCTCGCAGAACTTCGGGTCGGCCGGGCCGAGTGTGCCGAACACTTCGTCGGTCGACACGTGCAGGAAGCGGAAGCTCTCGGTCTTTTCCGGGTGCGCTGCGAGATACGCCCGCACCGCCTCCAGCAGACGCAGCGTGCCCGTGACGTTGGTTTCGATGAAAGCCTCGGGACCGCGAATGGACCGGTCGACATGACTCTCGGCGGCAAAATGCGCGACGACCCCGATCTCCTCGGTGGCAAGCAGTTCTTCGACCAGTGCCCGATCGAGGATCGAACCCTTGACGAAGCGGAAGCGGGGATCGCGGTGGGCGGCGGCGAGATTTGCGAGGTTGCCCGCATAGGTCAGCGCGTCGAGGACCACCACGCGCGCCGCGGTGCCGGCCAGCAGGTGGGCCACGAAATTGGAGCCGATGAAGCCGGCGCCGCCGGTGACGAGGATACGCATGGGCCCGCGTTCTAGAGGATGTTCGCATCCGAAGGAATGCCGACCGGT
>JBIQKK010000005.1:52021-70694 GCA_044506585.1 Hyphomicrobiales bacterium
GTGGACGGGCTCAAGAAGGAGCGGGTCAAACCGATCCTCGACATGGCGATTTCGCGCTTCAATGCATTCGCGCGGCTGACCCGCGAGCTCGAGGAAGCCCGCACGGCGCTCGAGGATCGCAAGATCATCGACCAGGCCAAGGGCATCCTGATCAAGAGCCGGAACATGAGCGAGGCCGACGCCTATGCCCTGCTGCGGCGCACCGCCATGAACCAGAACCGCAAGATCATCGACATCGCCCAGAGCCTCGTCACGACGGCGGGGCTGCTCGAGTCGTGAGGTATTATGACGGCACAATATTGGAGCGCCCAGTGCTTGGGCAGGCCGGGCTACCGGCGAGCGCGACATGACCGTAACCCATTGATTTCATTCGTTCCCGCGGGTGGCACGCTTCGTGCATTTCTCCCGGGGACTCGCGGGTAGCCGCGCATCTGAACTTCCGGCGTCCAAGGCAGGGCGCCTCCCATAGGCAGAGCCGCCAGATGGCACGCGACCGGCGTTCCGGCGCGACCGTTTGGCGGCTCATCTTTTTGCAGTGCGACCATGACCGACGCCGATACCGCCGATTTCTCTCCCGAACAGCGCCGCTACCTTGAAGGGCTCGTCGCCGGCATCAGCGCGGCGCGCTCGGTGACGGCACCGGGTCCCGTAGCAAGCGAACCCATCGGCCCCGATGCCCCGCACCTGCTCGCAATGGCGCGCACGGAAGCGGAGGGCAAGAAGCTCGTCGACCAGGAGAAATTCAAGCGGGACGAGCACCCGCACGATGCCTACCACCGGCTGAAGCGCGAGGCCGCAAGCGGGACCTATCCCAAGCCGGCGGACAATTTTCGCTGGCGGTTCCACGGACTGTTCTATGTCGCGCCGAACCAGAACAGCTTCATGTGCCGGCTGAGACTCCCGAACGGAATTCTAAACCACTGGCAGTTGGCCGGTCTTGCGCGGCTGGCGGAGACCCATGGCGGGGGCTATGCGCATGTAACGACACGCGCCAATCTGCAGATCCGGGAGATCGCCGCCGAGCGCGCCCCTTCCCTGCTCGAGGCAATCCAGGATCTGGGCCTGACGGCGAAGGGGTCGGGGGCGGACAATATCCGCAACGTGACGGGCACGCCGACCGCGGGGATCGATCCGCAGGAACTGCTCGACACGCGGCCACACGCGCGAGCCTGGCACTTTCATGTGCTCAACAGCCGCACGCTGCATGGCCTCCCCCGAAAGTTCAACGTCGCCTTCGACGGCGGGGGCTCGATCGCGGCGCTGGAAGAAACCAACGACATCGGCTTCTCGGCGGTCGAAGTGGTCGAGGGCGGCGGGGTTGAGCCGGGCGCCTGGTTCCGCCTGATGCTCGGGGGGATCACCGGACACGAGGATTTCGCGCGGCCGACGGGAGTCTACCTCAGGCCCGAGGACTCGACGGAAATCGCAGATGCCGTCGTACGAGTGTTCATCGATGCCGGGGACCGCACGAACCGCGACAAGGCGCGGCTCAAATATGTGCTGGACCAATGGGGGTTCGAGAAATTCCTGACCGAGGTCGAAACGCGGCTCGGCCGGTCCCTGACGCGCATCCCCGAAGACTGCGTCAAGCCGAGGCCCCGGCCGGACCGCATGGCCCATATCGGCGTCCATCCCCAGAAGCAGGCGGGCGAGAACTGGGTCGGCGTCGTACTACCGAGCGGCAAGCTGTCGTCGGCCCAAATGGCGGGTCTCGCGGAACTGGCCCGGCGCCTCGGCGACGGCGATATCCGGCTGACCGTCTGGCAGAACCTTCTTCTATCCGGTGTGGCTGACCGGCATGTCGGCGAGGTTGTCGCCGGTATCGAGGCACTTGGTCTGTCCATCAAGGCAACGCCACTGCGGGCCGGCCTTGTTTCCTGCACCGGCAATGTCGGTTGCAAATTCGCTGCCTCCGACACCAAGGGAACGGCGGAAGCCATCGCCGCCTATGTCGAGCCCCGCGTTGCGCTTGACACTCCGATCAACATTCACCTCACCGGGTGCCACCACTCGTGTGCACAGCACTATGTCGGCGACATCGGCATGATCGCCTGCAAGGTCCCGCGCGGCGAGGATGAAGACCCGGTCGAAGGCTTCCACATCTTTGTCGGCGGCGGGACGGGTGCGGACGCCCGGATCGGGCGCGAGCTTTGGACCAATGTCGAGAAGGAGCGCTGCCCCGTGGCCATCGAACGGCTGCTGACCATTTATCTGGCGCACCGTGCAGATCCCGCGGAGACCTTCCTGCAGTTCTCGGCCCGGCAGAGTATCGACGAGCTCAAACGGCTGGCCGGGGAGACCGCGCCATGAGCATCAACTTCGCGCCGCAGATCATCGCGGCCGACGCACCCTTTACGGACGTCCAGCGCGCCTGGCTCAACCGCTATTTCGCCGAAGCCCTGCTGCGCACGATGCCGCCGCCGGCGGAGCCGCCCGCTCCCGCCGCGCCTCAAGAGGACGATTCGACCCCCTGGAAAGATCCGGCGATGCCGATCGAGGATCGCATGGTGCTCGCAGCGGAACGACCCGTGCGTTGGAAGCTGATGGCCGCGATGGCCCAGCAGGATTGCGGCCAGTGCGGCTACAATTGCACCGACTATTCGCGGGCTATTTTCGAGCAGGCCGAACCCCGCCTGAACCTTTGCCAGCCGGGCGGCAAAGCCACGGCGCGCATGCTGAAACAACTGGTGGAGGAGATGGGCGGCGGCGTGATCGACCCTGAGGAGGTCGCTGCCAAGGCCGCAGCCGCCCCCAAGGAGCCGACCGATGCGCGGCCAGGCTATTCGCGCGCCAGCCCGGTGAAGGCGCACTTCGTGAGCAGGACGCGTCTCAATGGCGACGGTTCGGAAAAGCTCACCAACCATATCGAGATCGATCTGTCGGAATCGGGCCTCGAGTACGAGGTGGGCGACAGCCTCGGTGTGTTCCCGACTAACGACCCGGCTCTTGCGGACGCAATCATCGCAGCGATCGACGTACCGCCAGATTTCCCGATCGCGGGTGAACCCTTCCGGCAGGTATTGATCGAACGCACGTCGCTCGGCGCCGCGCCCGACGCCTTGTTCCAATTCATTTCGTATCTCACCGGCGGTGAGCGCCGGCTCAAGGCGAAAGCGCTGGCAAAGGGCGAGGATCCGGATGGCGACGCGGCCGATCTCGACGTGCTCGGCGCGTTGCAGAAATTCGCGGGCGTGCGACCCGACCCCGAAGCGCTGATCGAGGTTCTGGAGCCTCTGCAGCCACGACTCTACTCGATCTCCTCTTCGCCCAAGACCAATCCGGGCCGCGTGAGCCTCACGGTGGACACCGTGCGCTATGAGGCGCTCGGCCGCGAGCGGCTGGGTGTGGCCTCGACCTGGCTGGGTGGCCGCATCGCCCCCAGCGGGGAGATGCTGGTCTATATCCAGAAGGCCCACAATTTCGGCCTGCCTGCGACCGGGGACACGCCGATCATCATGGTAGGCCCGGGCACGGGCGTCGCGCCCTTCCGCGCCTTCCTCCACGAGCGGATGGCTACCGGCGCCAAAGGCCCCTCCTGGCTGTTCTTCGGGCACCAGCGCGAGGCCCACGATTTCTTCTACCGCGACGAGTGGGAGATGCTGACCCACAAGGGCGCCCTGACCCGCCTGTCGCTCGCCTGGTCCCGCGACGGGGCACAGAAGACCTACGTCCAGCAGCGCATTCGCGAAGCGGGAGCCGAACTGTTCGCGTGGTTCGAGCAGGGCGCGCACTTTTATGTGTGCGGCGACGCCAAGCGTATGGCCAAGGACGTGGAGACCGCCGTCTGCGATGTCGCGATGGCGCATGGTGGCATGAGCGAGGAGGCCGCGATCGCCTGGCTTGCGGGGCTCAAGCGCGATGGCCGCTATCAGGCCGACGTCTACTGAGTCCTCCCAAGGGCTTGTGCATCGGCGCTGGCAACTCTAAGCGTGTGCCCGTTCTGGTTGCCGGCATGAGGGCACGGTGAAAGTCACAATATTCGGTGCGGGTTATGTCGGCCTGGTGCAGGCGGCGGCATTTGCCGAGACGGGTCACGACGTCCTGTGCGTCGACGTCGATACCGCCAAAATTGCGCGGCTGCAGGCGGGAGAGATTCCGATCTTCGAGCCCGACCTGCCGGAACTGGTGGAGCGAAACCTTGCGGCCGGAACGCTGGCTTTCAGCGCCGACCTGGAAGCGGGCGTCGCTCACGCCGACGCGTTGTTCATCGCCGTGGGCACGCCGCCACAGGAAGATGGCTCAGCCGACCTGCAGCACGTCACGGCCGTGGCACGTACAATTGCCGGGCACATGCGAACGCCCAAGACCATCGTGACGAAGTCCACGGTCCCGGTCGGGACCAGCGACAGAGTGCGCGACGTTGTGGCCGAGGGACTCATCGCCGCAGGCCGAGGCGACCTTGCGTTCGAGGTGGTCTCGAACCCCGAGTTCCTCCGCGAGGGGTCGGCGGTGGCCGACTGCATGCGACCCGACCGGATCATCATCGGCACGACGAGCAAGAGCGCCGAGGAGGTGCTCCGCCAGCTCTATGCGCCGTTCAATCGTAACCACGAGAAGATCATCGTGATGGATCCGCGCAGCGCGGAGCTGACCAAATACGCTGCGAACGCGATGCTCGCGACCCGCATCAGCTTCATGAACGAGATGGCCAACATTGCCGATCGCGTCGGGGCGGACATCGAGTGGGTGCGCAAAGGCATCGGCTCCGACCCGCGCATCGGCTACAATTTCCTCTACGCCGGTATCGGCTATGGCGGCTCGTGCTTCCCCAAGGATGTCCGCGCGCTGATCCACACCGCGCGGGAAGCCGGCATCGAGCCGAGACTGTTGGACGCGGTACAGGCGCGCAATGCCGCCCAGAAGCATGTTCTGGTGGACAAGATCGTGGGCCGCTTCGGGGATCGCCTCGACGGCCTCACCTTCGCGCTCTGGGGGCTTGCCTTCAAACCCGATACCGACGACATGCGCGAGGCGCCCGCCCGAACGATCATGGAAGCTCTGTGGGACAAGGGCGCGCGCGTCCGGGCGTTCGATCCGGCGGCGATGGATGAGTGCCGGCGCATTTACGGTGAGCGCGCCGATCTCAGCCTTGTCGCCAACCGCGATGCTGCACTCAATGACGCCGATGCGTTGATCATCGCGACGGAGTGGAGGGCCTTCCGCTCGGTAGATTTCGCGGCACTGCACACGGCGCTCAAGACGCCGGCCATCTTCGACGGCCGCAACATCCTCGACCGCAAGGCGGCCGAGGCGGCGGGCTTCGAGTATTTCGGGATCGGACGCTAGGCCGGCCGCTCAGGCGCGCCGGCGCATCTCGGTGACCGGGGCGGACTCTTCGACGCCCTCATCGATGGTGAAGATGTCGACCACGCGGTCGAGTTCGGCGGCCTGGAACTCGGCCTGTTCCACCGAGGCATTGGTCTCTTCGACCAGCGCGGTGTTGTGCTGGTTCATCTTGTCGAGTTCGGTGACCGCGATGTTCACCTCGCGAATGGCCGAGGCCTGGGCCTTGGTCGCATCGGCGATGGCCGCGATGAGGTCGCTCGATTCGCGCACCGCGCCGAGCATGGCAAGCAGCTTCTGCGCCGCGTCGCTGACGAGTTTGGTGCCGCCCAGGACCTCGACGCCGCTCTGTTCGACAAGCGCCTTGACCTCCGCCGAGGCCTGCGCCGCGCTCTGCGCGAGACGCCGCACTTCGACGGCCACCACGGCGAAGCCTTTGCCCGCTTCGCCTGCTCGTGCCGCTTCGACGGAGGCGTTGAGCGCGAGGAGGTTCGTCTGGAAGGCAATATCGTCGATGAGCCCGATGATGTTGCTGATCTTGGAGGACGACGCCGTGATCCGCTCCATCGCTTCGTTGGCGCGGTGCATGACCTCGCCACCTTCGGTCGCGGTGTCGCTGACGGCCCGGGCCTTGGCGCTCGCCGCCTCCGTGCGCTTGGAGTTGTCCTCGACGGTATCGGCGAGTTGATGCATGGCCGCCGAAGTCTGCTCGATCGTCGCGGACTGCTTGGCCGTGCGGTCGCTGAGATCGTTGGCACCCGCGAGCAGTTCGCTCGTTGCGTTCTTCAGGGAACGCGATGTGCCACGCAGGCTCCGCACGACGCGCGTGAGCGTATCCGCAACCCCGTTGATGTCGTCGCGCAGACGGCCGAAGGCGCCCTGGTAGTCGCCCTCCATGCGCTTGGTGAGGTCGGTCTGCGCCAGGGCCGCAAGCACCGTGCCGGTTTCCGCGAGGCCGCGATCGACGGTATCGACGAGATTGTTGACGCTGTCGGCGAGACTGTTGAGCTCGGCGTCGGGGAACTCGGTTGTGACGCGCTGCGAGAAATCGCCGGCCACCGCCGCATCGACGACCTGCCCGAAGGCGCGCTGGAGATTCTGCATCATCTGCGCGCGTTCGACGGCGCGCTGCTCGGCGCTCATGCGCTCCTGGTCGGTGAGGGTGTGCACCTGCCGCGCATTCTCGCGGAAGATTTCGACGGCGCGGGTCATTGCGCCGATCTCATCCTTGCGTTCGGCGCCGGAGATATCGGCGTCGAGGTTACCCTCGGCGAGCGTCTCCATGGTGCTGGTCAGCCGGCTGAGCGGCTTGGTCACCGAACGCGAAATCAGGAAGCCGATCGCGGTTACGATGAGGAGGAGAACAGTGGCGATGCCGAGCACGAGATTGCGCATGCCCACGATGGGCGCCAGCACCTCCTCGGTGGAGATGACGCTGACCAATGCCCCGGGCTGGTCGATGAAGCGCAGCGGCACGGCCGTCGTCAGCATCGTGAGGTCGCGATACGTGGAGTAGCCCTGCCCGATGCGGCCGGCGAGCGCCTCGTCCAACGCGCCCGAGCTGTAGCTCGTCACGAGGAAGTCGTTGGTCTCGTTGAAGGTAGAATCGGAGCGGAAGAGATGGTCCGCGCCCACGAGGAAGGTTTCGCCGGTTTCCCCTAGCCCGTTGCGGGACGCCATGGTCGCATCGACCTGTGCGAGCGGCAGCTCCACGGCGAGGACGCCGCGCGGGGTTCCGTCGGGCCCGAAAATCTTGGTCGCAACGAACCCGGCCGGATCGCCGCCGCTCGCCGCATAGGACAGTTCGTCGTCGTAGGTCACCTGCTTGGGATTGTCGAAGGCCACCGCCTTGCGGAAGACCCGGCCAAGCGCGGTGTCGGCATAAGGGCCACCGCCTTCGGTGAAGGTGGTCGCGAAATCGTCGTGCTTTTCGACCGTGTAGAGAAGATGCCCGTCGAGGTCGAAGATGAACAGATCGGGATAGCCACGGCCTTGGGCCACGGCACGCAGGCCGGGATGGGCGTTCTTGTGCCCGAAGCTGTAGGCGTTCTTCTGCTCGGGCAGGTCGAGTTTCCACCGCTCGCCCTCTGGGAAGGGGTTGTCGACGATGAAGTTCTGCTGGAGCTGCTGGGTGGGATTGTCGAGCTGCGTCCAGGTGACCTGGAGGGCCTTGGCGGTGTCTTGGGCGAGCGACGTATTGGCGAGCTGGATGACGTCTTCGGCGAGGCCGTCGAGGAAGCTGGTGACCTTCTCGGCTCGCTCCACCGAAATGGCACGGAGCCGATCCTGGCCCATCTGCTCCATGGTAGAGGCGCTGATCATGTAGCTGACGACGCCCACGGCCGCGCTGACGACAAGAGCCCCGCCTATGATGGCAAGCGGAACCTTTTGCGCGATGCGCAACTGCGGAATCAGCATGGACTCTCACCCCTCAACGACCGGTGGCCCACTAGCACCCAGTCTGTGTGAAGGCTGAAAATAGCGGGACAATACTAACAAATCCTTGGGTCGCGGGGGGTTGGCGGCGCGGTTTGGCGCCGCCGGAGGCGCGGCGAGTTGTCTCGCCCGACCGCGCGCAACCGAGCCCGCTGACCGAAGTTGTTGGACGCGGAGGCCAAACAAGAAAAAGGACTATCTCCAATGAAAAAGCAGCTACTCGCAGCGACCGCCCTCCTCGCCTGGACCGCCGTCCCTGTCCTTGCCCAGGACACGAGCGTCGATCTCAGCACCGACATCAGTGCCGGCGCGAGCGCAGAGACTCCTGCCCTTGATGCGGGCGCCAGTGCGAACGCCAATGCCAACGCGAACGCCAATGCCAGCAGCAACGGCAACTCGGACAACACCTATGGTTCGGTGATCTCGTCGATCTCGAGCTCGGCCTCGGTCGATCTTTCCGGTGTGACCGATGAGGCCTCGGTGACGATCGTCCTGCTCTCTTCCCTGCAGGGCAACGCGGACACCGAATCGTCGGCCCTCGACACGGCGCTTGACAACAACGCCGACGCCACGACCACGCTGCACGCCAATGTGACGGCGAACGCCGTGGTCAAGGGCAAGGTCGAAGCCGCCGGCTATACCGTGGACGATGTCGTCGCGGTGAAGACCAGCGCTGACGGCTCGCTCATCGTCTACGTCGACGACAGGGAGTAAGCGATCCTCGAAATGGCCGCGCTGCGGCCAAAATGCGGCGCCCCGGTGACAGCCGGGGCGTTTCGCTCTTTGGCTGGAACCTCGGCGGGCCGGTGCAGTTAGGCTCCCTCACGAGGAGTTGGATGATGACCACCCACCCCCAGAGCAAAGCGGCCGCGGCTGCCTTCAAGGACCGCGAGAAACCCGGCCCGACCGATGCCGGAATCCAGGTCCGCCCCGCGGGTCCAGACGGTATGCGGTCAAGGCCGCGGCGGCAGTGGACCAGGGAAGACGAAGCGAGCGACGAGTCCTTTCCCGCGAGTGACCCCCCTGCCGCCAACCGTTACGACTAGCCGTGTGCGAGGGCCCTAGGCCCTGCCGAACTCGTCCTCGATGCGGATGATGTCGTCTTCTCCCAGATACGATCCCGTCTGAACCTCGATCAGCTCAAGCAGGATCTTGCCGGGATTGGCGAGGCGGTGGACGCAGCCCAGCGGCAGGTAGATCGACTCGTTCTCGCTCAGCATCGTGACCTTGCCGTCGATCTCGACCTGGGCGGTTCCGGAGACCACGATCCAATGCTCCGCCCGATGGTGGTGCTTTTGGAGGCTGAGCTTCTTGCCGGGCTTCACGAACAGCTTCTTCACCTGGAAGCGCGAGCCGTTGAGGATCGACGAATAGCCGCCCCACGGGCGGTAGGCCGTGCGGTGGATTTCCGTTAGCCCCAGCGTTTCCGGCGACCCCTTTAGGGTCTTGACCATGGCGCCGACCTTCTGAGCCTCGCTGAGCTTGCCCACGAACACGGCATCCTCGGTAACAATGACCGCGACGTCGTCGAGCCCGTCGATCGCGACATGCGCGCGCTCGCTCATGACGAGGCTGTTGCTGGTCTCGCTGAGCGTCGCCGGACCGATCACCACATTATGGGCCGTGTCCCTGGTCGAAGCCTTCCAGACGGCATCCCAGCTGCCGAGGTCCGACCAGGAGAAGCTGACCGGGATCATGGCGATCCGGCGCGATTTCTCGAAGATCGCATAGTCGACCGAGATATTGGGGGCCGTGGCGAAGCTCGCCTCCTCAAGCCGGATGAAATCCAGGTCGGTCCTGGCGTTTTCGACGGCTCCTTGCGCCGCCGTGAAGCTGTCTGGCGACAACAGGCGGCATTCCTCGAGGAAAGCCTCGACCCCGAGCATGAACATGCCCGAATTCCAGTAAAAGCCACCCTGGCGAAGCATCGCGTCTGCCCGATCGCGATCCGGTTTTTCGACGAAGCGTGCGACTTCACGCGTGCCGTCGCCCCGCTCCGGACCGGCCTCGATGTAGCCATAGCCGGTCTCGGGCGCACTGGGCTCGATGCCGAAGGTGACGAGGCTTCCGCCTGCCGCGGCCTTTGCGGCGACGTCGACCGATTGCCAGTAATTGTCGTCCGCACTGATAGCGGCATCGGAAGCGAGAACGTGGATCAGTGCATCGGCACCTGCCTGCTTTTGCGCATAGACGGCAGCAGCGGCGATTGCTGCAGTCGTGTTCCGCGCGACCGGTTCGAGCAGGACCCCCATGGGGGTGATGCCCAACTCCTCAGCCTGCTCGCCGACGAGGAAGCGGTAGTCGGCATTGGTGATGATGATCGGCGCACTGTAGCGCGACGGATCGGAAACCCGCTTCAGCGTCTCCTGAAAGAGCGTGAGCGATGAACCGGTGAGAGCCAGAAATTGCTTGGGCCGGGCAGACCGCGACAGCGGCCACAACCGCGTGCCCTGTCCACCGGCGAGTATTACGGGGATGATCGTCACAGGCGTCCTTCCTCTTGCGCTCGCGTTTGTGCCCTCAAACGCGCCGAAGGATCAACAGGCTTCAAACCTGCGCTGCCAGGTTGCGGCCGGTATAGTCGCCATACCACCGCACGAACCGGCGGACGCCCTCCAGCAGGGGGGTGTTTGGCCGGTACCCGGTCAGGGCCAGTAGCAGGTCGGCGGACGCGTAGGTCACCGGAACATCGCCCGGTTGCATCGGCAGGAAGGT
The DNA here is from genome assembly GCA_044506585.1 of Hyphomicrobiales bacterium. Taxonomy (GTDB): domain Bacteria; phylum Pseudomonadota; class Alphaproteobacteria; order Rhizobiales; family Devosiaceae; genus Devosia_A. The sequence goes on from JBIQKK010000005.1 coordinate 62,456, forward strand.
CTTGGCAACCGGCCGCCCGAGCACCGCCTCGATGGTCTCGATGAATTCCAGGAGGCCGACGGGCTCTCCCCCGCCCAGATTGAGCACCCGGAACGGCGCGACGGGGGAAACGGTATCACCGCTCGCTTGGGGCTGGCCGCGGACGGGAACGACTTCGAGCAACCTCATGCTGGCTTCAATGAGGTCATCTACGAAGGTGAAGTCGCGCTTCATCCTGCCCTCGCCATAGACCTCGATCGGCCGGTTCTGCGCGACGGCGTCCAGGAAGCGGGTGGGCGCCATGTCCGGCCGCCCCCACGGCCCGTAGACCGTGAAGAAGCGAAAGGCCGTGGTCGGGATATCGAACAGATGTGCATAGCTGTGCGCCATCAGTTCCATCGATTTCTTGGTCGCGGCGTAGAGGGAGACAGGTTCGTCGGCCTTGTCCGTTTCGTGCCAAGGCACGCCCGGCAGCATACCGTAGATGGAGGACGACGAGGCGAGCAGCAGGTGCCTTGGCTTGATGCGGCGCGCGAGCTCCAGAATGTTGAGGGTGCCCACGAGATTGGCACTGGCATAGCTGTGCGGGGCCTCGAGGCTGTAGCGCACACCGGCCTGCGCGGCGAGATGGACGATGATTTCGGGTTGCGCAATGTCTGCCGCGCGGTCAAGCGCTTCGCGATCCTCCAGCATGGCGACCAGAGGTGTGAAGCGCTCGAATTTTTCCAATAGACCATGGCGTGCCGCCTTGAGCGCCGGGTCGTAGTAGGGCGTCATTCCATCGACGCCCGTGACGCTATGGCCTTCGCTGAGAAGGCGCGCGGCGAGGTGGTAGCCGATAAACCCGGCAGTGCCGGTGATCAAAACGTGCATGGCCCGCTCTATCCGCAGACCATGGCGGCGCGCAAGACGGACCGGCCAGTTGATGAGGCATCTGCCTACAACAGTGACGCCGGCCCAGCGGGGGTGGGGTTTGGGCCGGCGTCACTGGAGCCCATTGGAGGCAACCTACAATCGCACAACCGCGCTGAGGAATTTGTGACGGCGAATGTCAGCGGTTTTTCAGGTTGGAAGCGCTATGGTTGCCCATGCGCGACATCCTGCTCATATTTGCGCTGTTGGCCGCATTCGCTTCGCCGGCCATCGCAAAGAACGACCTCCCGACGCCTGGCCCTGGCAAGGGCGGACCGGGGGGCGCCCCTCCGCCGAGCGCGGCCGGCCCAGGACCGAACGCAGGCGGCAAGAACGCAATCGAGAACCACGGACCGGCGCATGGCCCGCCGGATCCCTCCAATGCCGCCCACAATCGTGCGTCCCCATCGGGACCGCCCGATCATGCCGCCAAGCCAGCGGGGAAAGGTAACGCCGGCGCAGCGCCTGGTCAGACTCAGGCACAACCGAGGAAGGCCCAACCTGCCGGCCCGCCGCAGGAACAGAACAAGGCCCTCGATGCCGTGCAGAAGGGGGAGGCCCTGCCGCTTGCCCGTATCGTGCAAATTGCCGAGGGGCTCAGTGGCGCGCGGGTGATCAATGCCAGACTGCTCACCGTGCGAAACGTCCTGCTGTACAAGCTGACGATGCTCAACGAGACCGGCTACAGCTGGCGGGACTACTATTATGCCCGCACCGGCAACAGGGTGGTGCTCGACTGATGCGTGTCCTGCTCGCCGAGGATGACGACAAGCTGGCCGAACTGGTCGCCACCACGCTGACGGCCGCTGGGTTCGTGGTGGAACGCGAAGCCGATGGCGAAGCGGTGCACTACCGCGGCGAGACCGAGGAGTTCGATGCGATCCTGCTCGATCTGGGTCTGCCCACCCTTGACGGGCTGACAATCCTGCGGCGCTGGCGCAAGGCGTCGCGGACAGCACCCATTCTGATCCTTACGGCGCGTGGACAATGGGAAGAGCGCGTCGAGGGGATCGAAGCGGGCGCCGACGACTATCTGGTGAAACCGTTCCACATGGAGGAACTGGTCGCGCGGCTGAGAGCAATCATCCGCCGGAGCAACGGCGTTGCGTCAACGCCCATCCGCTTCATGGATTTCAGTCTCGATACACGCCTGATGCAGCTCACACGCGAGGGTGTGCCGATCGATCTGACGCCGCAGGAATATAAGCTGCTTGCCTATCTGGCGTTTCACCGTGGCGAAGTGGTGTCGCAGCAGACGCTCACAGAGCACATCTACAACCAGGATTTCGAACGTAATTCCAATTCGATCGAAGTGCTGGTCGGACGCCTGCGCCGCCGCCTGGGTTCAGACGTGATCAAGACGCGCCGCGGCTTTGGCTATTACATCGAGGGCGCTCCTTGAAGCCATTGGGTTCCCTGCGCGTCAGGCTGCTGCTCGGAGGAGCGGCCTGGATCGTTGTCGCGCTGATCGCGGCCTGGGCGTTCATCGTCGCGAATTTTGCGTTTCTCATCGAGACCGAACGGCGAGCCGATCTGCAGGCGAGCTTCGATCGCATCGTGGCCGAAATCGACCCCGATGTGGCGAACCCCGTGTCGGAAAGCGCACTGACCGACCCGCGCTACGACACGCCGCTCGGCGGCCTCTACTGGCAGGTGGAAGATCTCGAGAGCGGTGATCTGGTACGGTCGCGCTCGCTGTGGGACATCGAACTGCCCGACTTCGCGTCGCCTGACGGACGCGCAAGTCTCCGGCAATTGCGCACCGGCGACGGCACCACCCTCATTGCCCTGGGCCAACGCATCAGCGTCGCCCGCTCGGATGGTACCAGCCGCCCCATGTTTGTGATCGTCGCCGAGGAGCGCGAGGCACAGGACGATCCGGTGGTCCGCTTCGGGAAGACGCTCGCACTCTATCTGGGTGTGTTGGCGATCGTTCTTTTGGGCGCCATGATCGCGCAGGTCAGCCTGGGCCTCCGCCCCCTTTCCATCCTGCGCGAGCAGATCGCCGCGATCCGCCGCGGCGAGGCCGAGCGCCTGCCGGACGGACCAATCACCGAGCTGCGTCCCCTGACCGAGCAGGTCAACGATCTGCTGGAGGCCCAGGAAGAAACCATCAACTTTGCTCGGGAGCGCGCGGCTGACCTTGCCCATGGCCTCAAGACGCCCCTGGCGGTGCTGGGCGCAACCGCCGACCGGCTGCGTGAGCAGGGCGACACCGCCAATGGCGACGTGCTGCGCGTGCTGACCGAGCAGATGAACGCACGCACCGATTATCAGCTCAGGATCGCTCGGCTTCGATTCCGCACCCGGGCGCAGGGCGTCCATGCCTCGCTCAACGATGCGGTGCTGCGCAGCGTCGCCGTGCTGCGCAAGGGGCACGACGCCGAGCGCATCAAATGGACCGTGGATCTCGAACATCAGCTCGAGATCGACATCGATGCGCACGATTTAATGGAGCTGGTGGGTATTCTGCTCGAAAACGCCAGCCAGTGGGCGCGCGAAAAGATCATCGTACGCGGCTCGCGGGGCGACGCGCAGGTCCTGTTCACGGTCGAGGACGATGGCGACGGCCTGACCAATGAGCAGATCGCGCGACTCGGCAAGCGCGGCGTGCGCCTGGATGAACGCTCGCGCGGTGAAGGACTCGGCCTTTCGATCGCGTTCGAAATCCTGCGGTTCAACCGCGGGACGATCGAGCTCGGACGCAGTCCGGCGGGAGGGCTGCGCAGCGAGGTCCGCCTCCCCGCAAGCGGCAGTAACGCCAACTGATCGCCGAACGCTAGAACGCCGGTCTCAATCAGACGAAGCTGAAGATTTGCTGACAGGCAAGTTATTGCAACTTCATGCAACTTGCCGTGCGTCGCGAGTGTTCTTTCCGGCAAATGCTGGTGCACGCCTCCGCTACGCCAGCCTATCGCGGGGTGAGGCCCGGAGCCTCCGAATGCAGCACCCCGCTAACAACTCAGAGCGCAAAAACAATGACAAGAAACCTCACGCTCTTTGGTGCCTACCTTGTGGCACTCGTTCTGATGGCCGCCGGCTATGCGGCTGTTCCTGCCGCTACCGCCCAGAGCACGTCCTCCCCCGCCGTGCTCACGGTAGCGGAAGGCCTCTGACGTGAGCGTCGCCCCGCTCCTGCGCGTACTCGGCGCGCTGAAATGGCCGCTTACGCTGGTCGGGGCGATCCTCGTTTTCGGGCTGAGCACCGAGGGCACACTCAGCCTCGTTGCGGCCAATGCCCACAAGCTGTCGAAGCCCGTAGCCGCGCGACCCGGCTTCAACGCCCCGCCGGTCGTCCAGATCGGCGAGATCAAGCTTACGCCGGTGAACCATGCGGCGCCTTCCCAAGAAGCCACGGCCGCCGTTCCCTCGCAGGGCGCGGCATCAACAACGGTCGCCCTGGCCGCGCCCTTCGATACGAGCATCGAGCCCCCAGTGCCCGCAGCGATCGCGACCGCTCGGATCGGCGCCAAGGCGGTCAATCTTCGCGCGGCCGGCAAGAAGGGATCGGCCAAGCTCGGGGTGCTCGCGGCCGGAACGCCCGTCGCCGTGCTGGGCGCCAATGGCGGCTGGGTGCATGTTTCCTATGAAGGCGGCGAGGGCTGGGTCTATTCCACCTATGTGGATGGCCTCGATCCTGAAGCGGTGCCGCAGGAAAGCGTACAAACGGCTGTAGCCAGCGCCGTCTCAATCGACGTGTCCGAGCTCGAAACGGCGCCGCGTGGCGGCGAGCTCGTCGAAGCCGGGTCGCGCATTGTGGTACGCGACGCCCCCAAGGCGAGTGCGAGCCGCTCTTTCGCGCTCGAACGCGGCGAGCGCCTGCGCATCGTCGAGAGGGATGGCGACTGGAGCCGCATCATTACGGCGTCCGGCGACACCGGTTGGATTCGAGCGAAATAGCACCCGCGAGGCGCGCGCGTCGCGCCAGCGCGCATTGATCGCTCCCGAGGGGGAACCTCAGTCCGACTCGCAAGCTTGTTAGTCATCCCCGCGCTTCTGCGCGCCCTCTCGGAGGACTGACCCAAATGCCCAACACTCCTACCACTTCCACTGGCCCCGACGGCGCCAAGACACCGGCGCCCAAGCCCGATATCGCGGCCGATGCCAATGCAATTTTAGCCGAAGCCAAAACCAAAGCCACTGAAGTGGCCGATGAGGCGCGCGACCAGGTGGCCGGCCTCGCCGATCTTGCGAAGACGGAAATGAGCGAGGCGACCGACAAGGTCAAATCGATGGCGGCCGATCAGAAGACGCTGCTGGCCGACCAGGTCGGTGGGGTAGCCGACGCCCTGCGCCGGGCCACGACCGATCTCGAGCAGACCAACGGTGCCAGCGCAAACTATGCGCGCATGATCGCGGACAATGCCGAAAAGCTGTCGGCGACGATTCGGGACAATGACGTCGACCAGCTGCTGGGCATGGCCCAGGATTTCGGCCGCCGCCAACCCGTGGCCTTCATGGGCGCCGCGGCACTGCTCGGCTTTGCCGCGAGCCGGTTTGTCCTCGCCTCGGCCAAGCGGCGTGAAGAAGCAGACGCCGCGGCTGAAGCCGATTCAATGCAGTCGCCCGTTTCGACGCCCGACTATGGACAGGGCGCCCAGGACGGCAGCTTCGGCACGAACCCGGGAGGCCTGTGATGACGCACCATGAACAAGGGCGACCGCTGGCCGACCTGCTGACTGACCTTGCGAGCGATATCTCCGGCCTTTTCCGCAAGGAAATCCAGCTCGCCAAGGCCGAGGCCGGTGAGAAGCTCGACGACGCCATGAAGGCAGGGCGCAACCTTGCGATTGGGGCCGTGCTCGCGATTGGCGCCACCGGTGTCTTCCTCGCGGCCCTCGTCAGCGGACTCACCGCGCTTCTCGTCAATATGGGCATGGCCGAGCAATCGGCGGGCTTTGTGGCCGCGATCGTCGTCACCGTCGTGATCGGCGGGATCGCATGGGCCATGATCTCGCGCGGCATTGCCGAGTTCAAAGCCAACAAACTCAACATGGAGCGGACCACCAGTTCCATCCGCATGGATGCGGCCGCAATGAAGGAGAGCTTCTGATGACCTACGACAACAAATCTTCGGCGGAGCTCGAACGCGAAGTGGCCGAGCACCGCACGCGCGTGGAAGCGCGCATCGGCGAAATCAAGGACAAGCTTTCGCCGGGCCAGCTGCTGGATGAAGCGCTTAGTTACACCAAGCATGGTGGCGCGCATTTCGCGGCAAATCTGGGCAACCAGATTTCGGCCAATCCCTTGCCGGCCGCATTGGTGGGCGTGGGCCTCGCCTGGCTGATCGCCTCCACTGCCAATGGGCAGCAGCAGGGCACCGCCGCGCACGAGACGATGGACGACACGGACTACCCCTATGCTCGGATTTCGAGCGGCGGATTGCGCCGGGTCAGCCACAGCGCGGACGAGACCGGGCAGTGGTGGAGCGAATTCGAGACCGCCGAGGGCCAGCGCTACAAGGCGCGCTCGAACGAGCTGGGCGAACGCGCCAGCCACTTCACCGACGAAACCGGCAAGATGTTCGGCGGCTTTATCGACGACACCGGCAACCGCATCCGCGACTTTCGGGACGAGGCCGGCAATGCGCTGTCGCAGGCGCGCGGCTGGGCCGACCACAATTGGCGCGGGCTGCGCCATAGCGTAGGCAGCGGGCTGACGAGCGTCGGATCCGCGGCCCGGGGCGCGGCATCCAACATGATGTCGGGCACCCGCAACCTGAGCGGCTCGGTGCAGCAGCAATCGGAGCAACTGAGCCGGCAGATCGTCGACCTGTTCGACCAGCAGCCGCTCATCGCCGGTGCACTAGCCTTTGCGGTGGGTGCAGCGGTCGGTTCCGCCCTGCCGCATACCGCGGAGGAGGATCATCTGCTCGGCGAGCAGGCCGACAAGATCCGGGGCAAGGCGATGAAGACCGCCGGCAAGCTCTACGCCGACGGCAAGCAGAAGGCCGCCGAGATTTACGAGGAGGCCTCGGCCCAGGCGGGCGAGATCTACAGCGACGTCAAGGACAAGGTCGCCGACGTCACCGCCGGACAGGGCGGCGCGACGAGCATGTCGCGGCATTGAGTAATGAGCCGGCGGTCGATACGGCCGCCGGCTTTTCCTACTTCAGCAGACCGGGCGAAACCGACCCCTGCAGTTGACGCTGGAAGACGATGTAAGTCGCGAGAACCGGCAGGACCGTAATCACGACGGCCGCAAACAGCGCACCGAAGTTCACCGAATAGCCTGCCTGCGACGCAAACGAGGCCATGCCCTGCGACAGCACGTAATTTTTGGCGTTGGTGTTGAGTGCGATGGGCAGCAGGAACTGGTTCCACAGGCCCAGGAAGTTGAAGATTGCCACCGACGCGATGCCCGGCGTCGCCATGGGCAGCATGATCTGGAAGAAGATGCGCCAGGGGCCGGCCCCGTCGAGCGCCGCGGCTTCCGCCACTTCCTGCGGCAGCGTCTTGAAGAAGGCAAAGAGGAAGAACACCGTAAAGGGCAGCGCGAAGGCGACGTAGGTGATGATCAGCCCCGGCAGCGTATTGAGGAGACCGAAGCCCTTGAGCGTGTTGAACAGCGGCACCACGGCGAGGAAAATCGGGAAGGTGAGCCCCGCCAGCATCAGGTAGTAGACGACCTGGCTGCCCTTGAACGGGTAGCGCGCGAGATAATAGGCGCACATCGCGCCCAGCAGCATGACGATGACAAGCGCGCTGCCGACCACGATCACCGTGTTGAAGAAGTAGGTGCCGATGCTCGCGGTGGTCCAGGCCGAGACATAGTTTTCGAAGCTGAAACTGGTGGGGAGCGCAAAGGGCGACTGGAAGATCTGCGCCGTTGTCTTGAACGAGGACATCAAGACCCACAGGAGCGGCAGGCAGATGATGATCACCCACGCGATCAGCGCCGTATGGGCAACGACCGCCACGGTGCGGTCGGTGAAAATGGTGGGCCGTGAGGGCGTGGGTCTCGTCGTGCGCTCGAGGGGTGTGTCGGGTACGCGGCTCGCGTGCAGTGCAGCGACTGCGGCCGTGACATCCGTTGTGGACGACGCCGATGAGGGGCTGCTCTCGCGTGGCTTTTTCTCGCCGGTGAGCCAGAACACCAGGAAGACGAGCGCGGCGAAGACGAGCGTGATGATGGCGAGCGTCGCGCCCATCGAGGTCGCGTAGCCGAACTTGCCCTTCTTGAACGCGGTGTTGAGCAGGTGCTGGGAAATGACGATGGTCGAATTCGCGGGGCCGCCGCCCGAGTTCAGCGCCTGCATATAGACGAAGGCGTCAAGGGCGAGGATGCCGATATAGATGTAGGCCGTGCGGATGGTGTCGCGGATCATCGGCACCGTAACGCTGATCGC
>JBIQKK010000006.1:0-5918 GCA_044506585.1 Hyphomicrobiales bacterium
TGATCGTCGTCGACCTGCCCGAAGGCGGCCTCACCGCCGAGGAACTGGGTCGCCTGGTCGGCAAGGCTTTCGCCAAGCTCGACAAGGACGGCAACGGGGTCATCACGCTGGGCGAATAGTCAGGCGGCTTTCGGCACCAGCGAAACGGTCTTGGGCTTCTTGAGAATTGTGAAGCTCGTGAAGGCCTTGCGGTATTCAGGAGTCGACTTCGCCTCGCCAAATCCGTGAACAACGATCCCGGCACGACGCAGTCGCAAGGCAAGCGGCGCATAGTCCCGGTCTGACGATACGAGGCATATGGCGCTCGGCCTCGAGCCGTGCAGGGTATCCATGGCAGCAATAGTGATTGCGATATCGCAGGCGTTGGATCCCGCCAGATTCATCACAACTTCCAAGCCTTCGGCCCTCGCGAGCTTCAACCAGTTCTTTCGCTGCCCGTCGGAGAAATCCCCGAATATGCGCGCGCTTGCGAGCTGTCCTACATTCGCCAAGCGGGCTTTGATTTGGGTCCAGTGGGAATAGTCGATGTTCTCGGCGTCGATCAATGCATGGACCGATGAACTCATATTGGCCTCCACCACATGCAGGGAGGCTGCCAGCACGGCCTGAACAAAGCCCGCTGAAGATTGCTACATTTGCAAATGAGCCGCGCCGGGTCGCCGCTACTTCCGCGGCAGCAGCCCGTCCATGAACAGATGCTCGAGATATGTCGCGGCGTCTTCGAACCGTCCCTCGCCGCCGCGGTCCTTGCCCAGGACCGAGCGCACCTGCACGTCGAAATCGGCATAGTGCTGGGTCGTCGCCCAGATCGAGAAGATCAGGTGATAGGGATCGGTACGGGCGAGCTTACCCTGCTCCATCCATTCTTCGATAACCTTGGCCTTGTCGTCGACCAGCTGCTTGAGTTCGCCTTCGAGAACATCGATCGCATGCGGCGCGCCTTGCAGCATCTCATTGGCGAACAGGCGGCTCTGGCGCGGAAAGTCACGCGCCATCTCGATCTTGCGCCGGATGTAGGAGCGCAGCTCCGGAATGGGGTCGCCTTCGGCGTCGAGCTCGCGCAATGGGTCGAGCCAGAGATCGAGCATCTCGGTCAGGAGCCGCCGGTGCATCTCTTCCTTGGAGGAAAAATAGTAGAGCAGGTTCGGCTTGCTCATGCCCGCAGCCTCCGCGATCTGGTCGATCGTGGCGCCGCGGAACCCGTGAAGTGAGAAGATGTTCAGTGCAGCATCGAGAATAATGTCCTGCTTCTCGCGCTGAATCCGCGTCCGGGGTTTCGGCTTGGAGGGAGGAGCCATCAGCCGCGTACTCCCACGGCGCCGCTCGCGAGCATTTTCACCTTGATCGGCTTTCTGGGAGTGCTAACATTTTTTCCAACTGGTCAAATTTCTGAGCGAACAGCTCAGCCGTCAAGCCCAAATCCACCGGGCGCCGGGGCCGTGCAGCACATTTCAGGGGAGCGCCTCCGTGTCCAGCCGCCAAAACATTGCGCCGAACGATTTGAGCGCTTTCTGGATGCCCTTCACGGCGAACCGCCAGTTCAAGAAGGCGCCCCGCATGTTCGTGGGCGCCAAGGACATGCACTACACCACCTCCGACGGCCGCCAGGTGCTGGATGGCACGGCGGGCCTGTGGTGCGTCAACGCCGGCCATTGCCGCCCCCGGATCGCGCAGGCGATCGGCGAGCAGGCGGCCGAGATGGACTACGCGCCCGCCTTCCAGATGGGCCACCCCAAGGCGTTCGAGCTCGCCAATGCCGTGGTCGCCCTCGCGCCCGAGGGATTGAACCACGTGCTCTACACCAACTCGGGCTCGGAATCGGTCGAAACGGCGCTCAAGGTGGCGCTCGCCTATCACCGGGTGAAGGGAGACGGCGCGCGCTTCCGCCTGATCGGCCGCGAGCGCGGCTATCACGGGGTCAATTTCGGCGGCATCTCGGTCGGCGGGATCGTCGGCAACCGCAAGATGTTCGGGACGCTCCTCACTGGCGTCGATCACCTGCCGCACACCCACACACCCGGCAGCAACCAGTTTGTCCGCGGCGAGCGCGAAGGCGATGGCGAGAGCCTCGCCAACGAGCTCGAGCGGATTGTCGCTCTTCATGATGCCTCGACGATTGCCGCGGTGATCGTCGAGCCGGTCGCAGGTTCGACCGGCGTGCTCATTCCTCCCAAGGGGTATCTCCAGCGGCTTCGGGAGATAACCAAAAAGCACGGCATCCTTCTTATCTTCGACGAAGTGATCACGGGATTTGGCCGGCTTGGAACGCCGTTCGCCGCCGACTATTTCGGCGTGACCCCCGATATGATCGTGTGCGCCAAGGGCCTCACCAACGGCACCATCCCCATGGGGGCCGTGGTGGTGACGTCCGAGATCCACGACGCGTTCATGCAGGGACCCGAACACATGATCGAGTTCTTTCATGGCTATACCTATTCGGGCAACCCGGTGGCGTCCGCGGCGGGACTTGCAACGCTCGAGGTCTATAAGGACGAGGGCCTGTTGACGCGCGGCGGCGGCGAGATCGGCAAGTACTGGGAGGACGCGCTCCACTCCCTCAAGGGCCTGCCGCACGTCATCGATATCCGCAATCTGGGCCTCGTCGGCGCGGTGGAGCTCGAGCCCATCGCGGGTGAGCCGACCAAGCGCGCCTTCGCGGCCTTCGTGAAGGCCTTCGAAAGCGGCATCCTGATCCGTACGACGGGAGACATCATCGCGCTGAGCCCGCCGCTGATCGTCGAGAAATCCCATATCGACCAGCTGATCGGCACGCTCTCGACGATCCTCAAGGGTCTCGAGTGATGGAAACCCTGCACAACGCGATCGGCGGCAAGCTGGTCGCCTCGGCCAGCGGGCGGACGTCGGCGGTGTTCAATCCCGCGACGGGCGAGCAGATCGCGCTGCTGCGGCTGTCGACACCAGGTGAAGTCGATGCCGCGGTGGCGAACGCCAAGGCAGCGCAACCGGCCTGGGCGGCGACGACGCCCATGAAGCGCGCGCGGGTGATGTTCAAGTTCAAGGAGCTGCTCGAGCGGCACGCCGACGAGCTGGCGCGCGAGATTTCGCGCGAGCACGGCAAGGTGCATGACGACGCAATGGGCGAGCTCGCGCGCGGCATCGACTGCGTCGATTTCGCCTGCGGCATCCCGCAGCTGCTGAAGGGGGAGTTCTCGCGCAATGTCGGCCCATCCATCGACACCTATTCCGATCGCCAGCCGCTCGGCGTGGTCGCCGGTATAACGCCGTTCAACTTTCCCGCGATGGTGCCGATGTGGATGTATCCGCTGGCGATTGCCTGCGGAAACACGTTTGTGCTGAAGCCGTCCGAGCGCGATCCGTCCGCTCCGATGCTTGCGTGGAAGCTGCTGATGGAGGCAGGCCTCCCCGAGGGCGTGCTCAACATCGTCCACGGCGACAAGGAGGCGGTGGACGCAATCCTCGACCACCCGGACATCAAGGCGGTCAGCTTTGTGGGTTCGACCGCGATCGCCGAATATGTCTACCGGCGCGGCACGCAGGCGGGCAAGCGCGTCCAGGCGCTGGGCGGCGCCAAGAACCACATGGTCATCCTGCCCGACGCCGACATGGACCAGGCGGCCGACGCCCTGATGGGCGCGGGCTACGGGTCGGCCGGCGAGCGCTGCATGGCGATCTCGGTCGCGGTCCCGGTGGGCGAAAAGACCGCCGACGCGCTGGTCGCCAGGCTGAAACCGCGCGTCCAGGCGCTGAAGATCGGCCCCGCGACCGACAAGGACGCCCAGATGGGCCCGATCGTCAGCAAGGCGCAGCGCGACAAGATCGTGGGCTATATCGAGTCGGGCGTCGAGCAGGGCGCCGAACTCGTGGTCGACGGCCGCGGCTTCAGGCTGCAGGGCTACGAGGACGGGTTCTTCGTCGGTGGAACGCTGTTCGACCACGTGACGCCGGATATGAAGATCTATCGTGAGGAGATCTTCGGGCCGGTCCTCTCGGTGGTGCGGACCCAGTCCTATCAGGATGCCGTGGATCTGATCCACGGCCACGAATACGCCAACGGCACCGCGATCTTCACCCGCGACGGCGATGCCGCGCGCGACTTCGCCGACAAGATCGAGGTGGGCATGGTCGGCATCAACGTGCCGATCCCGGTGCCCGTCGCCTATCACAGCTTCGGCGGCTGGAAGCGGTCGATCTTCGGTGACCACGCGATCTACGGCCCTGAAGGCGTACATTTCTACACGCGGCTCAAGACCGTCACGACCCGATGGCCCGCGGGGATCAAGTCCGGTGCCGAATTCACGTTCCCGAGCATGAAATAGGACGAGCCAGATGCCAGCGCCTGGTGAAAATCTTCGGATCAATCCGGATCGGTTGTGGGCATCGATCCATGAGATGGCGGAGATCGGGCCGGGGGTGGCAGGCGGCAATAATCGCCAGACGCTGACCGACGACGACGCCAAGGGGCGTTCGCTGTTCAAGTCCTGGTGTACCAATGCGGGCATGACGATGGGGCTCGACCAGATGGGCACCATGTTCGCGCGGCGCGAAGGTACCGACCCCGATCTCGATCCGGTCTATGTCGGCAGCCATCTCGATACCCAGCCGACGGGCGGACGCTATGACGGCGTGCTGGGCGTGCTGTCAGGGCTGGAGGTGATCCGCACGCTCAACGATCTGGGCATCAAGACACGCCGCCCGATCGTCGTCGTCAACTGGACCAATGAGGAAGGCGCGCGCTTTGCGCCAGCGATGCTCGCTTCGGGCGTCTTCGCCGGCGTCCACACGCTCGAATATGCCTATGGCCGCAAGGACATGGAGGGCAAGAGCTTCGGCGCTGAGCTCGAGCGCATCGGCTGGGTGGGTGACGAGCCCGTCGGCGCGCGCAGGATGCACGCCTACTTTGAGTATCATATCGAGCAGGGCCCGATCCTCGAGGCGGAGAACAAGCAGATCGGCGTCGTGACGCACGGGCAGGGCCTGTGGTGGCTCGAATTCACGCTGACCGGGAAGGAAGCGCACACGGGCTCGACGCCGATGAACATGCGTGTCAATGCCGGGCTCGCAATGGGGCGCATCTTCGAGATGGTCCAGGACGTTGCGATGAGCGAGCAACCCGGTGCGGTGGGCGGCGTCGGGCAGGTGAAGTTCTCGCCCAACTCGCGCAACGTGCTGCCCGGCACGGTCGTGTTCACGGTCGATATCCGCTCGCCCGAACAGGCCAAGCTCGACCGCATGCGGGCACGCATCGAATCCGAGGCGCCCAAGATTTGCGAAGCGCTGGGGGTGAAATGCTCGGTCGAACCCGTCGGCCATTTCGATCCCGTGACGTTCGATCCCGCGCTGGTCGAACGCGTACGCGAATCGGCCGAAAAGCTCGGCTATAGCCACATGAACATCATTTCGGGCGCCGGACACGACGCCTGCTGGGCCAACCGCGTCGCGCCCAGCGTCATGATCATGTGCCCGTGCGTCGACGGGCTGAGCCACAACGAAGCCGAGGACATCACCAAGGACTGGGCTGCCGCCGGCGCCGACGTGCTGTTCCACGCGGTGGTCGAGACCGCGGAGATTGTAGAGTGACAGGCATGCGCCTATATTGCCGGAAGCTTCCGCTGGAGCCGGTCCCATGGAAACCGAAAACATCGTTCTCGAACACCTCCGGGCGATCCGCTCGACCGTCGACCGCATTTCGGAGGACATGCAGGAAGTTAAGTCGCGCCTCGGCCATCTCGAGCATCAATATGCCAGCCTGTCCACGCGCCTCGACCGCGTCGACGAGCGCGTGTTCCGCATCGAGAAACGTCTCGGTCTCGTCGACGCCTGATCCAATCAGCGGATTTTCGTCAAGGGCCCTGCGCGTGCGCGGGGCCTTTTTTGCTGTCGAGCGGAGAATTCCATGACCATCATCAAAAACGGCACCATCGTCACTGCCGATCTCA
>JBIQKK010000006.1:6018-13792 GCA_044506585.1 Hyphomicrobiales bacterium
GCGGAGAATTCCATGACCATCATCAAAAACGGCACCATCGTCACTGCCGATCTCACCTACAAGGCCGACATTCGCATCGAGGGCGAGACGATCACGGAGATCGGCCAGAACCTTTCGGGCGGGGAGGTGCTGGACGCGACCGGCTGCTACGTGATGCCGGGCGGCATCGATCCGCATACGCATCTCGAAATGCCGTTCATGGGGACGTACTCGACCGACGATTTCGAGAGCGGGACGCGCGCGGCGTTGAGCGGCGGGACGACCATGGTGGTCGACTTCTGCCTGCCTAACCCCAACCAGTCGCTGCTCGAAGCGCTCTCGATGTGGGACAACAAGACGGGGAAGGCGAGCGCCGATTATTCGTTCCACATGGCTATCACCTGGTGGGGCGAGCAGGTGTGGCGCGAAATGGCCGAAATCGTCGATCGCGGCATCACCTCGTTCAAGCACTTCATGGCCTATAAGGGCGCGCTGATGGTGAACGACGACGAGATGTTCGCCTCGTTCCAGCGCTGCGCCGAACTCGGCGCGCTGCCGCTGGTTCATGCCGAGAATGGCGACGTGGTGGCGACCATGACGCAGCGGCTGCTCGATGCCGGCAATAACGGTCCCGAGGCGCATGCCTACTCGCGCCCGCCCGAAGTCGAGGGCGAGGCGACCAACCGCGCCATCATGATCGCCGACATGGCGGGCGTGCCGGTCTATATCGTCCATACCAGCTGCGAGCAGGCGCATGAGGCGATCCGCCGGGCGCGCCAGAAGGGGATGCGGGTCTATGGCGAGCCGTTGATCCAGCACCTGACCCTCGACGAGACCGAATATTTCAACAAGGACTGGGACTATGCGGCGCGCCGCGTGATGAGCCCGCCCTTCCGCAACAAGCAGCATCAGGATTCGCTCTGGGCCGGGCTGCAATCGGGATCGTTGCAGGTGGTCGCGACCGACCATTGCGCTTTCACTACCGAGCAGAAGCGCGCGGGCGTCGGCAATTTCGCAAAGATCCCGAACGGCACGGGCGGTCTCGAGGACCGCATGCCGGTGCTGTGGACCAAGGGCGTCAATACCGGCCGGCTGACGATGAACGAGTTCGTCGCGGTCACCTCGACAAACATCGCCAAGATTCTCGGACTCTATCCGAAAAAGGGCGCGGTACTCGAAGGTGCAGATGCCGATCTCGTGGTGTGGGATCCGAAGCGGAGCAAGACCATCTCGGCCAAGACGCAGCAATCGGCGATCGACTACAATGTGTTCGAGGGCATCGAGGTGACGGGCCTGCCCCGGTTCACGCTGACCCGCGGTAAGGTCGCGATCGTCGAGAACGAGATCAAGACCGAGCAGGGGCACGGCAAGTTCGTCGGCCGGCAGCCGAACAATCCTGTCAACCGCGCGCTCTCGACCTGGAAGGAAATCACCGCGCCCCGCAAGATCGAACGCACCGGCATTCCGGCGACGGGGGTCTGACCTGAGCAGCGTCGTCTCCGCCAAAAATCTCGGGCTCACATTCAAGACCAACGATGGCGATGTCGTTGCCTTGTCGGACGTCACACTCGACATTGCGCAGGGGGAGTTCGTCTCGTTCATTGGGCCGTCGGGATGCGGCAAGACCACGTTTCTGCGGACCATGGCGGATCTGGAGCAGCCGACTTCGGGAAGCATTTCGATCAATGGGATGACGCCGGAAGAGGCCCGGAAGAGGCGCGCCTATGGCTACGTGTTCCAGGCGCCGGCCCTGTTTCCGTGGCGCACGATCGAAAAGAACGTCGCTCTGCCGCTCGAGATCATGGGCTACCCCGCCGATGACCGGCGGCGCCGCATCGCAAAGAGCCTCGACCTGGTCAATCTCGCCGGATTCGAGCGGAAGTTTCCGTGGCAGCTCTCGGGCGGCATGCAGCAGCGCGCTTCGATCGCCCGCGCACTGGCCTTCGACGCCGACTTGCTCCTCATGGATGAGCCGTTCGGCGCGCTCGACGAAATCGTGCGCGATCATCTCAACTCCGAACTCCTGAAACTCTTCGCGCGCACGAAAAAGACCATCGCCTTCGTAACCCATTCCATTCCCGAGGCGGTCTACCTGTCGACCAAGATCGTGGTCATGAGCCCTCGGCCTGGACGCGTCACCGACATCATCGAGTCGACCCTTCCGGCGGGAGAGCGGCCGCTCGACATCCGCGAGTCGCCGGAATTTCTCGCCATCGCCCACCGCGTCAGAGAGGGTCTGCGCGCCGGGCATTCCTATGAGGAACAGGCGTGATGATGCGGCTCGCCCAGAGCACCGCCTTTTCGGTCGGCGTTCTGGTCGTGGGCCTGATCGTTATCTGGTACGCGGGGGCGATCTATCTCAATGCCCCCTTCATCCTCGACCTCGCGGCGCGGGATGGGATCACGCTCGGCTGGCCCGACCTCGTGATGCAGACCTGGAACCAGGGCCGGCCGGTTCTGCCCGCGCCGCATCAGGTGGCGGTCGATCTGGTGGAAAGCACATTGCAGCTGGCGCCGTGGTCGAAGCGCAGCCTGCTTTTTCACGCCTGGATCACTCTGTCATCGGCGCTGCTGGGGTTCGTCGCGGGAACGGCGCTCGGAATCCTGCTGGCCGCCTATATCGTCCACAGCCGTGCCGCTGCCCGTTCGCTGATGCCGTGGATCATCGCGAGCCAGACCATCCCCATCCTCGCCCTGGCGCCAGTGATCGTCATCCTGTCGTTCAACATTCTCACCGGCGACACCATGATCGCGCGGTGGTTGCACCTGGACTCCGATGCCGCGCGGCTTGTCTCCAAGGCGGTGATCTCGACCTATCTCAGTTTCTTTCCGGTCGCCGTCGGCATGGTCAAAGGGTTCCGTAGCCCCGAACTCATCCAGCTCGACCTCATGCGCACGTACAATGCCAGCCGCTGGACGACTTTCTGGCTGTTGCGCTGGCCGGTGGCCATTCCGTTCCTGTTCGCCTCGATGAAGGTCGCAATCGCCGCAAGCCTCGTCGGTGCCATCGTTGCCGAGCTGCCGACCGGTGCGGTCTCGGGGCTGGGGTCACGGCTCCTGACCGGCTCCTATAACGGCCAGGTCGTCCAGATCTGGTCGACGCTGATCATTGCGGCGCTGCTCGCGGGCCTTCTCGTCTTTGCGGTTGGTCTCGCCGAGCGCATGGTTCTGCGGCGCACGGGAGGTCAGCCGGCATGACCACCGCCCAGCGCATCATCGGCATCGGCGCAATCCTTGCCGCGATCGGCGCGCTGGTCTTGCCGCTTGGCGTTGCCGAGCAGGCCACCCTCCACAGCTGGGACGACTGGCCGGTCGCAGGGCTGCTCGCCGCAACAGTGCTTGTGCTGGCGCTCTTCCGGCTGTTTCCACCGGCTCCCATTCTCGGTGTCATGGCGGTCGCCGGAGGCATCATCGTCATACGTGCCCTGGGTCTCTTCACTGCAGCGGCAGCGGGATACTGGTTCCTGCTGCTCGCGGTCTGGCTCGTATGCTGGCTGTTCGTCGAGAAGATGTCGTCGGAGCAACAGCGTGGTGGCATGCGCGTCCTGGTCGATATGCTCATCCCGCTGATGCTGGGCCTGGCCATCCTCGTTGCCTGGGAGGCGATCACGCGGGGCGGCAACGTACCGAGAATCCTGCTGCCGTCCCCCTCGACCATCGGGGCCAAGATCGCCTCAAGCGTGCCTATTCTGGTCGCGGACTTCCAGCACACGGTGCTCAAGGCGGTGCTGATCGGCTACGCCATGGGCTGCAGCCTGGGATTTGCCATTGCCATCGCCATCGATCGCTCGCCCTTCCTCAAACGCGGACTGTTGCCCCTGGGCAGTTTCGTATCTGCGCTGCCGCTGGTGGGTATTGCTCCGATCATGGTCATGTGGTTCGGCTTCGACTGGCCCAGCAAAGCCGCGGTCGTGGTCATAATGACGTTCTTCCCCATGCTGGTGAACACGATTGCGGGGCTCAATGTCGCCGGCGCGATCGAACGCGACATGCTGCGCACTTATGCGGCGGGCTATTGGCAGACGCTGTGGCACCTGCGCCTGCCGATGGCTGCCCCCTTCATCTTCAACGCCCTCAAGATCAACTCCACTCTCGCCTTGATCGGAGCGATCGTCGCCGAATTCTTCGGGACACCGATCGTGGGCATGGGCTTTCGCATCTCGACCGCGGCCGGACGCATGGACGTCGATCTGGTCTGGGCCGAAATCGCCGTCTCGGCCCTCGCCGGAACGGTGTTCTACGGCATCGTGGCGCTCGTCGAACGCGCGGTGACGTTCTGGCATCCGTCCATTCGGGCAGGATCCGTCTAGGGGAAGGCAACACAGGAAGGAACACTCATGAAATCGCTAATTGCAGGCGCTCTGGCCGCCGCCCTGCTCCTTGGAGCTGGCGCCGCCCATGCGCAGGACAAGGTGAGGCTGCAGCTCAAATGGGTTCCGCAGGCGCAGTTTGCGGGCTACTACGTCGCCGCCGCCAAAGGCTTTTACGCCGAGGAGAATCTCGACGTCGAAATCCTCCCCGGCAATACCGACGTGACCCCCGTGCAGGGCCTCGCGGGCGGCGCGGTCGACGTCATCGTCAACTGGATGGCCGATGCGCTCGCCAAGCGGGAAGGCGGCATTCCGCTGGTCAATATCGCCCAGCCGTTCAAGGAATCGGGGTTGCTCCTCACCTGCCGCAAGGACATGGGCGTAGCAACGACCGACGACTTCAAGGGCAAGACGATCGGCGTGTGGTTCGGCGGCAACGAGTACCCGCTCTATGCCTGGCTCGCCAAGCTGGGCCTCTCGGCCAATGGCGGCGAGGATGGCGTCACCATCCTCAAGCAGGCGTTCAACGTCGATCCGCTGCTGCAAAAGCAGGCCGCGTGCATCTCCACCATGACCTACAATGAATATGGCCAGGTGATCGATGCCGGCCTGAAGCCCGAAGACCTGGTGGTCTTCAACTATCGCGACGAGGGCGTCGGCATGCTCGAGGACGGCCTTTATGTGCTCGAGGACAAGCTCGCCGACCCGGCCTGGGTCGACCGGCTCACCCGGTTCGTCCGCGCCTCCATGAAGGGCTGGGACTATGCTCTCGCCAACCCCGACGAAGCGGCTCAGATCGTCGTCGATTCCGATGATTCGGAAGCCGCCGAACTTGCGCATCAGCAATACATGATGGGCGAGGTCGCCAAGCTCGTCGGCAGCGATGCCAAGCTCAATCTCGACGACTACAACCAGACCGTGAAGACGCTCCTTTCGGCGGCCGGCAGCGAGACGCCGACCATCACCAAGGAGCCGACCGGCGCCTATACGACGGTGATTACTGATCAGCTCTAGGGCTGCCGAACGCGATGATCTCAGGAGGCGGGGGTGACCCCGCCTTCGTCGATCCAGCGGGGATTGTTGCGCTTGGGCGCGGGGGCGCCGACCGGTGTGGTTCCGGGAGGCGGCGCTTTGCTCAGAGGGACAAGCCGGACCGCTTCGAGCCGCACCTGGAGGGTAACCGGCTCGCTGTTGGTTCCTGGAGGCGCAATGCGGGGCACGACGAAACGGATCTCCACCATGCCGTCCTCGCCCGCTTTGGCGACCTCGGCGGGGATGACGAAGGCGCCGTTGACGCGCTTGGCGTCCTTGAAGGTGATCGTCCCAATCGGCCGGCCGTTGACGACGATCTCGACCTCCCGTTCGGGCTTGCTGGAGTTGGTGTTGGCCCAGCTCGAGAAGGTAAAGAGCAGTGGTTCGTCCGGGATATCGAATTTCAGTTTCAATATGCCATAGTCGCCGAAGGATTTGATGCCGTCCTTCTTCATCGGCATGAAGCCGCACCAGCGGATCGTATCGCGCTTGTAGCCGGGCCGCCCGCTCACGAAGCTCACCGGCTCGCCGAGCGGATAATAGTGCGAGATAATGCGCGGGAAGCACGACCAGGTCCGGTCGATGTAATAGTTGCGGTAATCGTCATCGACACGCGGATTGAATATCATCCACAGGACCATCGCCCCGAAGAGCGCAATGAAAGCCGTGACAATCAGATGCCAGGCGCGGGGCTGGTAGGTCGGCTCGGCCATGGGCTCACATCAAGTAGTAGGACCGCGAGATCCAGGTCGGCAGCAGGAAGACGTCGAGGATCAGCATCACGGGCAGCATCAGCCAGAACAGCCACTTCCAGCGCGAGAAAAGCATCGCCGACATGATCAGCACAGGGGCGAGCCCGACGACGAAACGCAGCATCGAGTAGGCGTTGGTGGAAAGCGGCAGCAGAACGCCGAACAGACAGAAGATGGCCCAGTCCCAGCGCCCCTTCCATGCCATGACCGCCGACATCGCCATGCCGAAGATCGCCGCGATGCCGAAGGCGAGATCGGTCGAGATGGTGCGGAAATTGCCGTTCTCGAATTGCAGCTTGATGGTGAGCCACAAGTTCCAGAACGGATTGGCGAAGGCGCGGCCCCAGGCGCGTTGGATATGCTGGAAGGCGAGGGCATCGCCAGAATGGAACCAGAGGTAGATCGCAAAGCAGCTGATGCCAATGGGAACGAGAGCGACGGCGAGCAGCAGGTCCGTGCGCTTCCACAGGCTTGCAAAGAAGCCGCGCAGCGTGCCCCCATCCTTCAGGTGATTTTGCGCCGCCGCAACCACAATGGCCGCCATGAAGAGCAGGCCCGTCGACCGCGTTGCCGACATGAGCGCGCCCGTGACGCCGGCAGTCACGTAATCGCGCTGGCGCAACAGTACGAAGCCGGCGACCGTCAAAAGGATGAACAGCGCTTCGGTGTAGAGCGTCGTGAAATAGTACGAGAACGGTCCCAGGAACAGGAAGAAGCAGAAAAGGAAATAGGCGCGGAAGCGGTTCTCGAAGAGCGGCCAGCTCAGGATGGCCGCCCAAACGGTCGTGAGGCAGGTGAACACCGACCCTGCGATCAGCACGCTGAGGCCGGTGATCTTGCTGATTGCCCAAACGAGGATGGAATAGAAGGGAAAGAACGCCCAGTTGTTGGCATCACCCTTGTCGAACCCCGACGGACGGCCTTCATAACCGTTGAGCGCGAGACGCTCGTAGGCGTTGCAGTCATAGACGCACAGGTCGCGTAGATATTCGACCATGCCCCAGTGGTTGGTGTTGCGAACGTGGACGGCGTAGCGCAGCGCCACTCCGATCAGCATCAGGTAAAACGGCAGGAGGATGTACGCCGGAATACGGAACGTCCAACGCCGGCGCGCGGCTTTGGGCTCGGCGATGATATCGTCCATGCGACGCTTCCCTCGGACGGCCGATCCTAGCCCGGTATTCGGGCTGACCCAACAACCTCATACATCCCGGGCCGGTTCCACAGCACTGCACAACAATTGAGCGCTTTCGCAACCAAAATGCGGTGGCGCGATTATGGGACAAGACTGTGTCAATGGAGCGTCCTCATGAACAGCATCATCTACCTTGTCGGCCTCGTGGTCGTCGTCCTCGCCATTCTTAGCTTCTTCGGCCTGCGCTGAGGAGTGAGCCAGATGGCAATGGAAACCGAAACCCTCGTCGTCGCCGCACCCGCGAGCGAGACGCAAGAACATCATTCCTACGTGGATTGGCCGGCTGTCATTGCCGGTATCGTTTTGGCCTCGGCCATCTCACTGGTCCTTCTGGCCTTCGGGTCGGCGATTGGCCTGAGTTTCGCCGACTTCCGCGCCAGTCCCGACGTCAATCCGATCTGGATCGCGATCGCGGCGGCAAGCTGGCTGCTCTGGGTCGAGGTCTCGAGCTTCATGGCCGGTGGTTATCTTACGGGGCGCATGCGTCGCCGCTTCCACGATGCCAC
>JBIQKK010000006.1:13892-29251 GCA_044506585.1 Hyphomicrobiales bacterium
TCATGGCCGGTGGTTATCTTACGGGGCGCATGCGTCGCCGCTTCCACGATGCCACGGAGCATGAGAGCGATATCCGCGACGGCGCGCACGGCCTGCTCGTCTGGGCCGGTGCACTCGTAGTTGGTGCGATCATCGCCGTTGGCGGTCTCGGTGCTGCTGTAAGCGCGGCGGGCAATGCCATCGGCACGCTCACCACGGCGGCATCCAATGTCGCCGACGACGCACCGGAATCGGTCGATCCCAACGCGTATTTTGTCGATACGCTGTTCCGCAGCCCGCCGGGAGCGACTCCGGCTGCCGGGTCCCTCCAGGATTTCCGTGGCGAAGCCTCCCGGATCTTTGCGAATGCGGGTGTCGACGGCACCGTTTCGGACGCCGACCGGACCTATTTGGGCCAGCTGGTTGCGAGCAACACGGGCCTGTCGCCCGACGAAGCGAACACGCGGGTGGACGAGGTCATTGCGGCCATGGATGAAGCCAAGGCCCAGGCCGCGGCGGCTGCCGAAGAGGCCCGCAAGTGGACCGTGCTCGGTGCGTTCCTCACCGCGGCGTCCTTCCTCGTCAGCGCGGCCGGCGCCTACTGGGCGGCCATGAAGGGCGGCAACCATCGCGACCAGCAGGTCGTCTTCTCCGGCTTCGGCCGGTTCTGACAGGGAGCAAACAACATGTGGCGTGGTATCGGCCTCTGGCTTCTCGGTGTACCGATCTGGCTGATCATCATTATCCTGCTGTTCCTGCCTCGCTGAGCGTGGCGGCAGCAAGCAGAAACAACAAGACCGAGTGAATCGGCACATCCGCTGAAGAGCAGCGGCAAATGGCGGGGCCCAGGGCTCCGCCATTCGCATTCAGCCGAAAGCGCGCTGCTCCAGCGGAGGAGCGGGCATCGTGTCATCCTCACCCGCAAGCATTGCCAGAACCCGGTCGGCGGGCATTGGCCGCGCGATGAGGAACCCCTGTCCCTCCGTGTAGCCAGCCGAGTAGACGTTACGAAGCTGCGCGGGCGTCTCGATGCCTTCGGCAGTGGTCACCATACCCAGGCGCTCCCCGATCTCGGCGATGGCGTGAATGATCGCCTGCGCACCGGCGGCGGTGTCGATAGCCCTGACGAACGAGCCGTCGATCTTGATCTTGTCGAACGGGAAGCTCAGCAGATAGCTCAGCGCAGAATAGCCTGTGCCGAAATCGTCGAGCGCAATCTTGAGGCCGAGCGCATGAAGCTGGCGCAGAGCATCGATGTTGGCCGCGTTGTTCTCGAAAAAGACCGACTCTGTGATCTCGATCTCGACGCGCTCCGGTTCGAGGCCCGCCGAGGCCAGGGCGTTGATCACCGTGGCCGTGATATTGCCGCGCTGGAACTGCACCGACGAGACATTGACGGCAACACGCATTCCCGCAGGCCATTTGGCCGCTTGACCGATAGCTTCCCGTAGGGCCCATTCGCCGATCGGCACAATGAGCCCGGTTTCCTCGGCGACCGGGATGAAGCGCGCCGGCGAGATCATGCCGTCTTCCGGATGGTTCCAGCGCAGCAGCGCCTCAAAGCCTGCAATCACCTGCCGCTTGAAGTCGAAGATCGGTTGGAAATGAAGCTCGAACTCACCCCGTTCGATGGCGACCGTGAGGTCACGCTCGAGACGGCGACGATCCTGCATCGCCTTGTCCATCGCGGGCTCGAAGAACCGGTAGCCGCTGCGCCGTTCCTTCTTGGCCGAATAGAGCGCCAGATCAGCATTCTTGAGCAGTTGGTCGACGCTCCCGCCGTCGGCGGTCAGCGCGATACCGATCGAGAAGCGGATGGCACAGGGCTGCCCATCGACCGAGAACGGGCGCCGCGCCGCTTCGAGAAGTTCCACCGCGAGGATGTGTGCGTCGTTGGCGCCCGCGCCGACATCCATCACGATGGCAAACTCGTCGCCCCCCATGCGGGCAGCGATACCGCGGCTACCCAACGTGGTCTCGAGGCGATACGCGACTTCCTTGAGCAACTGGTCGCCGCCCATATGGCCAAGTGTGTCGTTGACCGATTTGAACCCGTCGAGGTCGATGAGCAGCAGGGCGAAGCTGTTCCGGCGGTCGGCGCGCGCGACGCAATCGGCGAGGCGCTGATGCAGCATATGCCGATTGGCGAGACCGGTAAGCTGGTCGTGATGAGCGCGAAACCCGAGCTCGTCCTGCAGGCGGGTGACTTCGGTGATGTCCTTGTGCGACGACACCCAGCCGCCATCGCTGAGCGGCTGGTGGGTCACTGAGACGATATGGCCTGAGTTGAGCGTGAGAACGGACTGCGCCCAGACGCGCTTGGCGACGAACTCGATGCGTTCGCTGACATAGAGATCGTCATCGGCGCCGATTGAGGTGCCACCAGCGATGCGCCCGCGCAGAACTGCTTCGAAGGTCGTGCCGGCACGGCCCAGGCGTTTGGGCAGGCGATAGAGGTCGAGAAATTGCTGGTTGCAATAGACCAGCCGATGGTCGCGGTCGAAGACCGAAATGGCGAGACCCGTGCTGTCGATTGTGCCCTGGACGCGGATGCGGTTCAGCCGTTCGCTGCGCCGGGTGGAACGCAGGGTCGACATGACCTGGCGGCCAAGTGCCTCGAGGTCAAGCTCGCCACTCGGCCCCGTAGCCTGATCGACCATTCTGGCGAATGCCTTGTGCACGCACGCCCTCGCACCGCCCGGGAGGGGCGGCCACCGTGCAGAGGCTATGCCTTGGCGGTAAACAGGCGCTTAGCCGGGGGTTTTCGGCTCGCGATAGAGCATACCGGCATAGTGGCCGGGCTTGGATTTCGGGATTTCGAGTGCGTCGAGCCGCTTGGTGTAGAACGCCACCGGACCGGGATCGCCGATCACGCCATAGGCGTATCCGGCCTCCCGCATGGCGCGCAAAGTTGCGATCAGCAACGCCTCGCCAATCCCCTGGCCGCGAACCGCCTCATCGACCCCCGTGGGCCCGAAAAATCCTTTGGCTGTCGTATCATAGCAGGCAAAACCCAAAAGCTCCTGCCCTCTCGTTGCGATCAACACGGTCGCGGGCTGGATGCTGAGGCCGAGGGCGGCTTCGGACACCCAGGCCTGCCCGAAATGCGCTCCAATCCACTCGAGGATCACGTGCCGCTCGGGCGATATGGCGCGGCGGACCGTTATCCCGGCGGCACGGACCCTCCCGGTCGCCTCGAACTCCGGCAGATCGTAGAGCCGCACCAGCAAGTCGCTCATCGTTCACTCCTCGCGGTGACCATAGAGATTGGGCATCAGGTTAGAGACCGCCGCAAAACGGGAAAAGTCCTTGTTGGCGGGGGTGGTCCAGCCGGTTTCGGCGATGGCCGAGAGACGCGGAAAGACCAGCCGGTCGAATACATCGCGCGAGATCATTGGTTCGGACCAGATGCAGCCTTGTACGCCGATGAAATGGGCCGCTTCCTCAGCCGTCCACCCTGCGACCGGGTCGTACCCGTAGGTGGCTTCGGGCGTCGATGAGCCCGCCCAATTGGCGCCGGGCTCATGCCATTCGGGGGTCATGGCCATATCGAGATAGTAGGCCTGACCGGGGGCCACCACGACATCATAGCCTTCGGCCGCGAGTTGCCGGCTGATCTCGGTGCGGGTCCAGCCGACGAGGTAGGAACCGGCCGCGTCGATACCCCCGCCATGCGCGGCTTCTTCCCACGCACCTGTGACCTTGCCCTTCGCTTTGAGCATCTCCTGAATGCGCCGCAGAAAATGCGCCTGGAGCGGTGCGGAGCCGCTGGTGCCCAGCCGCCCGTTCAGTGCGGCCGCAGCTGGTGATCCCGACCAGGCGTCCTTCGGCACTTCGTCCGCCCCGACGTGGAAGCGCGGGGAAGGGAACATCTCGGCCATCTCCGACAGGATGGCTTCCAGCGTCGCGTAGACGGCCTCGACCCCCGGGTTCAGGCAATTATTGGGGAAATGCTGGATCGAGTAGTAGGTGCCGGTTTCGCCCGGATCGCGCAGGGCGGGCAGGGCGGTGAGCATCGCGTGATTGTGGCCGGGGATATCGACCTCGGGGATGACCTCAATGCCGAAGCGTTCCGCGAGGGCGACGATCGCCGCGACTTCCACTTTCGTATAGACGCCTCCGGCGAGCGCAGGCCCCGTCCCGAGGAACGGTTCGAGTGGCAGTCCGTGGCCGCGCCAGGCGCCAATCGCAGTGAGCGCCGGATAGGCATCGATCTCGACGCGCCAGGCCTCGTCGTCGCTGAGATGCCAGTGGAAGACGTTGAGCTTGTTCCAGGCGAGGATCGCGAGGAAGCGCTTGATGTCCGCAACGGGATAGAAGCGCCGCGCGACATCGAGGTGGCAGCCGCGGAACGATGAATGCGGCGCATCCTCGATCGTGCCGCCGGCCGGAAAGACGTAGCGTGATGGATCGCGCCGCGCGCCGCGCAGAATTTGCGCGAGCGTGATGAGGCCGTACAGCAATCCCCTATCGCCGGAGGCGATCAGTTCTATGTCCTCGGCGAAGCTGATGCGATAGGCCTCGCCGGCGAGGGTTGCGTCCTCGCGCGTATGGACCAAAACAGCATTCTTGTCCGTTGAAATGAACTGCTCGTCGGGGAAGAGTATCTTCGTGAGTTCGGCAAAGGCATCCGTGACTGCCGCGGCGTGAAAACCGTCAATCGCAAGCCCCGTCGGTACCGATCGCGAGCCCGAGACATTTGTGCCATTGGGCCACGGCAAGATCGCGAGCGTTGCCTCTCCCTCCAGTGTCGTCGTACCGCGCCGGTAGGGCAGGGCGCCGGCGCGCGCGGTAGGCTCGAGGTCGGCGGCAACCGCCGTGTCGTCGGCAAGGATCACGAACCCGGCGGCCGGACCGTCGGTCCAATGATGCATCCAGCGCTCGAGGCCGACAATATCGACCGTCCAAGAGTCACCCGGGCTCAGCGTGAAGCCCGAGGGCGGAGCGAGTTCGGCATAGGTGGATCGCTGATGCGCCAGTGTGCCATTTTCGATTGTATGGCTCTCATCGATCCGCGCAGGTCCCGCTACCGCGAGACGAAAGCCCGAGACCGGCGCTGCGCGATGGCTCGTCAGGATCAGCCGCACACGATCGTCGCGGCGCTCGGCGCTCAGCCTGAATTCGCCCATTCTACTCCCTCCGGGTCAGTCCACGCGCCCACGCGCTGCAACGGGAACCGTTTCGATCTCTCCGTCGCCATCCACCAGATGTACGACATCGAACAGATTCGACACCACGCAGACATGATTGGGAATGATGCGCACGCGTTCGCCGATCCGCGGCCAGTCGGAAGGTTCCGTCAAGTGAATGATGCCGTGCTCTTCGTTCAGCGAACCGATGACGATGTCTTGGCGCCCCGCAACGACGCCGAAACCGGCAAGGCCGAGTGTATCCGACGTCAGGGCCTTGGATCCCGCATCGATCACCGCCCGGGTCGCAGTGGGGCGCGAAACGACCGTCGCCAGCACCGTCAGGGCGCAGTCGTCGAAGGAAGCGACGCCGCCTTCAACCTGCGAGCGGTCGAAGTAAATGTACGTGCCGGGTCGCCGCTCGGTCACGACGGTGTCGTTCGTGTGCCACATATCGGGACTGTTTCCGGACGTGATGCGGGGCACCGCGATGCCTGCCTGCTCGATGAGCGCTTTGGCTTCGCCTAGCCAGCGATCGGCCTCGGCGAATTTGCCTCGCGCCGGATAGGTCATGAGGCCGCCGAAAACGAGGCCCGGCGAACTCTCGATGTGTCGCGCCAACGCCAAAGCCTGAGCCGGCGTCTGGACTCCGCAGCGGCCGCCGCCCGTATCGCATTCGATGAGCACAATGAGGGGTCTGCCGCGCGTCGCGAAGGTTCGCGCATATCCCGCGACGGTCTCCGGGCTGTCGGCCGTAACGCTGAGCGTCACGCGCTCGTTGAGCGCCGCAAGACGCTCGAGTTTGCTGTCACCCATGATGTTATAGGGCACGAAGATGTCGGTGAGCCCGGCATCGGCCATCACCTCTGCCTCGCCGAGCTTTTGCGCGGTGATGCCGACGGCGCCAAGTTCGACTTGGCGCTTTGCGAAACGTGGCAGCTTGTGCGTCTTGATGTGGGGGCGAAGGGCGTAGCCATTGGCCGTCGCATGGGCCTGCGCGCGGGCCAGATTGGCCTCCACTTTGGTCACGTCGATGACGACGCAAGGCGTTTCAAGATCAGCGATTTTTGCCATCGAGACCCTCGATTCGGGAAGAGATGCGCCACCTGGGTTGGTGCCGGCGTAGAATGCGGGCCAATTTTGGATCGAGGAGATTATGACCGCAACTGCCCGCCTGAACCTTCCCTACATCGCCCCACTGCAATCGCAGAAGCAATATTCCTACAACTCGGCGATGGCGCGGCTGGATCAGCTCGTGCAGCCCGCCGTCCTCAGCCGTACGATCTCATCGCCTCCGGCAAGCCCGGGCGAGGGCGACACCTACATTGCCGGCGATGCTGCGACCGGCGAGTGGAGTGGCAAGGCGGGGCAGTTCGCGTGCTGGCTGGATGGCGCATGGAGCTTTACGGCGCCAGGCGAGGGCTGGCTCGCCTACGTCGTCGACAGCGCCGAACTTGCCGTCTATCAGTCGGGAACCTGGGCGCCGTTTGTCACGAACGGCGGCGCTTCGCTCGCGAAATTCGGCATCAATGTAGCTGCCGATCTCACCAATCGGCTGGCGGTGGCGGCCGACGCTGCGCTCTTCACTCACGACGGGTCGGGCCACAGGCTGGCCGTCAACAAGGCAGCTGCCGGCGAGACGGCGAGCGTCCTGTTCGAGGACGATTTCTCCAGCCGCGCGGAGATCGGACTGATCGGCGACGACGCGCTGCATGTTAAGGTGTCACCGGACGGATCGAGTTGGCTCGATGTGCTGAGCGTGGCGCAAGCCAGTGGGGTGGTGACACTGCCGCTCGGCCAGCTCGCCTTTCCGGCAACGCCCAACCCATCGACTGATTCCCACACCCTCGACGACTACCAGGAGGGGACATGGACACCGGCTCTGAACTTCGGTGGTGCAGCGACGGGCATCGCCTACGCCACGGCTGCCGGACGCTACACCAAGATCGGCCGCAAGGTTTCGGTCAGCGGCAATTTCACCCTAACCAGCAAAGGGATGTCATTCGGTGCGGCGACGATTGCGGGTCTGCCCTTTGCGTCGGCCAATGACGGCATCCCCAGCGCAGTGACTGTGGGGCACGCGGCGGGTATGTCCTTTGTAACGGGCGCCGTCATCGCAACCATCGCGCCCAATGCGTCCCAGCTGACGCTCTATCACTCGGCCAACGGGTCGGCTGGTGCACTGACGAACACCAACTTCTCCAACGCCACGACGATGACCTTCTCGGCCACCTACGACGTGTGATCCCGCGAGGGCTTTTCACGCATCGCGCGAGGCGCTAGGCCTTCCGGGTTCACACAAGACCCGGAAGTGCCTGCCATGCCGACGCCCATCGATCCGCAAAAGCTCGACAAACTCGCCGAACTCGCCGTCAAGGTCGGTCTCGGCCTAAAGGAAGGGCAGGATCTGTTCATGACCTCGCCCACCAATGCGCTGCCGCTGGCGCGCAAGATCGCCGAGCATGCCTACAAAGCCGGCGCGGGCCTCGTGACGACGATCTTTTCTGACGAGGAGATGACCCTCGCGCGCTATCGCTACGGGCACGATCTGAGTTTCGATCGCGCGCCGGGCTGGCTCTACGAGGGTGTTGCCAAGGCTTTCGAGGAAAATACCGCGCGTCTCGCGATCTCGGGCGACAACCCGATGTTGTTGGGCAAGGAGGATCCCGAGAAGGTGGGGCGCGCCAACCGCGCCAACTCAAAGGCCTACCGCCCGGCACTGAGCAAAATCGTCGGTCACGACATCAACTGGTCGATCGTTCCGTACCCTGGTGCGAGCTGGGCGCGCGAAGTCTTCCCGGACGACCCCGAGGACGTGGCCGTGGGCAAGCTTGCCGAGGCGATCTTTGCGGCGACACGGGTCAGCACTCCCGACCCCGTTGCGGCATGGGAGGCGCACACCAAGACCCTGTACGCGCGCCGCGACTGGCTGACCTCCCACAATTTCGCAGCGCTCAAATATTCCGGTCCGGATACCGATCTCACACTCGGCTTGGCCGACGGACACGCCTGGAAGGGCGGCGGCGGCGTGGCGCGCAACGGCATTCGCTGCAACCCCAACATTCCGACCGAAGAGGTCTTCACGACGCCGCACCGGCTGCGTGTCGACGGCGTCGTGACGGCCACCAAGCCGCTCAGCTACAACGGCACGCTGATCGATGGCATCCAGATGCGTTTCGAGGCCGGCAAGATCGTCGATGTCAAGGCAACGCGCGGCCTCGACGTGCTGGTCAAGGCGATGGACTCCGACGAAGGCGGGCGGCGCATTGGCGAAGTCGCACTGGTCCCGCACTCATCGCCCATCAGCCAGAGCGGAATATTGTTCTACAACACACTGTTCGACGAAAATGCCGCCAGTCACATCGCGCTCGGCCAGTGCTACTCCGATTGCTTCGTCGACGGCGAGACGATCACGCCCGAAGAGGTCGAAAAGCGTGGCGGCAACAAATCGGTCATCCACATCGACTGGATGATCGGCTCGGACAAGATCGACATCGACGGAATCGGCCAGGACGGTTCGGTGACGCCGGTCATGCGCAAGGGCGAGTGGGTCTGACGGGAGGCGTCTGACCCTGGCGCGGCAAGCCGTAAGGCCCAGCGTTCAGCGCTGGGCCTTCTCGCGGCCATAGAGCAGCAGCATCCCGATGATGACGACACCGAAGGCGATCTGGCGCACGGCATCGGCCGGAATCTTCCAGCCCAGTTGAGCGAGCATCGTCTGGGGCTGCAGGACCGAAAGGATCGACTGCAGAAGCGTGATCAGGATCACGCCGGCGACCGTGCCCAGATAACGGCCCTTGCCCCCCAGAACGCTCGCGCCGCCCAGCACCACAGCGGCGATGGCCGGCAGCAAGTACGGATCGCCCATGGCCTGGAACGACCGGTTGGCCCAGCCCGCGAGCAGGACGCCGCCCAGGGCCGAACAGCCGCCGGCGATCACGAAACTCAGCAGGACGACGCGCTTGGGATCGACACCAGACAGATAGACCGCCTTTTCCTTGTTGCCGATCGCGTAGATGCTGCGGCCCAGGGTGGTGCGAGTCAGCATGAAGACGGTCAGTCCACCGAGCACGATCCAGATCAGCAGCGGATTGGGAACGCCGGGGATCAGGCGGCCCACAGCCAGCTCACGCATCAGGGCGGTCGCCCCATCCTGGGGCGCGAAGCCCCCGGTGTGATAGACCATCAGGCCCTGTGCCACGGCGTTGACGCCGAGGGTAAATATCATGGAGGGCGCACGGAGATAAGCGACCCCGATGCCGTTCACGAGCCCCACCGCCATGCCGCAGAAAATGCCGAACGGAATGGCGAGGTGGAACGCCAGATCCGGCCCCACATAGCGGCCCAGCAAGCCCTGTGCACCGGTCGCCATCATAGCGCCCATCGTGACGGTCCAGGGCACGCTGAGGTCGATGTGCCCCATGAGAATGATGAGCATCGTCCCCGTCGCAATGATGCCGAGGAAGGATGCCGTCTGCAGCTGCTGCACGATGTAGTCGGCCGACAGGAAGTCGGACTTGGCAATCGCTCCCAGAAGTATCAGCAGGATCGAGCACCCGAAGGCTATGACCGTTGCCCGATCAAGCCGCCCGAAGATGAGATCAGGGTTCATTCGAGCCACCTATCGGTAAAGGTCGAGCTTGTTCTTGATGCGCAACAGGCGCAGCGAACCAAGGCTGACTGCCAGCAGCAGCACGACGCCCACGAACAGCGGCTGCAGCACAGGGTTGATGTCGAACACGATGAGCAGGTCGCCCACTGTCTTGAGGACGAACGCGCCGAAGATCGAGCCGATCGCGCTGCCCACGCCGCCGAAGAGCGACGTACCCCCGATGACCACGGCCGCGATCGAATTGAGCGTGTAGTCCGCCCCGATCACCGCCTTGGCGAGAGCTGAGTAGGTGAGGAACGTGAACATGAGCCCCGCGATCGAGGCAAACAGTCCAGCCAGCGCGTAAGCGAGAATCTTGGCACGTGCGATCGGGACGCCCGACATGAAGGCGGCCTGCTCCGACGAGCCGATCGCGTAAGCGGCGCGCCCCAGTACCGAGCGGCGGTACGGGATCCAGATGAACAGCACGACCGCCAGGAGCAGCAGCAGCGAAACCGGCACGCCATAGATCGACGACGTCATCGTGTAGGCGAGATCGAAATTGACGCTGCCGCCCGGCTCGGGACGGATGATCAGCGCCACGCCGTAATAGGCCCCGCTGGTTGCGAGCGTCACGATGATCGGCTGCAGCCGGCCATAAACGACGATCAGCCCGTTGATCGTGCCACAGGCGATGCCCGCGAGCAGCACGCCGATGATCCCCAGCGTCGTCTGCAGGGGATCGCCGTTGACGATCACCGACGCGAGGCAGTTGGTGAGCAGGAAGATCGTGCCGACCGACAGGTCGAGGCCGCCCGTGAGCACGGGGATTGTCTGTGCCATGGCAACGAGCGCCAGCAGGATGCCCTTGTTGGCGGCGGTGTTGATGATTCCGGAGGTGAGGCCGACCTCCTGCTTGGCACCGTAAATACCGAACATGATGACAAACAGCAGTATCGCGAGCGCGATGCCGCGCTGCGCCGAAAGCCAGTAGCGCAGCGAAGTCCAGCGGTGGCGGGCCGGATCGACCGACGTTGATGTGTCCACTGTCATGAGGCAGCTCCCGGCGCTGCAACGGCGCCCTTCGTCGGTGTGGCAGGCAGGTTGAGGGCGGCGCTGATCAAATTGTGCTCGGTCAGCTCCGGACCTTCGAGCGTGCGGATCACTGCGCCGTTGTAAAGGACCAGCACGCGGTCGCAGCAGCCGATCAGCTCGTCATAGTCGGTGGAATAATAGATGATCGCCGCGCCCGCTTCGGCGAGCCGCGCAAGCAGGCCGTAGAACTCCTGCTTGGTGCCGACATCGATGCCGCGCGTGGGATCGTTCAATAGGATGATGCGCGGCTTGTTCATCAGCCATTTGCCGATGACGACCTTTTGCTGGTTGCCGCCCGACAAGGCTGAGACGGGGCCATCGACCCCGTCGGACTTGATCTGCAGCAGCTTCAGCATCTCGTCGATCGCCGCCTGCTCGGCAGCACCATTCACGATTCCGAGCTGGCTGAACCGGTCCACCGCGGCGAAGGAGAGATTGACGCGCACCGACATCGGCAGCATCAGCCCTTCATTCTTGCGATCCTCAGGGATGAGCGCCATCCCCACCTCGGGCGATTTCGCATGGCGCGGGCTCCGGATCTTCTGGGCCTTGCCGCCTACTTCGATCGTGCCCGTCGCCCCGATAACGGTACCGAACAGTGCCTGCAGGAGTTGCTTCTGGCCCTGGCCGTCGAGGCCACCGAGCCCCATCACTTCGCCCGCCTTGACCTCGAGGTTGATGCCATTGAGGCGGTTCTGCCACGACAGATCCCGAACCTTGAGGACGGTCTCTGCGTCCGCCTTCTTGGCGGCGCGCGGCGGGAAGGCGCTCGAATATTCGCGCCCGATCATCAGTTCGACGATGTCGTCGTCGGTCTTGGTCCCGGCCGCAAAGGTTTCGACATAGCGTCCGTTGCGGAACACCGTGCAGTCATCGGCCAGCTCGGCGATCTCATGCATGCGGTGCGAGATGTAGATCACCGCCATGCCATCGGTGCGCAGCTGCTTGAGCAGCGCGAAGACCTTCTGCACGTCGGCGGCGGTGAGGGCCGATGTGGCTTCATCGAGGATGAGAATTTTTGGATCGCGCGCGAGGGCCTTGGCAATTTCGACCATTTGCCGGCGCGACAGCGGGAGCTCGCCCACCGGGGCATCGGGATGAATGTCTTCGGCGCCGACGCGCGCGAGAAGCCGCTCGGTAATCCGCAGCTGCTCGCGGCGGTCGATGAGTCCCATGCGGCCCGGGGCCTTCGTAATCGTGATGTTGTCGGCAACCGTCAGATCCGGCAGCAGCGACAATTCCTGGAAGATGCAGGCGACACCCGCCTCCATCGCCGCCATCGGCGAGGCGAAGCTCAGGGGCTGGCCATCGACGACGATTTGACCGGCGTCCGGGCGCACGACGCCCGATAGAACCTTGATGAGAGTAGATTTTCCGGCGCCGTTTTCACCCAGCAGCGCATGGATGCGGCCACGTCCGGCGGCAAATTGCACGTTCTCGAGCGCGCGCACGCCGCCATAGTGCTTGGTAATTCCCTCCATGCGCAGAACCTGCGCAGTGTCAGACGCCACCGTCATTCCCCCCTCAAGAAACTGCCGCCGACAATATGCCGGCGGCAGCCCAGACTAGTAGTGTTTATTAGTTGTTTTCACCGGTCTGCGCCGCAAGCTCTTCGGCGGTGAAGCCGATGTTGCAGGCAGGGAAGTTGTTGCCGGTGAAAGCGCTGCCCGGCAGCTCGGGGAACACTTCCTCGCCGACCTTGTAGGGCGAGAACGAGAACGAGGTCGGCAGCGCGATCGACTGCGGGATGACTTCGCCCTTGACGGCCGCGAGGGCCACCTTGACCGCAACCGCCGACTGGGCAGGGCCCGTACCACCCGACTGGCAGTGCATGCCCGCGTCGTGGTTTTCGTTGCACATCATGCGGAAAGCGTTTTCGTCTTCGCCCACCATCGGCACCGTCACACCGGCGTCGACCGCGGCCTGAGCAGCACCCTGCGAACCGGCCTCGACGTAGATGCCGTCGAACTTGCCGCCAGCGGCGATCGCGTCGGCGGTCACCTTCTGGGCGTCGCCCGGGTTCCAGTTACCGACGACTTCGGTCACGTTCACCGTACGGCCCGAAGCGGCGATCGCCTCGGAGAAGCCGGTCGCGCGGGCGATGTCCACCGGCTGGCCGGCAGGACCGCGCACGAACAGGAAGTTGGCGGGATCAGCGCTGACTTCCTTGAGCAGGAATTCGCCGGCCTTGGTGCCGATGCCCTTCTGGTCGACGTTGATCTGGATGTTGCCGACGTCTTCGATGACGTTATCGAACGAGAGCAGCACGGTGCCCGCGTCGTTGGCCTTCCGCACCACGCCGCTGAAGGCGGACGTGCTGTTGGCGTCGACGATCACGGCATCGAAGCCCTGGTCGATGAAGTTGTTCACGGCTGCGATCTGGGCGGCGAGATCTTCGCCCACCGAAATCACCTTGAACTCCTTGATGTCCTTGGCAACCGCTTCCTGGGCCGCGTAGGCCTTGGCGGCACGGATCATCTGCACGCGCCAGTCATTGGCGATAAAGCCGTTGACGAGGGCAATGCGGTAGGGGCCGGTCTTTGCCGGATACTTATAGAAGACGGTGTCTGCACTGTTAGGTGCAAAGCAATCCGGTTCGGACGCCGGACCGGAGACGGTCTCCGGTGCCGCGGCCACGGGCGTCGCGGCAATCATCAGCGCGGCGAACGCGCTGGTAGCGAGAGCGAGAAGGCTAGTCGAGTTCACGATGGTTTCCTCCCATATCACGTGGGAGGGGCACGCACGAGCAAAGCCGCACCGCGTTGGCGCGAGCCTCTCGACGCCGGTTCTTTTGCCCGGGCTTCCTCCCAATAATGACGGTATTTACAAATGAAAGCGCTGTCAACCGGCCCCGGAAGCGCTATCAGTGCTGTGCGGGAGCAAATGGAGCCGCTATGACTAAGAGGTCGTTTCAGGATTCCGACTTGACTAGCAGACGCCGCGCGACGCTCAGCGATGTTGCCCGCCGCGCAGGAGTGAGCCCGGTGACGGTCTCACGCGCCATCCGGCACCCCGAGATGGTCTCCGATGAATTGCGCGTACGCATCGACGATGCCGTGCGCGCCCTCAACTATATCCCAAATCATCTCGCGAGCGCGCTGGCTTCAACCCGCACGCATATTGTCGGCGTCATCGTGCCATCGCTGACCAATGGCGTGTTCGACAATTATCTCAACGCCATCCAGGACGTATTTCTGCCCGCGGGCATCCAGATGCTGGTGCTCAACTCGCGCTACTCTGTCGTCGAGGAAGAACGCGCGATCGAGACGCTGCTCGGCTACCACCCTGAGGCCATGATCGTCACCGGAGTCGACCAGACCGAACGGTCGCGCGAAATGCTTCGGAACTCCGGGGTTCCCGTTGTCCAGTCGATGGACCTCACCGACGATCCCATCGACATGATCGTGGGGTTCGACCATCGCACCGCCGCCGCGGCGGCCGTGCGGCATCTCTACGATCTGGGACACCGGCGCATTGCCCACCTCACGGCCGGCACCGACCCGCGCGCCACGCGGCGCCTGCTGGGTTACAAAGATGCGATGGCCGAGTTCGATCTGCCAATTGAGGATCTGGTTGCGATTTCCTATCGCAACACCGATGTCGCGCTCGGTGGCCAGTTGCTCTCGGAGGTCCTTGCCAAGGCGCCCGACATCACGGCGATCTTCACCTGCAACGACGACCTTGCTCTTGGAACGCTGTTCCAGTGCCACCGGCTGGGCATCCGGGTACCGGAGGATCTCGCCATCATCGGGTTCAACGATCTCGAGTTTGCATCCGCAGCGATGCCGCAGATCAGCTCGGTCGCAACTGAGCGCGAAGCAATGGGCGACTGGGCGGGCAAGGCGATTCTCGAGGTCATCCGCGGCACCGGCAAACGGCCCAAGAGCCGGATCGTGGATTTCGGCTTCAAGATACGTGCGCGCGACAGCTCGGGTCCGCTCGCCACCAAATCGAGGCGCGTCAAGGTGAAGGCCTAGGCGAGACCGCTCTCCTTAGGGCAGGCAGATCCCGCGGCCCACCGGCAGGCGCATGCGATCTTGTCGGTACCTTGATCGAAGGGGCGCCGGCTGCCAAACTCGCCTCCGTCATTGGGGGATGACGATGGACCATGGCGTTCCGCAGATCACGCTGCGCGACGGCAACGTGATGCCACAACTGGGGTTCGGCACCTGGCAGATACCACCTGCCGATGGCCCGCGCGTTCTTGGCGATGCCATCAGGTCCGGTTACCGGGCCTTCGATACGGCGCAAGGCTATGGCAACGAGGCCAGCGTCGGCGAGGCGATCCGACAGAGCGGCATCGAGCGCAGCGCCTTCTTCATCACGTCCAAGCTCCGCAACAGCGCGCACGAACGCGACGCCGCGCTGCGCAGCTTCGATCAGACCATGAAGGCCCTCGGCATCGAGCAGCTGGACCTGTTTCTCATCCATTGGCCGGTGCCTTCCGAGGACAAATATGTCGAGGCCTGGAAGGTGCTGATCGAGCTACAGCAACAGGGGCATATCCGATCGATCGGCGTTTCCAATTTCGAGCGTGACCATCTCGAACGGGTCATCGGCGAGAC
>JBIQKK010000006.1:29351-37748 GCA_044506585.1 Hyphomicrobiales bacterium
ATCGAAGCGCTGGATCAGCCCGAGGACGGGCGGATCGGAGCAGACCCCAAAGAGTGGTCGCTGATGTTCTGACCAAATTGCCGGTGGGCCGCAGGATTTGGTGCGCGCCACCGCCGCTGCTATAGGGCCAGCGATGCCGCCGCTCCCCCCGACTTTCGACTATCGCCCGCCGCCGGGCCTCGACATCGTCCACGATGACGACCGGCTGATCGTCTGCAACAAGCCCAGTGGCCTTTTGACGGTCCCGGGGAAGGATCCATCCCTCGCCGACTGCCTCGAAGCCCGCGTCCAGGCGCGGCACCCGGAGCGGCCGGCGACCAAGGTCGTGCACCGGCTCGACAAGGATACCTCGGGCCTCATTGTCCTCGCATACGACAAGGCCGCGCTGGGCGCCCTGGGGAGCCAGTTCGAGCGCCGCCAGGTCGAAAAATATTATGTCGCGCGCGTCTGGGGGCGAGTAGAGGGCGATGCCGGGCTCATCGATCTGCCGCTCGCCACCGATTGGGAGAACAAGCCCCGCCAGCGGGTCGATACCGACCGTGGCCGGTCCAGCCAGACCCGCTGGGAAGTCCTCGAGCGGGAGCCCGATGCGACCCGGCTGAAACTCATCCCGCTGACCGGACGAACCCATCAGCTGCGGGTCCACCTGCTCGCCATCGGGCACCCGATTTTGGGCGACACCTTCTATGCCCCGCCTGAGGCCGTGGCTGCGGCGGACCGGCTGCAGCTCCATGCCGAAATGCTCGGATTTTCGCACCCCAGCGACGGACAATGGCGCGAATTCGTCGCCCCCGCGCCTTTTTGATCCGCCACATTCTCTCCCCGAAATCATCAATTCCGGGCCGCATAGCCCACTTAGCGTCACCGCGGGGCTCCCAACCAGGAGACACGGAAAGTGAACGACACTTCTGAGCAGGTCGCCGGCCTCGACGACGCGCTGGCCGAGGGCATTGCCGCCATGATGGCAGCCGAAGAACAGGTGGACGCACCCCAGGATATGGCCGATCTGTTCCTCGAAGAACTCAACCGGCTCTGGGCCGAGGTCCAGCCGCTGACCGTCAGCTAGCCGCCGGCGGCCCGCTTGCGCTCACCAGCGGGGTCGCGTATGCGTGACCCCCACGCACCCGTAGCTCAGCTGGATAGAGCGTTGCCCTCCGAAGGCAAAGGCCACACGTTCGAATCGTGTCGGGTGCGCCATCGATCTCAGCGGCCGCCTGGACATCCGCGACGTCGATGACCTCCCCCGTTTCCATCGAGGTGAGATCATGACCTACCGTGCCTCCGACACGCGCTATGACACGATGAAGTTCCGCCGTAGCGGTCGTTCGGGATTGAAGCTGCCGGCGATCTCGTTGGGGCTCTGGCAGAATTTCGGCGGCACCCGTGATTATCCCTCGGCATTCGAGATCCTCAGCTACGCCTTCGACCACGGCGTCACCCATTTCGACCTCGCCAACAATTACGGTCCGCCCTATGGCTCCGCCGAGGAGCTGTTCGGCGACATCATGGCGCGCGATTTCCGCCCCTATCGCGATGAGCTGATCATTTCGAGCAAGGCCGGCTGGGACATGTGGCCGGGGCCTTATGGCAACCTCGGAAGCCGCAAATATCTCATCGCCTCATGTGAGCAGAGCCTCAAGCGCCTGGGGCTCGATTATGTGGACATCTTCTACTCGCATCGCTTCGATCCCAACACGCCGCTCGAAGAGACCATGGGCGCGCTCGCCCAGCTCCATCGCCAGGGCAAGGCGCTCTATGTCGGCATTTCGAACTATCCGCGCGAGCAGACCAAGGCCGCATACCGCATCCTCGCCGACATGGGTGTGCCATTGCTCATCCATCAGCCGAGCTATTCAATCCTCAATCGCTGGATCGAGGATGACGAGACGCTCGATGTGTGTGGTGAGCTCGGCATCGGCGTGATTGCATTCTCGCCGCTCGCGCAGGGGCTGCTCACGGGCAAATACAACACGCTCGGCAAATCCGAACTCGCAGGCACGCGGGCGTCGGAGAACTATTCTCTCTCTGGTCGTTCCCTCGAGCCGCGGGTGCTCGAGGCGGTCGCGGGCCTTGCCAAGATTGCCAAGGCCCGCAAGCAGACCATGACGCAGCTCGCCCTCGCCTGGGTGCTTCGGCGGAGCGAAATGACCTCGGCGCTGATCGGCGTGCGCACGCTGGACCAGCTCAAGGACTGCCTGGGCGCGCTGGACAACCTCACCTTCACCGCCAAGGAGCTGTCGGCGATCGACGCGGCGGTCAAAGGCGGCATGCTCGACAGCCGCCCTAAGACCGAGATGCCGGACTGAGCGCTTTGGGCGTCTCGCGGAAGGCGCCCAGCACGATGGCGTTGAGCAGCACGAACAGCGCCGTATGGAATTCGTGACCGAACATCAGATCGGTGAGGCCGGCCGAAGCGTAGACGATCAGCAGGCCGCCGGTGCCGTAAATCCGCGCTGCCCGATAGCCATCGGGGGGGCTGCGCACGGCCGCGATCAGGGGCGCCAGCACGAGTAGTACATAGGTCGCGACACCTACGACGCCACCGGCCACGGCAAAGTTCACAACGTCGTTGTGGAGTTGCGGCAGCCGCTGCGCATCTTCGAGAAATTGCGGTTCCACATAGGGGATGACGGCCTTCATCAGCCGCGCCCATCCGTGTCCGAACCACGGTGCCTCGAGAAACGCCTGCCATCCTGCACGATAGAGGCCAAGCCGGATATCGCCTGTGTGATCTGCGAGACCGCCGCCGGTCACCATCGACCACAGCCGAACAGGAAGCGACGAGATGCGTGCGGGCGAATTGGCCACCGCCAGGGCGATCACCGTGATCAGGATCGCAGCGATACCCGCCGCAAGGCCCCAATGAATGCGCAACCGGACCCGCCACAGCATCACCGCCGTAAACAGCAGCAACGGAACGATCGCAATGAGCGGACCACGCGACAGCGTGAGGAAGACGACCGCGATTGCGGCGGCGAGTGTGAGTGGCAGGGCGAGGGAGAGCGCATTGCGGTAGGCCAATGCACCTGTAGTCGCCACGACAGCCAGCGCCAGCGCCGCATTGGAAAGTACGATCGGGCCGATATTGATGCCGGTGGGCCGGCCCGAACTGGCCGCCGCCGTGTAAATCACCATGCCAAGCGTCGCCGCGACGCCGATCGTGGCCATCAGCACCACTCCAGCCCGCAGGCGCTCGCTCGTCGTGCGTGCGAACAGCGCCAGCAGCGGTCCGAACAGAAGGAGCGCGGTGAAGTTGAACGCGAACAGCGGATCGCGCCAGCCCTTCATGGTGATGGTGAAAACCACCGCAAGGACCGCAAAGGCGACGAGCATCAGCTTGCCAGCCAGCGCGGAATAGGTTTCGGGCAGGCGCCCCGAGAACAGGAGCGCGAACCAATAGAGCAGCGCGATGACCAGGATCACGTAGGGCGAGACGAGGCCGAAAACCGTCACGGTGGCAAGCGAGAGTGCCGCGATCAGCCAAGCGAGTCCGTGCTCAACGCGGCCCGCAGGCTTGCGCGACACGACGGGCGACGCAGTCTCGACCGCCATGCTACTCGTCTCGCGGCAAAATCCGAGCAGGACGGCGCAAAGCCCGCAATAGAGCGACGTGTGGACTTCAAAGCCGAACATGATTGAGTTGAGGCCCAGCGCAGCATAGGCCGTCACGAGCATCACGACACCGAAGAGCCGCGCCCGATAGAGGCTGTCCCGTGTCGAGCGGATCGCGGCGACGAGAGGCGTCACGAGCAGCAACGCATAGGCAGCGAGGCCAAGCAGCCCTGCGGACACCGCGAAGTCGGCCACATCGTTGTGCAGGTGCGGCTGGCCATGCAGCATGTTCTCCTGGCCGGGCGGCAGATAGGGCACCACGGCGGTCATCAGCCGCTGCCAGCCATGGCCGAACAGCGGACTTTCGAGGAATGCCCCCCATCCGGCCTGCAGCATGGCGATCCGGATGGCCGCCGAACCGTCGGTCACCTGCTGCCCGGTCAGGAGTTGCTCGATCGTGCGGACCAGCGCCTCGACGCGCGGCACATGAAGCTGGGCCCCGATCAACAATGCGCCGATGAGGAAGACGCCAAGCCCGACAGCGATCGCGACGGCGCGCCGCCGGTTGGGAACGAGGAAGATGGTGGCAACCACTGCGAGCACGCACGTGCTTGCCATCGCCCCTCGCGTCCCCGCGAGCAAGGCGACGACCATCGCAAGAATGGGACCAAGAAGGTAGACAGCGCGCCGCCAGCCGCGATCGGAAATGATCCCCATCAGCGCGAGGAAGCCCAGGATGACCGCGGTGTTGGCAATGCGGATCGCGTCGCTGGTGATGTATCCGACCCGCGACGTGCCATACGTGGCTCGTTCATAGATGCCCGAGATCAGGGTCACGACGACACCCAGCAGGGCCAGCCGGGCGATCGCAACTGCCGCGCCCGGCCATGCAATCCTCTTAAGCTCCGCCTGCAACGGCCCGATCAAGGGCAGCCACACGAAATTGGCCATGATCAGGACGTCGCTCGGTTGCTCGGCCGCCAGCGAGAACGCGAGCGTCAGGAGCCCGAATGCTGCAAGGAAACCGATGGTGGCTCCGTTGGGCACCAGCGGGCGGCCGGCCCGCACATAAACAATATGAACCAGCAGCACGGGCATCAGGGCCAGAACCGCATACGGGGAATAGCGCCCTCCGGCCCCATACGAGACCAACAGCAGAACCAGCAGGGTCCACCCCAGGATCGCCGTGAAGGGCGCGCGTGTCATTCGCCGAGTCCCTCGAAGCGCGACTGCAGGAGGGGGTCCGGCACCGTCGCCTCCATCGAAACGGGGGCCGTTCGTGCCGACTTCCAGTTCGTATTGATCGGTTTGAAGTGCCAATAGAGCGCATCCGCGGGCATCGATTTTGCGAACAGGGGGCGCCCCGCGATCCAATGCCAATAGGGATGAACCGAAAGCTTGCGCACCCAGCTCCGGCTCGGATCCAGCGCCCATTTGCGCTGGCGCGACACAGCCTTATCCGCGTCCGCGAGCCGCTGCGAAAAATCACGATGGCGCGTGCCTTTACCCGTCGCTTCGACCCACGTTCCTCGAAACACGACGAGTCCACCGCGCGATTGCTTGGCAAGGTCATAGATGCTCACGCCAGACTGCGTCCCCGCAAGCTCGTCGATATCGCAGTTCAGCAGCCCGTCGGCACGCTCGCCATAGCGGCGCAGCAACACGCTCATCGTCCCGATCTGGAAGAAGCGCGCCCAGTATGGATTGACCCTCACCGCCGGATCGATGGGTCCGAAGCTAACGGGCCAGGATGGAACGGCGACTGTGGTAAGGTCGGGCACGGACTGCAGCGTATCGAGGATCTCCGCGGCGTCGTAGCGTGTCGATCCGTTGTCGAACAACACGACCGCATCGGTACCGTGGACTCGCGCATGATACAGCGCCCATTCGCGTATCCAGGCGAGGTCATTGTCCTTGTTGACCGAGAACAGCAACCGCCGGCCGGCGAGCGCCGTCACATCGCTCGTCTGCACCGGCAGGATCAGGGTCTCGCCGGCTATCGCGACCTCGATAGACCCCGTGTCCGCCGGTGCGCCGTCGAGCGCCGTGATCATCACCGACAGCGACGCGTGGAACCTAGCCGTGAGCACTGTGCCGGATGGGCGCGCCGTGAAGCGAGCCGCTGCCAGCGCTGCGTGGAGATTCAGCGGTGGCGGACCGACCAACAGGATCCGCGATCTATCGTGGTTCCAGAAGCAGTCATAGAACACGGTTCGCGAGTCGAAAGCGTCGTGGAAGCTTTGTGGGCGGACTCGTCCCGGCGAACGCGGCAGGCGGCGTAGCGGATTGTCGGGCGACAGCGCCGCATAGGACGTCCCAGCGGCAAGCACCCGGGCGCTCATCCCCGCAAGGTCCCGCCGGTCGCTTTCGTCACCGCGGCCACGATGGCGTCCGAGACCTTATCGATCTCCTCGTCGGTCAGAGTCTTGTCGACCGGCTGCAGGGTTACGCGGATGGCGACGGACTTCTTGCCCTCGCCCACACCCTTGCCTTCGAACAGGTCAAAAATGTCGACCGCGG
The DNA here is from genome assembly GCA_044506585.1 of Hyphomicrobiales bacterium. Lineage (GTDB taxonomy): Bacteria > Pseudomonadota > Alphaproteobacteria > Rhizobiales > Devosiaceae > Devosia_A. The sequence continues at coordinate 35,424 of JBIQKK010000006.1, forward strand.
TAATCAGTGCCTTGTTGGCTCCCCTTGCCGCCTTGAGCAGCGTCGCCGCGCTGACGGCGCGATCGAGGAGGAACGCGAAGTCGCGCTCGACCGGCATCAAATCGCTGAGCTTCAGCGCCGGCTTCGATCGCGTCGCCTTGCGGCGCGGCTCGGGGATCGCATCGAGATCGAGTTCGAAGGCAACGACCGGTCCCGTCACGTCCAATTCATCGGCCCACGCCGGATGCAGTTCGCCGAACCAGGCGATGACGTTGGTCGGCCCCAGCTGTACGCGCCCACCACGGCCGGGATGGCTCCAGGCGGGCGCCTCGGCGATCAGTTGCAGTTTGTCGATGTCGTGCCCCAATGCGTCGAGGACCGCCGCAAGATCGGCCTTCGCGTCGAACACGCTGAGTGCGGTGTCGCCTTGCCAAGTCTTGTCCGGACCACCGGCGCGGATCGCCGTTGCATAAGTGCGCTGGCCTTCCGGCGCGTCCGACAGAAACACCTGCCCGACCTCGAACAGCGCGAGATCGGAGAAGCCGCGGTTCTGGTTGCGGCGCACCGCGCCGAGCAGTCCGGGCAGCAGCGACGGCCGCATATCGCTGAGATCGGAAGCGATCGCGTTGGCGAGCTTCAGTTCCGGCTTGCCACCACCGAAGCGCAAGGCTTCGGCCGCCGAGATGAACGACCAGGTCACCGCCTCGTCGAGCCCGCGCGCGGCAAGCACGCGTTTGGCCAGCCGTCGCCGATTCTGGATCGTCGTCAGCATACGGGGCGCGACTTGCGTCAGCCGCCGCAGCGGTTCGACCGGCACGTTGTCAACGCCCACCATGCGCATCACCTCCTCGACGAGGTCCGCCTTCATTGTGACGTCCGGACGCCAGCTTGGAACTTTTACCTGCCGCGTCGTACCACTTCCCGATACGGCAAAGCCGAGCCGCGTGAGGATCTCCTCGATCCGCCCGGCCGGCAGCTCCAGACCCGTCAGACGGCGCACCTCGCTCAGCGGAAAATCGATGGTCGTGTCGGGGAACACATCCTCACCGGAGATGGCGGGCTCCATAGGCTCGCCGCCACAGATCTCCATCACGAGGCGCGTCGCAAGCTCCAGCCCCGGCTCGGTCAAGGCCGGATCGACCGAGCGTTCCAGCCGGTAGCGCGCGTCCGACACGATGCCGGTCTTGCGTCCGGTCTTGGCGATCTCGTCGGGGTCCCAGCTCGCGCATTCCATGAACAGGTTCACCGTCTCGTCGGTGCAGCTCGAGCGCTCGCCGCCGAGGATGCCACCAAGGCAGAGCGGTCCGCGATCATCGGCAATCACGCACATGGTCTCGTCAAGCGCGTGCTCGCGCCCATCGAGGCCGTCCAGCGTTTCGCCGGCGCGCGCATTGCGCAGCAGCATGGTGCCCTCGACCTTGTCCGCGTCGTAGGCGTGGAGGGGCCGCCCCCAGCCCTGCGACACGAAATTGGTGATGTCGGCCAGCGCATTGATCGGCCGCAAACCGACTGCCCGCAGCCGCTGCTGCAGCCATTCCGGCGACGGCCCGTTCTTGACGCCCCTGATGTAGCGGCCCGCAAATTTGCGGATCGCCTTGGGCTCGCCTGGCGCAAATTGCTGCGGCAAGGGTGCGATGGGACTCGGCCCGGCCGACGGCACAGGCGCCATGTAGCGTTCGGTGGAATCGAGCGTTCCCAGGCCGAACGCGGCGAGGTCGCGCGCCACACCGTAGATGCCGGTAGCATCACCGCGGTTGGGCGTGATCGAAATGTCGAACACCACGCCGCCGAGCTTGGCATACTCGACATAGGGCATGCCCACCGGTGCATCGTCCGGCAGCTTGATGATGCCCTCATGGTCGTCGCTCAGCTGCAGCTCCATCGCCGAGCACAGCATGCCGTTGCTCGGCTGGCCGCGGATGACGACGCCCGCCTTGAGCTCGAAATCCTTGCCGGGAATGTAGGTGCCGGGAAATGCGAACACCGACTTCATGCCGGTCTCGGCATTGGGGGCACCGCAGACCACATCGATGAGCGAACCGGTCCCCGCATCCACCTTGCAGACCTTGAGGTGGTCCGAATTGGGGTGCGGCTCGGCGCTCACCACATGCGCAACCACAAAGGGCTTCAACGCCTTGGCCGTGTCCTCGACGCTTTCGACCTCGAGGCCGATCATGGTCAGCGTCGTCGCGATCTCGTCGGCCGTGGCGGTGGTATCGAGATGATCCTTGAGCCAGTCGAGCGTGAACTTCATTTGTAGACACTTTCAGTCGCTTCGATCTTGGGCAGGCCGCCCGAGATCGCAAAAAGCTTGGCGAGCACGTTGGCAAAGCCGCGCGCATCGTC
>JBIQKK010000006.1:37848-41319 GCA_044506585.1 Hyphomicrobiales bacterium
GAGGGCGGCATCGCGCTCATCAGCTCGACAGCCCCCCGAACAGCGTCGGCATGTCGAACGCGCGGAAGCCGTAATGATCCAGCCAGCGCTTGTCCGCGTCGAAGAACGCGCGCAGGTCGTTCATTCCGTATTTGAGCATCGCCAGCCGGTCGATCCCCATGCCCCAGGCGAAGCCCTGGTAGACGTCGGGGTCGAGCCCGCAATTGCGGAGCACATTCGGGTGCACCATTCCGCAGCCGAGAATCTCGAGCCAGTCCGACCCTTCGCCGATCTTGACCTCGGCGCCCGAGCGGTCGCAGCCGACGTCGACTTCCATCGAGGGTTCGGTGAAGGGGAAGAAGCTCGGCCTGAAGCGCAGCGTCACGCCCGGCACTTCGAAGAACGCCTTGAGGAATTCTTCGAGCACCCAGCGGAGCTGGCCGATATGGCTCTCCTTGTCGATCACGAGACCTTCGACCTGATGGAACATCGGCGTGTGTGTCTGGTCGCTGTCGTGCCGGTAGGTACGGCCCGGCGCAATGATGCGGATCGGCGGTTCGACCGGCCCAGTGAGATAGGCGGCCGGCTGCTTCTCATTGGTCTGCTTCATCGAGCGGATCTGCACGGGCGACGTATGCGTGCGCAGCACCTTCCTGGTCCCGTCCGGTCCCGGCTGCAGGAAGAACGTATCGTGCATCTCGCGCGCCGGGTGGCCCTCGGGAAAGTTGAGCGCCGTGAAATTGTACCAGTCGGTCTCGATGTCGGGCCCTTCGGCGATCGTGAAACCCATGTCGGAGAAGATCGCCGTGATCTCGTCCCACACCTGGCTGATCGGGTGGATGCGGCCCTGTGCCGTGGGGGCAGGGCGCACCGGCAGGGTAACGTCCACCGTCTCGGCGGCGAGCCGGGCGTCGAGCGCCGCGGCCTTGAGTGCCGACGCTTTCGCCTCGATAGCCCCGGCGATCGCTGCCTTCAGCCCGTTGATCGCCGGTCCGGCGGTCTTGCGCTCCTCCGGCGCCATTGTGCCGAGCGTTGCAAGCAGCGCCGACACCGAGCCCTTCTTGCCCAGCGCCGCAACGCGCACGCCTTCGAGCACGGTTTCGTCGCCCGCCGCCTCGATGGCAGCAGTCAGTTCGTGGCGCAGGCGGTCGATGTCGTCGGTCAGGCTCATCTTGGTTTTCCGGTTTCGGCAGCGCAAACAAAAAGCCCCGCGCCATCCCCGATCAGGGCGGCGCAAGGCTTAGCTTGAGGCCTCGGTAAAGGCTAGGCGGATCGCTCGATTAAGCGACGCGCGCCGCGGTGGTTTTCTCGAACTCGCCCAGGTAACCGAGCGCCTTCTTGGACTGCGCGACCAGCGCGGCGAAGGCTGCGGGCTCGGTGATGGCGATATCGGACAGGACCTTGCGGTCCACCGCGATCTCGGCCTTCACGAGGCCGTCGATAAATCGGCCATAGGTCAGCCCGTGCTGACGCACCGCCGCGTTGATGCGCTGGATCCAGAGCGCGCGGAAATTGCGCTTCTTGGCCCGGCGGTCGCGATAGGCATACTGGCCGGCCTTGTCGACGGCGGCCTTGGCAACGGTGATCGAGCTCTTGCGGCGGCCGTAAAAGCCTTCGGCGGCCTTGAGAACTTTCTTGTGGCGGGCGTGAGAGGTTACGCCGCGTTTGACTCGGGACATCTCAGCTCTCCTTTAGCGCGCGTAGGGCATGTACCACTTCACCAGGCTCTCATCGCCCTTGGCGAGGATCTTGGTGCCGCGGTTCTGCCGGATGTAGTTGGCGGAGTGGCTGAGGAGGCGGTGGCGCTTGCCTGCGACGCCGGCCTTCACGCGGCCCGACGCAGTCAGCTTGAAGCGCTTTTTGGCGCCCGACTTGGTCTTCATTTTTGGCATTTTGCGGTCCTGTCTAGGCCCCGTGGGGGCACGCATTCTGGGCCGCCACGGCATGCCTTTCGGCCGGGCGGTCCGGTTCAGAAGCGGCGTCTATAGAGGCGGGGGGCCGTTAAGGCAAGCCTCAGCGGGCTTTGAGGTTCGAAATCAGCTCTTCGAGGGCGTCGAGCAGGTGCGCCCCCTCGGTGCGGCTCAGTTCAGCCAGCGCCGTCCGGTTGATCTCGGCGGTGATCTTCACCGCCTCGGGCACCACCTCGGCCGCCCGGTCGCTGAGGTAGAGCCCCTGCGCGCGGCCACCCCGGCTCTCGCGGAAAATCCAGCCATCGGCCTCGAGCCCGTTGAGCGTGCGCGCGACGCCGGGTTGCTCGACTTCGAGCCGCTCGACCAACTCTTTTTGTGTCAACCCGGGCTTGTCCCCGATCTCGATCAGGGCGGCCGCCTGGGCCGGCATCAGCTCCAGCGGTGCCAGCGCATCGCGCAACCTGAGCGAAATCAGCCGTGCCAATTGGGCTGCCTGAAAGCCGAGGGTCTCGCGCTGGTCGAAATGCATAAGATGTTATGTAGCCGATTTGCGTCCCGCCGAAACACAAAGGGCGGCTTTCGCCGCCCTCTTTCGACAGGAAATCGCATCGTGCGCCTTATCTGGGCGCCAGAACCATCACCATTTGCCGGCCTTCCGACCGCGGCGCCGATTCGATCTTGGCCTTTTCGGCCAGTTCGGTCTGCACCTTGTTCAGGAGTTCGACCCCAAGGTCCTGGTGCGCCATTTCGCGGCCACGGAAGCGCATCGTCACCTTTACGCGGTCACCCTCTTCGAGGAACCGGTGCACGGCCTTCATCTTGGTCTCGTAGTCGTGCGTGTCGATGTTCGGCCGCAGCTGGATTTCCTTGACCTCGATGACCTTCTGCTTCTTGCGGGCCTCGTTGGCCTTCTTCTGCGCCGCATATTTGAAGCGGCCAAGATCGAGCATCTTGGCAACCGGCGGCGTCGAATTGGCGGCGATGATCACAAGGTCGAGGCCCAGTTCCTGGGCCTGGTTCAGCGCGTCACGGGTTTTTACGGCTCCGTGATTGACGCCTTCGGCATCGATCAGCTGAACTTCGGGGGAGGAGATATCCTCGTTTGAAACGGGCCCATCCTTTTGGGGCGCCACTGGTCTCATAGGTCGGCGAATGGCAGAGGTCCTTCTGCGGTTGACGGATGCTTTTGGGAAGCGCGGCTAAAATCGTGACTCGCAGCCCGCAAGTCAATCCATCAGGCCGCGCCTTGGTATGGAAATGTTCAAGCCTGTGACTGAGTTGCCTGGGAGGTGCATTTGACTGAATTCCTCATGGTCGGCGACCGCCGGATCGCCGTGCTGCGCCGTCAGGGCCGTCAGCCCGGCCTCTTCTGGCTGAGCGGGTTCAAATCCGACATGACGGGTTCGAAAGCCGTCGCCCTCGACCAGTTCGGCGCAAGCCACGGCCTTGCGGTCACCCGGTTCGACTATTCCGGCCACGGCCAGTCGGGTGGCGACTTCAACGAGGGGACCATCAGCCGCTGGCTGGAGGAATCCCTGGCCGTGTTCGAAACCACGACCGGCCCGCAGATCGTCGTCGGTTC
>JBIQKK010000006.1:41419-46811 GCA_044506585.1 Hyphomicrobiales bacterium
CTGCTCTTCGGCCGCGCCATCGAGACGGGCTGTCCGGTGACCATCCTTCAGGGCGCCAGGGACAAGGATGTCCCCAAGGAGCACGCGCTGAAGCTGGTGCAACACCTCGTCAACGACCCGGTGACGTTCACCCTGATCCCCGACGGCGAGCACCGTTTGAGCCGCGACCAGGATCTGGCGCTGTTGGCGCGGACGATCGAAGGGCTATTGGCCCATTAGTCGTAGAACAGCGTGACGACGACCGTGTCGGTATATGCGCCGCTGGCGGCTGGCTGCGGTGGGATGCGGCCATAGACCGTGTATGGGTGCGTTTCGCCATCGCCATCGCCGGTGACCATATCGCCTTCGTCCATGCCCCAGCGCGCTGTGCGCCCGGCGTTGGAATAGAGGTCGTAGCGGACGCTGTTCTCGCCGGCGACGAGACGGCGGTTGGCGGGGTCGCCCGAGCCACCACCGTCGATCGCGATGCCGTAACCGGTGCCGGCCGTGCAGATGAGCTCGAGTTCGGTCTCGGCGTCGATATTTTCGCCGATGCGCCCCGTGGTGCCGAAGCTGAGGTCGTTGGTTTCGAGGCGGCAGTTGGCAACGATGCCGGCATCGACTGAGAAGTCGGCACTGGCCACGGCGCCGCCCACGGTGGAGCAGTCGTGGTCGCCCTCCTCATAGGCGAAGGTGACGTCGGCCGCCGTGAAACCGGCATGATAGGTGCCGACAGGGGCATCGGTTTGGCCAGGCGGTATCCTTGCATAGAGCGTACCATAGCCGGTGGCGCTGCCATCGTTGACATCGAGCAGGAAGCGATTGGGAGCGCCGAGCTCTGGTGTGCTGTCACTACCCCAAGCCGTACCCCCGGTCTCCTGCGTGTAGAAGCCAAAGGCCAGCTCGTCTTGTCCCGACCGGGCCAGGCGATAATTGCCTGCGCTGCCGCCGTCGCCAGCGCCGATATGGCCGCAGACCGTGATCTTGCTCTCGGAGGCGCCCTCGCACTGGATGGTGATCTCGGAGCTCGAGGTCGTTTCGGTGTTGCCGATGGCATCGACCTCGTCGAAGTCGATATCGCCGATGTCGACCGTGCAGAGGGCGGCGGCGTGCACCGCCGAGGCAGACAGCAGGAACAGGATCGTCATCAGCAGGATGCGCAGCACGGCTCGCCTTTCGAGCTAGACAGGATGGCAGACGATATCGGCAATACTGACGAGATTGCCACCGGCATCTGCATACGGAAACTCGGCGACGCAGCGGCCGCCATCGGCAAGCTCGATGGTCGCGACATTGTCGGCGCTGAGCCCTTCGAGCAGCGCCTCGCCATCATACCCGATCGTGAATTCGTTCTCGCCATCGCCGATGCTGCCCGTACTGGCGAGCGGCAGGAACGCACCGGACGTATCGCGAAAGCTGACCAGCGCCGTACCGCCCGAACCGTGCTTGCCGAAGCGCACGATGACGCCCGAGCCTGCCTCCGGAACGACGATAGCCGTGGTATTTTCGACCATGAGGTCGAGTGGCAGGCCGGTGGGATCGATTGAAATACGGTTCTTCTCATAGGCCCTCAGCCCCGGTACCAGCAGCTTGCCATTGGCACCGGTAACACCCGCGGGGCGGTTTCGGAAGAACACCGGTATATTCGGCGCACCGACATCGACGATAGCGAAGGCATCGCTGACATGATTGGCGACGAACAGGCCGCCATCAGCGGCGACGATCGCCCCGCTCACCAGGCCATTGAGGGTGGTGCGTCCTTCGCGATGGACGAGCCGGCCGCGCACACTTGCCGCCGGTAGCTTGGTACGCACGCTCGCCGAATAGCTCGAGGACTTGCCCTGCTCGGTGTTCAGCAGCCATCCGACTTCGCCCACATCGCTGCCGGCGCCGTTGCCGAGACTTGCACTGAGCACCGCGCCGTCACCGGTTGGCCGCATCGAGGCACGGGTGGAGAGGTTGTTCCCCAGCGGCATCCACAGGCCGATGGACGCGCCGTAGCGGCCGCTCTTGAGGTCGGCGTAGGCGCTGGCCGAACCGCTGCCGCCGAACATCTTTTGCCCATAGCTCGCGGCAACGAGCTGCGCGGCATCGCCCGATGCCGGCTCCAGATGCGTATAGCTCAGGCTGGCGCGACCGCCCTCGAAAGGCGTCGGTACCGACAATGACAGCTGGTAGAGCGTGGAGGGCGTGGCGCTGCGATGATCGGTGACACCGGGTGCGGTGTAGGAGGCGATGTCCTCGAAGCGGCCAAAGCTCTTTTGGGTCCGGGCCCCAACCGCGACATTGCCGAAGCTCACCTGCAGCGAGCCCGCGACTTGCGCGCCGGTTGCCTCGGCGGTCTTGCTGGCCGCGACGGAGAACTGGCCGATGCCGAGCCGGCCGAGCGTTGCAACGACGCCGGCGCCGCCGCTGATGAGATCGAGGCCGCCCTCGGCGTGGCCCTCCCAGGTGAGCCAGTCGGTGCCGCCGGCGCGGATGCTGCCCGAGCCCATCAAGCGACGGTCGTACCTGTCGGCGCTGGTCCCGAAACCGGTGCGCGCGAAACCTATCTCGGCGGAATAGTCGATCAGTCCCGGCTTGAGCAGTTGCGGCGAGGCGAAATAATCGGCCTCGGTGGTCACCTCGTTGCCGGCGGCATCCTTCACGACCAGCTTGATCGTGCCGCCGCCGGTCACCACCGGCACATTGGCAACCTCGAACGGTCCTTCGAGGACCTCGCCGGAATAGCGGCTCTTGTCGTTGACGTAGATTTCGACCGCTGAGGGCAGGGCCGCGCTTCCGGTGATCGAGGGCACGGGAAAGGTCACGATATCGGAGCGGAGGCTGAAATCGTTCTGCATCTGGATGCCGCCGAGCCGCGTCGGCCGCGTCCAGCCGAGCGCGCCTGTTACGATGTCGCCGGCGCGCCACGTGCGCATCGCCTCGGGGTCGGATTTCGACCAGGTCGTGTTGAGGCGGCGGAAAAGCAGCGGGTCCGACTGCACCAAAAAGCTGTGCTCGAGCAGGCCGAAGGGGCCGAACAGCCTCGCCTCGAACGAGCCCGAAGGCGCAGGCGGCGTGAACGCGCCGCTATTGGTCATGCTGGCATTGGCATAGACGTCGTAGTTGAGGACCAGGCCAAACGCATCGGTCGGGTCATCGGGATCGTCCTCCCCGGCGACAACCTTCGGCTTGCGGCCCTTCGCATCGACGATCTGGCGGGCGCGCGCCGATTCCGGCGCGATGAAATCGATGGTTTGCTCGACTTCATCGAAGACATAGGTGACCCCGGGCAGATCGGCGAGCGCGACGGGCGCTTCGGGCGACATGTCGCCCGTCTGGGGCCCCAGAAGGCCGATTTCGGCGAGGTCCGCGCGCGTGGCGGATAGGCTTCCGTCGGCATTGTGATGGATGCTGACGATCTTCTTGCGGCGCTGACCGTTGATCAGGATGTCGAGCCAGAGGTCATACGCGAGCGGCTCCTCGATCAGCAGCTGGTCGCCCGTCTCTTCCACGTCCGCCGGGGCCGTTTCGGGCCCGACGTCAGACGTCGGAGCGATATCAGCGAGGGGCTCGATTGCCGCCGTGTCCACTGCTGCCTCGGCAACCGGATCGATCGGGTCGTCGAGAATTTGCAAAGCGGTTGCGGCCGTCGGCAGGAGCATCAGTCCAGCCGCGGCTGCCGCCAACCAGAAGTTGATTCGTGCGCTGCTACTTGAAGTAGAGCGGGATGGCATGACGCACGAGGACGTTCACCACGCCCGCCTTCTGCGCCTTGGGATCAGGCAACTGATCCACCAGCACGCGATAGGCCTCGCGTTCGGTGAGGGGGGTCTTCGCGACGCGCACGATGCGGACAAGATTTTCCGCACCGGGCTTCAGCGTACTGATTGGAGGACTGGCCACGACATCCTTGGTCGGGGTCAGGATGTCGTCGCCATTCTTGCGGGTCCAGCGATAGACGCGGACCTGGACCTTGACCGCCGCCTTGTCGGCGTTCCACACGCGCAAGGTGGTGGTCGGTTGCGACGCCGAAGCCTCGAGCCGCACCGGCGCGACGCGGAGACTGGCCGCGCCAACGTCGGTAGCAGCAAGGCAGGCAAAGGCGAGCATCGCCGCAAGAGTGCGAAAACGCATAGTCAAATTCCCCCGAATAGACTGAGCTGGATTGGCCGATTACGGCTCCAGGTCGTCGCCGTAATAGATGGTCGCTGTGATGGTGTCGGTGTAAGCACCGGCTGGTGCGTTCTGGTGGTCGTCGATCAGGCCGTAGATCGTGTATTCCTGGGCCTCGCCCGAGGCGCTGGCAGAATCGACGGTGTCGCCCCCTATCGTATGGCCCCAGACGGTCGAGTGGCCGCTGTCACTGTAGAGCTGATAGGACAGCACGTCGTCTGCTTGGCCGCCGGTCAATACCAGCGTGCGATCGGCCACATCACCGGTACCCCCGTCATTCGCGCCGGCGTCAAGGGCGATGGCGTAAGGCGAGTCACGTGTACACTCGATGGTGATGGTGGCGGTGGCGGGAACCTCCTCATCGACGATGCCCGTCGTGCCGAAGCTGAGCGGCTCGGTCTCGAGGACGCAATCATCGACAACCGTCAGCGTGACGGCGATGGTGCCGGTGTCCGAATCGGTTTCCACCCAGTCGGCAAAGGCCGGCGAGCAAAGAGCAGTAGAGGCAAGGATTGCCGCTGCGATTCTGTAGCGTTTCATGAGCGTCTCACTTCCCTGTTTTGACGCAGATCGGTGAGCCCCCATTGGCGCGATCGGCGGATGGGGCGTGGCTACTTTCTGTATCCGCCGCCCATCGCATCGAGGCTACGGCCGGTCAGTCTAACAATTTGTGTATGACTTGAAGTATAGTCTGGGCGCAATACTTGTGGTTAACCAGTCATGGAGTCAGGTCGTTAACCATAATTATTGGTGCTATGCCTTGCGTCTCAAGGGAAAAGAGTCGAGCAGCACGGCGCCAGAGTCGTCGCGTTCTGCGAGTCCGCTAATTTCTGGGTAACTCTGGGCCAAGAAGGCGCCGCGTTTACTTTTCGCGCAGTAGCCCGCCGAGCGGCGAAAGCTGGCTTCCGTCGGCGTCGAAATTGGCCGGATTGAGCCAGCGTTCGAAGCGTGCGCGGATTGCCGGCCATTCGCTGTCGAGCATCGAGAACCAGGCCGTGTCGCGATTGGCGCCCTTGACGATCATGTGCTGGCGGAACACGCCCTCGAACGTGAAGCCGAAGCGCAGCGCCGCCGCCTTGCTCGGGGCGTTGAGGTCATTGCATTTCCACTCGAAGCGGCGATAGCCGAGATCGTCGAAGACGTAGCGGGCGTGGAGAAACAGTGCTTCCGTTGCAATCCGCGTGCGTGCGATGGCCGGGCCCCAATAGATGCCGCCGATCTCGATGACGCCGTGCTCCGGCGTGATCCGCATCAG
>JBIQKK010000006.1:46911-69924 GCA_044506585.1 Hyphomicrobiales bacterium
GAATAAAAGCTCCGCGCCATGGGCGTCATGTCCGCCTCCGCGAAGGGCAGATCGGGTGGTACCGGCACGCCCATCTTGCGGGCCGCATACTCGATCAGATCCTGCGGCGGCGCGGGCTCGTCGTCCGCAAGGTTGAACGTTCCCGCCAGCTTCCGCTGCGCGCCCAGTGCTGTTGCCCGCCCGATATCGTCGACATGGATGCGGTTGAACACCTGCCCGGACTTGATGATGCGCCGCGCTGCTCCCTCACGCAGCTTGTCGAAACTCGACCGGCCCGGTCCGTAGATGCCCGCAAGCCTCAGGATCAGCAGCGGTACTCCGCGCTTGGCCGCAAAGTCGCGCCATTGCTGCTCGACTTCGACGCGGTGCGCACTGCGTTTGTTGATCGGCCGCGTCGCCGCCGTCTCGTCGATCCATTGCCCGCCGAAATCGCCATAGACGCCGACGGTTGAGTAGTAGCAGAGCCACTCCAGCCGTGGCGCCGCATCCAGATCGCGCGAGTGCTGAATCAGCGCGGGATCGCCCGCCTCGGTCGGTGGAATCGACAGCACCACGTGGGTCGCCCGATGAAGGTCCGGCACAAGCGTTGTGCCGGGCGCAGTCCCGTCGAACAGGTGCAGCCGATAGGGGCTGTCGGCCAATGCCTCGATGCCGTCCTCGGTCCGCGTCGTCCCGAAGATCGGCATCTCGCTGTCGATCGTCTGGTGGATGGCCCGCGCCGACGCCAGCGACGAGAAGCCCATGCCGAAAAAGAACACGCCCATCAGACGTCCTGCACCCACTCCAACCGCACGGCTGTGTCGGCCTCGCGTGGCAGAAAGTCCAGTGCCAATTCGTCGATACGTTCCTGTGTGCTGAGCCGCCGCACAGCCCATACGGCGGCGCCACGGATCAGCGGCTCATCATCGTCGAGCCGCGCTTCGGCGAGCGGCGCAAGCGCGGGATCGCCACTGTTCCCCACTGCGATCAGCACATTGCGCAGGAATCGCGCATGGCCGATCCGCTTGATCGGCGATCCCGAAAACATGGCACGAAAACCGGGCTCGTCGAGGACTGCGAGGTCGCTTAACGCCGGCGCCCTCAGATCGTCGCGCGCCCTGAGCTTGGCCTCATGGCTGACGGTCGCGAACTTGTTCCAGGGGCAGACCGCAAGGCAATCGTCGCATCCATAGATGCGATTGCCCATCGCCACGCGGAACTCGATCGGAATCGGCCCCGCATGCTCGATGTTGAGGTAAGACAGGCACCGGCGCGCATCGAGCTGAAACGGCGCGGGGAAGGCATTCGTGGGGCACACATCGAGGCATTTCGTGCAGGTTCCGCAGCTCTCCGCATGCGGCGCATCGACGGGCAGTTCAGCGCTCGTGAAGATCGCCCCCAGGAAGAGCCAGCTGCCGAATTCTTTGCTCACCAGCACCGTGTGCTTGCCCTGCCAGCCGAGCCCCGCCGCTTCGGCGAGCGGCTTTTCCATCACCGGCGCGGTATCGACGAAGACTTTCACCTTCGCGCCCGTGCGCGCCTCGAGCAGCCCAGCGACTTCCTTCAGCCGGCCCTTGATGATGTCGTGATAGTCGCGATTGCGCGCATAAACCGAGATGGTCCCGCGATTGCACATCGCCAGCGTCTCGAGCGGATCGCTGTCCGGGCCGTAATTGACCCCCAGCATGATCACCGAACGCACGCCCTCCCACAGCGCCCGCGGATCGGCTCGCCGCCCGGCCGTCTCGGCCATCCAGTTCATGTCGCCATGCCAGCCCGCCGCGAGCGCTTGGTCGAGCTTCGCACGCAGATCGGGCCGTACATCCGGCGTTGTGATCCCGAACGCGTCGAACCCCAGTGAGCGGGCGCGCGCCCGGACCTCGTCGAGCGCGGTGCTAGAAGTCAAGGTCCGCATAGCCGGCGTGAGGCGGCATGCCGCCGACGCGGTCGTTGAGCAGTGTGCGGAAGGCGGGGCGGGACTTGATGCGCGCGTACCAGTGCCGTACTTCGACCGCGGCGTCCCAATCGACATCGCCGAGATAATCGAGCGCGCTCAGATGCGCGGCGAGCGCAAAATCGGCCAGCGTCATCACGTCGCCCGCGAGCCATTGGCGCGTTGCGAACAGCCAGTTGAAATAGAGCATGTGCTCGACGAGGTTTGCCTTGGCGACGCGCAGCACGCCCGGATCAGGCGTCGCGCCCGGCTTGTCGCGCTTGACGATCTTTTCCTCGATCACATAGCGCGTCACTTCGTCGTTGAGCTTCATCAGGACCCATTCTGCGAGCCGCCACATCTCTGCGCGGTCCCTGGGCTGGGCCGGAAACAATCCCGCGACCGCCGCGGGGCTGTAACGGTCCTCGATGGCATGGATCGTCGCGAGCACGCCGACCGCATGCGGCTGTCCCTCATCGAGCAGCACCGGCACGGTGGCCGCGGGGTTGAGCTCGAGGAAATGCGGATCACGCGTCCACGGCTTGACGTCTTCGAGATCCGTGGCGATGCCGTACTCGGCGAGGATCAGCCGGGCGAGGCGCGATTGGGGGTCGAGTCGGTGCTGCAGCAGACGGGGCATGACGCTGAAATCTGGTCCAATTCTGGCGCGGCGGCGCAAATCAGCTTAGACGGACGAGGCTTTGGGCCTCCGGATGAGTAGGAGATGAGATGAACGGCGATCAAGGTATTTTTGTGCCGGCGCTGCTCGGAATCATCGAGGGGTTAACGGAGTTCCTGCCCGTTTCGTCCACGGCGCACCTCCTGCTCGTCGGCCATTTCCTGGGTTTTGAGAGCCCCGGCCGGCTGTTCGAGGTGCTGATCCAGCTGGGGGCGATCCTTGCCATCGTCGTGGTCTATTTCTGGCGATTGCTTGGCATCCTGCGCGACGCCGTTACCTGCAAGGCCGGGGCGCTGCGCTTCATCCTGGGCGTCGTCCTCGCCGCCGCGCCCGCCGCCATCGCGGGGGTGCTGCTGCACGATCTCATCAAGACCGTGATCTACGAATCCCCGATCCTGATTTGCGCCATGCTGATCATCGGCGGGCTGATCCTGCTCTGGGTCGACCAGCTGAAGCTCACGCCCAGATACACCTCGATCTACGAATATCCCCCGTTGCTGTGCCTCTATATCGGGCTGTTCCAGATGCTCGCTTTGATCCCCGGCGTGTCGCGCTCGGGAGCCACCATCGTCGGCTCGCTGCTTTTGGGCACGGACAAGCGCTCGGCTGCCGAGTTCAGCTTCTTTGTCGCGATCCCGCTGATGGCGGGGGCCTTCGGCTATGATTTGTGGAAAAGCCGCGAGTTCATCACGTCCGAACTCGGCCTCGCGGTCGGCGTCGGCTTCGCGGCGGCCTTCATTCTCGCCTTCATCGTGGTGCGCTACGCGCTCGACTTCATTAGCCGCCACGGCTTTGCGCCGTTCGCCTACTGGCGCATCTTCGTGGGCGCAATCGGCCTGTGGGGCGTTTTGCTGTTCGGTTGAACTGGAACCGCGTCCCAGCAGCCACGTGGTCCGAGCCCGGATCAGGCCGTCTGCCGGTCGAATTGCCCGTTGGGCGAGAAGCGCCACAGGTAGCTCGGCAGCACTGCATCGAGGGGCCGGGGCGTAATGCCCATGCCGGCAAGCGTGCGCTTCTCCTTGACCGCTTCGGGCGACACGACATTGTCGATCCCCAGCAGCGTGATCTGTTCGCCTGTGATCAGCGGCTTGGGTAAAAGCCCCATCGGGACCGCCAGGATGCGCCCCACGACGCTGGGAAGCGGCAGGATCGGGTTGCGCCGATTGGTGTCGCGCAACACACGTTCGACCAGTTCGCGATTGGTCCGCACGTCCGGTCCGCCAAGCTCATAGACCTTCCCCGCGCGGAGCTGGCCTTGCGCGGCCAGTCCGAACGCCTCGGCGACGTCGGCGACATAGACCGGCTGGAACTTCGTCGCACCGCCGAACAGCGGCATCACCGGCAGCATGCGGGCGATCATGCCCAGCTTGTTGAAGAACTCGTCCTCCGGCCCGAAGATCACCGAAGGCCGCATGATGATCGCCGAGGGGAACGCGGCCCGCACGTCGTCCTCGCCCATCGCCCGCGACCGGGCGAAGAGGCTCGGCGAGTTCGCGTCTGCCCCGATCATCGACATATGCACCAGCGTGTGGGCGCCCGCGGCCTTTGCTGCCTCGGCGACCCGCCGTGCGCCCGCGACGTTCACGGCCCGGAACCGCTGCCGGCCCTTTTCAACGCCGATTCCCACCAGATTGATGACGATCGAGGCGCCACGCACCGCGGCCATCACCGAGTCGGGATAGCGCACATTGGCCTGCATCGGTACGACCTGGCCAACCCCTCCCAGAGGACGCAAATGGCCCGCCAGGTCCGGCCGCCGCACCGCCACGCGGATGCGATATCCGGCGCGAGCGAGCACCTGCACGATCTGCGTGCCGACAAATCCCGAGCCACCGAAAATCGTGACGAGTTCGGGCTGGTCCATGGGGCAACGCTCCGGCGGTTGAAGACTGCCCGCTTCTAGCCGAAACCCCGCCAAACTGTCGAGAGTCGGCGGGGTCGCGCCCATCGCCTCGTATCAAGATTGACAGGCTGTGCGCACTCCCCTAGGGAACGGCGCCCATCGGTTGCCCTGGTGGCGGAATTGGTAGACGCGCACGGTTCAGGTCCGTGTGTTTAACGACGTGGAGGTTCGAGTCCTCTCCAGGGCACCAAGGGCTCCCCTACCCAGTGACATGACCGTCCCGGGACCGAAAGCAGGTCCTTCCTGGCTATCGCCGGGCGCGTTGATTTTCGGCCCACCAGCCTCTGCTGCCACTTCCAGCGCGGGGCTGGTGACGGTATCTGCTCTTTGAGCCCACCTTGGAGCGAGGGACCCTGATCATGGCTACCGCGCCGGCATCGCGCGGGCGGACGCCCCGCAGTGCAGCAAAACCGAAGTCTGACGCTGCCCCGGCGCGCGTGCGCGGATCGGGTGCGACCCAGGTTTATGAAGCGATGCGCCAGTCGATCCTCAACCTGACGCTCCAGCCGGGCGCCTCGCTCGACGAGGTTCGCCTCGCCCAGGAATTCCGGATGTCGCGCACGCCCATCCGGGAGGCATTGGTTCGGCTCGCAGCCGAAGGGCTCGTGATGGCGCTGCCCAATCGCAACACGATCGTGGCGCCGATCGATTTCGTCCGCCTGCCCGTCTATTTCGAGGCGCTGAGCCTGATGTATCGCGTGACCACGCGCGGCGCGGCCGTTCATCACCGCGACAACCAACTGGACATCATCCGCCGGCATGAGCGCGCCTACGCCGAGGCCGTCGCCGCGCGCGATGCGATGCGCATGATCGAGACCAACCGCGATTTTCATGTCGCCATCGCGACGGCGGGCGGCAATCCGTACTTCATTGCGTTGTTCGCCCGGCTGCTGGATGAAGGCCGCCGCATCCTGCGCCTCTACTACCAATCGTTTGGCGATGCGTTGCCGCAGCAATATGTCGAGGAGCACGGCGCCATCGTCGCCGCCATCGAGGCTCGCGACGCCGGCCTCGCCGACCGGCTTGCGAGCGAACATGCCGCCCAGATCGTCCGTCAGATCCAGAGCTACATCGCCCGCGACACGGCAGCCAATGTCGACCTCAGCGCCAGCGCGGGTCGTTGAACGTCGTTATGTGAGGGAAGGTAAGCGAGCCGCGCGGGCAGGCGGCCGATAGATCCGCGCCCCGCCGCCACCGGCAGCGGGGCGCACTTTTGCGTCAGGCGCTCTCGGCGGCCACGGCCGCGAGGGCCGCGTCGTAGAGTGCCTGTCCGTCGATACCTGCCGCCTTCATGTCGGCGAGCCACTGGTCGACGGTCGGCTTGGCCGCATCCTTCCAGCGTGCCGTCTCCGCTTCATCGAGCGTGATGATGTTGTTGCCGGCATCCTGCGCGATCTTGAGACCGATCGCGTCGCCCATGTCCATCGCCGCGCCGAATGCCCGGGCCGTCTCGACGCCGGAATTCTCGTCGATGATGGCTTTGAGGTCGTCGGGCAGGCTGTTGTAGCGGTCGAGGTTCATGGTGAACCCGAACGTCTGGGTATACAGGCCATGGTCGCCCGAGAAGCCGGTGTGGTTGTGGACCAGCTCGGCCACCTTGAGCGATGGCGTCACTTCCCACGGAATCGTCGTGGCGCTGATGACGCCGGTCGACAGGGCTTCGGGAACCTGCGGCACGGGCAGGCCGACCGGCTCGGCACCGAGGCGCGTCAGCAGGTCGTTGATGATGCGCGAACCGCCGCGAACCTTCATGCCCTGCAGATCTTCGAGCTTGGTGATCGGATCCTTGCTGTGGAAGAGGCCCGGGCCGTGCGCGTGCACGCAGAGCACCTTCACACCCGCAAACTCGTCCATCGAGTTCGCTTCGACATACTTCTGGAACGCCACCGAGGTGGGCTCGCCCTTGGTCACCATGAAGGGCAGCTCGAACACTTCCGATTTGGGGAAGCGGCCCGGGGTGTAGCCGAGCACCGTCCAGATCAGGTCGACCACGCCGTCCTTGGCCTGGTCGTAGAGGTCCGGGGGCGCACCGCCCAGCTGCATGGCCGGGTAGAGTTCGAACTTCAGCCGGCCGCCAGAGGCGTCGGCGACTTTCTTGGTCCACGGCTCGATCGCCTTCGACGGGATCGTCGCCTGCGCGGGCAGCATCTGGTGCACGCGAAGCGTGGTGGTGTCCTGCGCCCGCACGATCGCGGGGGCGGCGAGCGCCACCGTACCGGCCGCGGCGCCGGCGAGGAATGCACGTCTCTTCATTCTGTCCTCCCTAGGGGTGTAGTCCAGTAGTCACACGCGAGCTCCCATGCATCAATATAGCCAGTGCACGAGGAACAGTGAAATCGCCGGGAACGCCACCAGCAGGGTCGTCCTGACGAAGTCGGAAATGACGAACGGCAAGACACCGGCATAGGTCTCGCCCAGCGTTGTGCCTTTCGCCATCGAGTTGATCACGAACAGGTTCATACCCACTGGTGGCGTGATGAGTCCGACCTCGACCACCACCAGCACGATAATGCCGAACCAAATACCGAACTCGGCCGGCGACAGGCCGAAATCGAGCGCCATGACGATCGGATAGAAGATCGGCACCGTCAGCAGGATCATCGACAGCGAATCCATGAAGCAGCCCAGGATCAGGTAGAACACCAGCATCAGGATCAGCACGGCCCAGGGATTGTAACCCTGTTCCATGACGAAGCTGACGGCCGCCTGCGGCAGTTGGCTGAGCGCGAGGAAATTGTTGAGCGCTGCGGCACCGAGGATGATCAGGAAGATCATGGCGGTGGCCTTGGCTGTCGCCAGCATCGAGTCCGTGAAGTTCTTCCAGTTCAGGCCGCCGCGAAGCAGGGCAATGATCGCGGTGCCGGCTGCGCCGATCGCCGCCGCCTCTGTGGGGGTGAACCATCCCAGATAGATGCCGCCGATGACGAGGAAGAAGATCAGCAGCACCGGCCAGATTGCCAGGATCAGCCGGAAGCGCTCGCCATAGGCAACGCGGGGATAAGGCTCACCCGCAAGGGCAGGGCGGATCCGGACCGTGACTGCGATCGCAATGATGTATCCCGCCGCAGCGAGAACGCCCGGCACCATCGCTGCCAGGAAGAGACGCGCGATGTTGAGTTCGGTCAGCACCGCGAAAATCACCAGGATCACCGACGGCGGAATCAGGATGCCCAGCGTGCCGCCCGCTGCGAGCGTGCCGGTGGCGAGTGCGCCCGAATAGCCGCGCTTGCGCAACTCGGGCAGGGCGATCTGTCCCATAGTCGCGGCCGTTGCCAGTGACGACCCGCAGATCGCGCCGAACCCCGCGCACGCGCCGATCGCGGCCATGGCTACGCCGCCCCTCCGGTGCCCGAGCCACGACGCGGCGGCGTCGAACAATTGTTTGGAAATACCACCCAGCGAGGCGAACTGGCCCATCAGCAGGAACAGCGGCACCACCGACAGCGAATAGCTCGAGAAGGTCGAGTAGGTCAGCGACTTGAAGAGCGAGAAGCTCGGGTTCCAGCTTTTCGTGATGAGGTAGTTACCCACGACGCCCACGATCAGCATCGCGAGCCCGATCGGCATGCGCAGGAAGATCAGCGCCAGCAGTACAGGGAACGACCACATACCCAGTTCGACATTGGTCATTCGCCGGCTCCCGAAATCGGCCGAACCGGCTGGCTGGCAATGGCGTTGCGCGTCGATCGCACGAAGCAATAGACCGCGATGATCACGAAGATGGCGAGGCCGATCAGGCCTGCGGCGTAGGAGATCCAAAGCGGCATTCGTAGAATGAATGTCGATTCGCGATTGCCGAATTTGTCGAGCAGGCCGAACCACAGCCGCCACGTCAGGAAGCCAGCCGCCACCAGCATGAAGCCATCCCACAACGCTTCGGCCACGGCGCTGAACCGGACGGGAAATTTGTCGGTGACGATCGCAACGATCGCATGTCCCCGTTCGAGATGGCACCAGGGCAGGAAGCAGCAAACCGAGAACAGAATTCCTGCCTGCACCAGCTCGACGTCGCCGGGAATGGCCCCGAGGCCAACGGGAATGAGAGCCCTGCCTATAACGCTTATGACCGTGATCGCCGTCACGGCCACCAGCGCGGCTCCGCCAGCAATTGCGGCTACCGCCGCCAGCCTGAACACGAAGCGCCCGAGCGGCGTCTCATCCATACCTGACCTCCCCCCGAGGCGCCTTGTGCAGCCCCGATCAGCCGACAGTTACCCTCGCCGTCATTGTCCCGGTGGCGAGTTGTCCGTCTAAGGCTCGATTAAAGGACGCCGGGGCCGAGAAGTAAAATGACAACTGCCAGTTGGCCCATAACCCATCGATTATCATAATCCGGCATTCTGTCGCCGGCGATGGCCCCGCGGGCCAAAACGATAACCTGCCGGATATGGCGTCACTCGTCCTCTTCCGTTGGGTGCATCCCTTTCGGCCAGCCTCGACCAATGTTATCCGCTATAACAAACGGTAGCTCAAGCGGCCGCTTCGGGGCGCATCAGCCAGCAAGGGACACGTGCGATGACTCTCAGCCTCACCCCACCGCCCGGCGGCGAAGCCCTGGACGTCGCGGCGACCACCGGCCTTATCGGTTACCGCCTGAGGCGCGCACAACTCAGGATCTTCCAGATTTTTCTCTCCACCTTCGCCGACCTGGAGCTGCGGCCGGCGGACTATTCCGTCCTCGTGCTCATTGCCGACAATCCGGGCCGCAAGCAGACCGAGATCGCCGAAGTCCTGGGCATCAAGCGCGCCAACTTCGTCACCCTGGTCGATGGCCTCGAGGGCAGGGGCCTCATCGAGCGCCGGACCGTTCCGGGCGATGGCCGCGCCAACGCCCTGCATCTCACCCGAAATGGCAAGATGCTGGTCGGCCGCGCCCGTGCGATGCACGATGCCATGGAGGAAGCGCTGGTCGAGCGTGTGGGGGGACCAGAGGCCCGAGACACCCTGCTTGCGCTGCTGGACCGGCTCGCCTGATCAGCCGAAATTGGGCGCCCGCTTTTCGAGGAAGGCCTTGAGCCCCTCGGCTGCGTCTGGTCCCGTCTGGCTCAGCGCCGCCGCCAGGCTCTCGGCATAGAGCCCCGCTTCGGGCGGCATCGCGCCGATCTGCGCAATCGCCTGGATGACCAGCGCATTGATGGCAGGCGAATTGCGGGCAATGCGCTCGGCGAGCTCATTCGCCTTCGCCAGCGCCCCGCCCTCCGGCACCACATAATGGGCAAGCCCCAGCCGCTCGCCCTCGCTGCCGGAATAGACCCGCCCCGTCAGCATCATTTCGGCCAGCCGGTCCGGCCCGATCAGCCGCGCGATCCGTACCGAACCGCCGCCGCCGATGAAAATGCCGCGTTGACCCTCGGGCATCTGGAACCGCACGCTCTCCTCGGCGACGCGCACATGACAGGCGGCGCCGAACTCCAGCCCACCGCCCATCACCGCGCCCGTCATCGCAGCGACGACGGGAACGCGCGCATTTTGAATGAGGCCCATCACGCGGTGCCAGTTGCGCGAATGCGCCATCACCTCGAGCGGGCTGCGATGCACCTGCTCGCTGAGATCGAGGCCCGACGAAAAATGTCCGCCCTCGCCGCTGATCACGATCACGCGCGCAGTCTCGGGGATCGCCGAGAAATATTCATCGAGCGCCGCGATCAGCGCATCGTTGAGCGCATTGCGCTTGGCCGGCCGGTTGAGCACCAGCTGGACGATCCCGCCCTCCTGGCTCACCTTCATCACTGACTCAGCCTTGCTCATCTCGTCCTCTCATTCACCCGCCAAGACGCGGCGCACATCGTCGGGCAACGGCGCCGACCGGATGGCGCCCGTCGCGTCGCGCACCACCCACACGCGCTTCTCATGCGCCTCGACTGCCGCTTCGCCGTCCTTGCTCAGGACATGCTGCACCGAAAAACTCGACCGGCCGATCTCGGTGATCGTCGTCCGAATCTCGACCACATCTCCGAAACGGCTCGGCTTGATGAAGCGTGCGCCGGTATCGACCATCGGGATACCGGCGATCCCGTACTTATCCAGCCAGGCCCGCTTGTTCATGCCGAACGCCGCCGAAAACAACGCCGCGGTGGCGTTGTCGAAATAGCGGAAATAATTCGGGTAGTAGACGATCCCCGCGGGATCGCAGTCGCCGAACTGAATCTCGACGCGGTTCACATGGCTGAACATCATTTCGGCGCCATCCGCAGCGCCCCGTCGAGCCGCACCACCTCGCCGTTGAGATAGTCGTTGCTCACCATCGCAAGCACGAGATTGGCGAACTCCTCCGGCCGGCCCAGCCGCTGTGGATTCGGGATCGAAGCGCCCAGCGCCTCGCGCGTTTCTTCCGGCAACTCCTCGAGCAGCGGTGTCAGGAACAGCCCGGGCGCGATCGCGAGCACGCGGATGCCGAACCGCGAAAACTCGCGCGCCGCCGGCAGGGTGAGCGAGACGATGCCGCCCTTTGACGCCGCATAGGCCGCCTGCCCGATCTGCCCCTCGAACGCCGCGACCGACGCCGTCGAGATGATGACACCTCGTTGGCCGTTCGCATCGGGGTCAGCCACCGACATTGCCGCCGCGGCGAGCCGCATCATGTTGAAGCTGCCAATGAGATTGACCCGCACCACCCGCTCGAAGGCTTCGAGCGGCATCGGCCCTTCGCGGCCCACGATCCGCGCCGCCGTGCCGATTCCGGCGCAATTGACCAGCGCGGCCGGCGCCCCGAGCGCGGCGGTGGCGTCGTTCACCGCTCGCTCGGCGACTGCTGCGTCAGCGACATCGCACGCAAAGAACAGCCCGCCGATCTCACCGGCAACCGCCTGCCCGTTGCTCGCATCGCGATCGAAAATCGCCACGCGCGCGCCGGCTGCGGCGAGCGCCCGCGCCGTCGCCGCGCCCAGTCCCGATCCCCCGCCGGTGACGAATGCCGCGCGTCCTGCGATCTCCATCACGCGGCCTCTGCGTTCTCGAGCAGCAGCGCAATACCCTGCCCACCGCCGATGCAGGCCGAGGCGATGCCGTAGCGCTCGCCCGAGCGGGTCAATTCATTGCTCAGCGTCAGCGCAAGACGGATGCCCGTCGCGCCGAGCGGATGGCCGATCGCGATGGCCCCGCCATTGACGTTGAGCTTGTCCTCATCGAGCCCCAATTCGTCGACGCAGGCGAGAATCTGCGCGCCGAACGCTTCGTTGATCTCGATGCGGCCGATCTGGCCGAGCTCCATTCCCGCGGCTTCAAGCACCGCACGGATCGCCGGTGCCGGGCCGATCCCCATGATCTGCGGCGGCACGCCCACCGCCGCGCTCGCAAGAATACGTGCCCTCGGTTTATGCCCGTTCGCCTTCGCATACGCCCGGGACGCCACCAGCACCGCTCCTGCGCCATCGACGATGGCCGAGGAATTGCCCCCCGTCTGTACGCCACCGAACGCCGGCCGCAGTTTGGCCAGCACTTCATACGGCGATGGTCTGATATGGCTGTCGGTATCGACCGTCTCCACGCCACGCGGCAGCTTGATCCCCCGTGGGTCGAGCCCATCGATCTCGAACACTTCGCTCACCACCGGCACGATCTCTTCAGCCAGCCGCCCGGCGTCGCGCGCCGCCAGAGCGCGAGTGAAACTGCGTTCTGCAAACCGGTCCACACGTTCGCGGTCGATGCCGTATTGTTTTGCGAGGTTCTCGGCCGTGTCGCCCATCGAGACGCACCCGGCAGGGTCGTAGAGCGCCTCCCACAGGAAGTCCTTGAATTCGACCTTGCCCATGGTGAAGCCGTTGCGGTGCGTATAGGCCGCAATCGGATTGCGGCTCATCGACTCGGTGCCGGCTGCGAGCGCGAGGTCGACCCGTCCCAGCGACACCGAGTCGGCCGCCTGCGCGATCACTTCCAGTCCGGTGCCGCAGATGCGTTGCACCAGATGTGCCGGTGCCTCGATCGGCGCGCCCGCATAGAGCCCGATATGCCGGGGCGTCACATAGGCATCGAACGACGCCTGCGCCATCGAGCCGGCAATCGTCGTTCCGATATCGCTGGCCTTGACGCCGGTCCGCCCGATCGCCGCGCGTGCCGCCTTGATGCCGAGGTCGATCGGCGAAATCTCCGCCAGCGCGCCGCGATAGTCGACGAACGGCGTGCGCACACCGCCCAGCAGCCACGCATCCTCGAATGTCAGTCGCAGCGCCTTGCTCATGCCGTCACCTTCGTGCGCGCGAGTTCGAACACCTCGGGTCCGGGCTCGTCGGCATAAAGCGCCTCCACCAGCTCCGGTCGTGCCCCGCGCACCGCGCGCTGGTTGATCGAGCCCTTGTCCGTGATCTCGCCCTTGTCGATATCGGGCGGCACCGCCATCACCAGCGCCCGCGCCACCTGCGTTGAGCTGCCGGTCGACCGCCCGGCCAGCGCCTTGAGACTCGTAAGAAATTTCTCGCGCACCGCCGGATGTCCGACGATCGCGGTCGCATCGCTTCCCGGCGGCAACCCGGCAACCCGGGCGCAGGCTTCGAGATCGGGAAAGATCAGCGCGCCGATGAAATTGCGGTCGAGTCCGGTGAGCACCACATCGCGGATCAGCGGCGCGCACGCCCCGATCACCGCCGAGCGCACGGCGGCGAAATTCACCCAGGTGCCCGTCGAGAGCTTGAAGTCCTCGCTGACCCGTCCATCGAAGATGAAGCCACGCGACACATCGGTGGGGTCCACCCAGCGGACCGCATCCCCGATCTTGTAGAAGCCTTCCTCATCGAACGCTTCCGCCGTCTTTTGCGGATCGCGCCAATAGCCCGGTGTGACATTCGGACCTTTGAGTCTCAGCTCGGTCTTGTCGGCATTGGGCACGAGCTTGATCTCCATGCCCGGTGCCGGAAGCCCGATATGCCCAGCCTTCTCCACCGGCCATGTCGTCGTGAAGGCGAACGGGGCCGTCTCGGTCGACCCATAGCCGGTGATGATCATGATCCGCTCGCCAAGTTCGGCCTTGGCCGTCCGCTCGAGGCCGTCGAACACATATTGCGACAGGCTCGCGCCGGCATACTGGATGAGCCGCAGGCGGCTGAAGAAACTGCGCCGCAACTCCTCGTCTTCGTCCAGCGCCGTCACCAGCAGCTCATAGGCCTTCGGGACATTGGTGAAATATGTCGGCTGCACGTCCTTGAGGTTGCGCAGCGTTGCCGCGAACCGTCCCGGCGCCGGCACGCCGTCGTCGATGTAGAACGTCCCGCCATTGTAGATCGCAATTCCAGTATTGTGGCTGCCACCAGCCACATGGTTCCACGGCATCCAGTCGAGCAGCACCGGTGGCTCGTCCTCGAAGAATGCCATGGCCGAGCGGATCATCTCCTGGTTGCACGCCATCATCCGGTTGGTGGTGATCACCCCCTTGGGCAATCCCGTAGAGCCCGAGGTGAACAGCACTTTCGCCACCGTGTCCGGGGTAATCGCCGCGTGTGCGGCCGCCACCGCCGGTGTCACCGGGGTCCCGAGCAGGTCGGCGAAACTCCGGGCATGTTCTGGTCCGCTGCGCCGCACTACCAGTGGCACATCGGGCAGCGCGGCCGCGAGGGCCGGAGCAAACTTCGCCCCGTCGCTGGCATAGACCAACCCCGGCGTCAGCAGCGCCGCGATATGCTTGAGCTTGCCGTAATCGGTCGAGACCAGCGAATAGGCCGGTGAGATCGGGGCGTACGGCACGCCCACCCAGATCGCTGCCATGCCCAGCAGGAAATGCTCGATCTCATTGCCTGAAACGATCATCAATGGCCGCTCGGGGCTGAGATTGGCGTCGAGCAACGCCTGCGCCAACGGCTGGATCTGCGCCAGCACCTCGCTGAAGGTCAGCTTGCGCCAGCTGTCGCCGTCGCGATCTGCGATCAGCACTGCATCGGGCGTTTTCTTCGCCCATGCTTCGAGCGCGTCGACGATTGAGCGTGGGTAGGGGCCAAGCGCCTGGGTCGAGTGCACCAGAGTAGTGCCGTCGGCGCGTGCCTCGGCCGCTGCCGAGAATGCTCCCAGCCGCACGGCACGGATCGGCGTCGCCTCAGCGCTCATCTCATCTCCTCGCAATTATGTTATGACTCATAACTAAATCTGGCAAGAGGCCGGTCGCGGGGTCGTTAGCCTCTGTAGCCGATATCGATCACCGCGTGTCCATGCGTGAGCCGGGAGACGCAGGTGCAAAGCCGGTCATTGGTCGCCTTCTGGTCGGGACTGAGAAACACGTCGCGATGGTCGATCTCTCCCTCGCGGTCCAGCACCTTCACGGCGCAGAGGCCGCACTCCCCACGCTGGCAGTCATAGATCATGTCTATTCCCGCCGCGATCAGCGCATCGAGCAGGCTCTGGTCCGAGCGCACCGGCACGCGAATATTGCGGTTCAGCACATCGACGCTGAAGTCGCCTTCTGCAAACACCCCGGAGTCCCCGAACACCTCATAGCGCAGCCGGCTGATGGGCCGGCCCGTCTGGGCCCAGGCGGTCTTGGCCGCCTCGAGCATCCCGATCGGACCGCACAGATAGACTTCGGCATCCTGCGGCAGCGCGGCGAACTCTGCCCCGAGGTCGATGTGCTCGCCCGCGCTGTTGTCGCGCAGCACCAGCCGGTCGCCCAGCAGGGACCCCAATTCATCTGCAAAGGCCATCAGCCCCCGGCTGCGCGCCGCATAGACAAGCCGTATCGAGACACCGCGTGCCACCAGCGCCTGGGCCATCCCGAAGATGGGCGTGATGCCGATGCCGCCGGCGAGGAGGAGATAATGCCGCGCCCGCCACGAGAGCTCGAAACGGTTCTCGGGCAGCGTGAGCCGCACCGTCTCGCCCACCTCCATCGCCCACATCCGCCGCGACCCGCCCCTGCTCTGCGGATGGAGCTTGACCGCCACCGCGACCGTTCCGGGACCGGAGGGGATGGCCGTATAGGTGCGCACGGCGGCCCGCCCGCCGATATCGACAGCGACATTGACGTGCGAGCCCGGGTCGAACTCGAGCAGCGGGGCGTCGACGTCGAAGGTCAGGAGCCGCACATCCTCGGCAATGACCTCCGCCCGCGCCAGCCGGGCATCGCTCCAGATCCGTTGGCTGCGCATCAGACCGAAACCAGCGCCAGTGCCGGCACGCGGCTGAGCAGGCTCCGATCCTCGTCCAGCACGAATTCGAGGTTAGCGCGAGCGAGCCGGGCATGTTCGCGCGCCAGAGCCTCGGCGCGCGCGCCCTCGCGCGTGGCGATCGCCTCGACGATCGACCGGTGCTGGGCTTGTGCGCCGTAGAGCGACCGGCGGAAGGCGGGCACGTCGGCCTGCTTGTGGAGAAAGGCACTCGGCGATGCGAAAGGCAGGCTCGTGACCCGCTCGATCTCGCGACGGATGGTGCGGCTCGCCAGCCCCCACAATGCCGAATGAAACTCGGCATTGAGGTCGACATAACGCTCGAACTGCATGTCCGCTTCGGTGCGGCCCATGGCCCCGTCGAGTTCGGCGAGCAACGTCTGCAGTCCATCCATGTGAGCCGGCGCAACGCCGCGCTCGGCCGCCAGCCGCACGGCGGTGCCTTCCAGCACCCCGCGCAGTTCGATCGCATCGACGACATCTTCGCGCGAAAAGCCGCGCACTGCGTAGCCGCCTGCCGGCAGGGCTTCCACAAGACCTTCCTGGCCGAGTTGGGCCAGCGCCGCGCGGAGCGGCGTCCGCGAGATGCCCAGCCGCGCCGACAGCGCCACTTCGTGCAGCCGTGTTCCGGCCGGCACATCGCCCGAGACGATGAGATCGCGCACTCCCATCAGCGCGCGCTGCGACTGGTGTGCACGGGCGGCGGGTGCTGCGGTCATTGTGCGGCCTCGCGCAAGATCGTCTCCTCGGCGACCATCCGGTCGATCAGGCGGCGCGCCCACATCGAACCGGCATCGATGTTGAGGTTGTAGATGATGTGGTCCGGATTGTCGTCGATTGCCTTCTGCTGCGCCTCGAGAATGCGTTCGTCTTCCCGGAAAATTCCGGCGACGCCTTCGCGCAGGCTGTGCGTGCGCGCCTGCTCGCTCAGCTTGTAGTTGCGCGCGAAGGCCCAGAAATAGTGGCACGTCTTGTCGGTCTCCGGCGTGACCGTGTTGAGCACCATGCCGTTGACCCCTTGGCTGCGATCGCCCTCGGGCGCGCCGGTGCCGGTCAGCGCCACGCCCACGTCGATCGCGATCGTCGCCGGCGCCTCGAAATTGATGATCTGCCAGCGGTCGACATTGCCCGGCTTGCCCAGCTGCCCGCGCCAGAAGGGCGGCGCATCGATGTCGATCATCCAGCGTGTGATGGTCGCCGTTCGGTCTCCATGCGTCGCCTCGAACGGCGCCTCGGCCACCGCCCTGTTGCCGATCGAAGAGCCGTGGACATAGGTCTCGTGCGTCAGGTCCATCAGATTGTCGATCACCAGCCGGTAGTCGCACTTGGCATGGATGTACTTGCCGTCCGCCGCCCACGCCGCATCGTCGTTCCAGTGAAGATCGGGAATCAGCGCGGGATCGGCCAGCGCCGGATTGCCCGGCCAGATCCAGATGAACCGGTGCCGCTCTTCCACCGGATAGGACCGCACGCAGGCCGAGGGATTGATGGTGTCCTGCGACGGCATGTATACACAGCGGCCGGTCTCGTCGAATTCGAGCCCATGATAGCCGCAGATGACATTGTCGCCATGGAGCTCGCCCATCGACAGCGGCAACAACCTGTGCCAGCACGCATCGGCCAGCGCAACCGGCGATCCGTCCTGCTTTCGGTAGAGAACTACAGGCTTCTTGCAGATCGTGCGGGGCATCAGCCTGCGCGAGATCTCGACGTCCCAGGCAGCCGCGTACCACGCATTCAGGGGAAAAGCCGGCGTATCCATATCCCATCCTCCCGGATCAGCTCCGGAAGAACGATGGCACAATGTATACAATATGGAAAGGACGACCTAGATCGGCAGACCCGTATAGTTCTCCGCGAAGCTCTGCTGCGCGGCTTCGGACGAGCACAGATAGTCGAATTCCGCGCGCTGGATTCTCCGCCCGAACGTCCCCGTCTCGGGGAAGGTATGCAGCAGGCTGGTCATCCACCAGCTGAACCGCTCCGCCTTCCAGATCCGCCCCAGCACCCGCGCAGAATAGCCGTCGATCCCTGCATCCGAGTTCTCGATGATCGATTCCCGCAGCGCTTCGGCGAGGATGCCGACGTCGCTCATCGCGAGATTGAGCCCTTTCGCCCCGGTCGGCGGGACGATATGCGCCGCGTCCCCGGCAAGGAACAGCCGGCCGAACCGCAGCGGTTCGGCCACGAAGCTGCGGAGCGGCGCGATCGATTTCTCGATTGACGGCCCCGTCTTCAGCGCCGTCGCGGTTTCGGGGTCGAGCCGCCGCCTCAGTTCGTCCCAGAACCGATCGTCCGACCAGTTCTCGGCCTTCTCGCCGGCCGGCACCTGCACGTAATAGCGGCTGCGCGTCGGTGAACGCTGCGAGCAAAGCGCAAAGCCGCGTTCGTGATGCGCATAGATCAATTCGTGCGCCACGGGCGGCTGGTCCACCATCACGCCCAGCCAGCCGAAAGCATAGTCGCGCTCGAAAATTGTCAGCGCCCCTTCTGGCACGCTCGCCCGGCTCGCCCCGTGATATCCATCGCACCCCGCGATGAAGTCGCAATCGATCCGCTGCGTCACGCCATCCTTGCGATAGGTGAGCCAGGGGCTTCCGTCGAAATCGTGGAGCTCGACCTCCGCGGCTTCGTAGATCGTCTGCCCCTGCCGCGCCGCCATCAGGTCGCGGGTCACCTCGGTCTGGCCATAGACCATCACCTGCTTGCCCACCCGCGCGGTGAAATCGATCCGCTCCTCGTCGCCGTCGAACGACAGCGTCACCCCATGATGCACCAGCCCTTCGGCGTGCATCCGCGCGCCCACCCCGGCGCGGTCCATCAGCGCCATCGTGCCCTGTTCCAGCACGCCGGCACGGATGCGGCCCAGCACATAATCGGCGCTCTTGCGCTCGACGATGACGGCATCGATTCCCGCCAGTTCGAGCAGCCGCCCCAGCATCAGCCCGGCCGGCCCCGCCCCGATGATTGCCACCTGCGTGCGCGATTTCTCCTCCTCGGCTTTGGCCCGATGATGCGCCGGACAGGCTTTGGGATGAATGGACAGGCGGCCCATACTCTTGCACTATCCGAACATGAACCGGCCAATCCCGACCTACGCGCTCTATGGCGAAACCGACAGTCGGTACGACTGGCTTCATTGGGAAACCATCCAGTCGCGCAGCCGCCTCTATGACTATCGGATCGCGCCGCACCGGCACGAGCATCTGTTCCAGGTGCTGCATCTGACCGGTGGTCGCGGCGAGGTGGTGCTCGACGGAACGCCGTTCGAGCTGCGGCCGGGCACGCTCGTCGTGGTGCCCGCCATGACCGTCCACAGCTATAGCTTCAGCCGCCGCGTGCAGGGCAGGGTCGTCACCATGCTCGAGCGCGACCTCACCACGCTCGGCATCGTCCTGCCCGCCGCCCAGCTCATTGGAGAGCCCGCGCCCATCGTTCCCGCGCTCGAGGCGCTCATTGCCGAAGCCAGCCAGCCCGGCACGCGGCACGATCTCGCGATGCGAGCCCATTTGACCCTGCTGCTGCTCGCGATCACCCGTGCGGCCCACGCTGGCGTTCCCGATGCCGACGACGCGGGGCGCGCGCAGGCCCATGCCCAGGCCTTCCGTCAGCTCGTTGAGCGGCGCTTCCGCCTGTCGCGTCGCGTTGGCGATTACGCTCGTGCCATCGGGGTGAGCCAGACGCACCTCAATCGCATCTGCCGGCAGGAACTCGGCGGCTCCGCGCTCGAAGTGATCGAACGCCGCATCGCGCTCGAAGCCCGCCGCCAGCTGATGTTCTCAACGCTCAGCGTCAAGCAGATCGGCGCCGACCTCGGCTACGACGATCCTGCCTACTTCACGCGCTTCATCTCGCGCACGCTGGGCATGCCGCCCGCCGCCTTCCGCCGGCACGCGCGCAGCGTCTAGCTCCGCGCCGCGGCTACGCTGTCGTTGGCTGTGCTTTTGCGCACGGCCTCCATCAGCGCGGCGGCCGCAAGGCTGTGGACCGAATCCGCCCGCGTCGTAAATCCCACCGGCCCCAGCGTTTCGCCCGTGTCCACGGGCAGCAGGGCCAGTTGCTGCTGGCCCACATCGTCGGCGACGACGCCCTGCGAGATGATCCAGATCGCGTCGCTCTGGCGCACATAGGCGCGCCCGAACGCGTCCGATACCGTCTCCACCTCGTCGCGGATTGACGTGATCCCATGCCCCACGAGCAGTCGATCGACGAATGGCCTGATCACCGAATCCGGAGTTGGCATGAGGATCTGGTAGCCCTCGATCATCGCGAGGCTGAAATGCCGCTCGGCGAGGAGCGGATGCCCCGTCCGCACCACGAAGGCCACGCGCTCGAAATAGAGATGCTCGAACTGCAGCCCCACCATCGCCTTGGGATCGGCCATGCGCCCGATCACGAGGTCCGCATCCCCGGTCCTGAGGATCGACAGCAGATAGTCGTTGGGTCCCGTCACCACCCGCGCATGGACACCGGGGTTGTCGGCGGTGAACAGCCGCACCGCGGCGGGCAGGATGCGGGCCGACACGGTGGGCAACGCCCCGACCTTCACGACCGTCGACTGGTGTGCGCCCCCGGCGGCCTCCACGCCCTGGCGGAGCGCTGCGACGCTCGTGGCCGCATAGCGGTGGAACACGTCACCGAACGGCGTGAGCGCGAGTTTGCGCCGGCTGCGGTCGAACAGATCGCTGCCCAGCAGCTGCTCCAGCTCCTGGATCGTCTTGGAGGCCGCCGGTTGGCTGATATTGAGCACCTCGGCCGCGCTCACCACGCTCTTGGACCGGGCGACTTCGAGGAAACACGAGATGTGCCTGAGCTTGATCCGTGGGTCGATCGATCGTCCAGCCAACGCACCCTCCGGTTATTAAAACTCGCCATTTCAGCGAATTTTCGGCGTCCAGACCCGATTAGCATAAGCCGGAGGTTATCCGACTTCCAGCACTAATCATTTTACACGGCCCCCGCCGCTGCCTTTAATCCGGTCCAGAGGAACCCATGGCCTTCACCCGGATCGACGGCATTCTGCTGCACTATCGGTTGCAAGGGCGCCCCGGCGCCCCGGTGCTGGTGCTCGCCAATTCGCTGGGCACCGACGCCCGCATCTGGGACGGCGTCATCGACATCCTGGCCCCCAACTACCGCATTCTCTCCTACGACAAGCGCGGCCACGGCTTGAGCGACGCGCCCGTCGGCGACTACAGCCTGGCCGACCACATCGCCGACCTCGCGGGCCTGCTCGCCCATCTGGGCATCGAGCGCTTCGCGCTCGGAGGCGTCTCCGTGGGCGGCCTCATCGCGCAGGGTTTTGCGCTGCGCTATCCGGACCGGCTATCCGCGCTTCTCCTCTGCGACACCGCCCCGCGCTTCGGCGACGTCCAGTTCTGGGCCACCCGCATTGCGGCCATCCGCGAGGGCGGGCTTGCCGCCATTGCCGACGGCATCATGGAGCGTTGGTTCAGCCCCGGCTTCCGCCAGTCGCAATCGGACGCCCTCGCCGGGTGGCGAAACATGTTCCTGCGCAGCCCCGTCGATGGGTATTGCGCCACCTGCGCCACTTTGCGCGACACCGACCTGTCCGATGCCATTGGCGGCATCTCCACCCCCACGCTCGTCGTCTGCGGCGATGCCGATGGCTCGACCCCGGTCGAGCAGGTTCGGTCCACCGCCGCTGCCATTCTCGGCTCGCGCTTCGAGATCGTCGCCAATGCCGGGCATATCCCCTCGATCGAACAGCCCGCCGCGCTTGCGGCACTCTTCAGCTCATTTCTCACGGAGGTCGGCCATGGCTGACACGGACAGATACGACCGCGGCATGGCCGTCCGACGTGCCGTGCTCGGCGACCGCCACGTCGACGACGCCACCGCGCGCACGACCAATGTCGACGATGACTTCCAGGCGTTCATCACCGAGACTGCCTGGGGCGCCGTCTGGGACCGTCCCGGTCTCACGCGCCGCGAGCGCTCCATGCTGACGCTGGCGCTGCTCGCCGCTCTCGGCCATGATGAGGAGTTGGCCATGCACGTCCGCGCCACCGCCAATACGGGCGCCTCGATCGAGGATATCAAGGAGACACTGTTGCACGTTGCCGTCTATGCGGGCGTTCCGGCCGCCAATCGCGCCTTCAAGGTCGCCAAGCACGAGCTTGCAAAGCGCGCGGAGGCCGCGGAATGAGCGGCATCATCCTTCCCGGAGCCGATGGAGCGCTGTTCCAGCGCGACCGCGCCTGGCACCCGCCCGCCCTCACGCCCGCTTACAAGAGCACCACCTTCCGCGCGCCTCGTCATGCACTGCTGGCGCTCGGCCAGACCGCGTCGGAAACCAGCGGCCCGACCTTTGGCCATGGCACGATCGGCGAGCTCGACCACGACCTCATCCGCAACTACAGCCAGGACGGCAGCGACGCCATCGGTCAGCGCATCGTCGTCTACGGCCAGGTGCTCGACGAAAACGCCCGCCCGGTGCCCAACACGCTGGTCGAAATCTGGCAGGCCAATGCCGGCGGCCGCTATCGCCACAAGCGCGAAGGCTACCTCGCGGTGCTCGATCCCAATTTCGGCGGCTGCGGCCGCACGCTGACCGACAAGGACGGCTTTTACCGATTCCGCACCATCAAGCCCGGCGCCTACCCCTGGCCCAATGGCGCCAATGACTGGCGCCCCGCCCACATCCATTTCTCGATCTTCGGCCACGCCTTCGCGCAGCGCCTCATTACGCAGATGTATTTCGAGGGCGATCCGATGATCTGGCAATGTCCCATCGTCGGCACCATCCCCGACAAGTCGGGCATCGACCAGTTGATCGCGCGCCTCGACCGTCACAACACCACGCCGATGGATTCGCTCGCCTATCGCTTCGACATCGTGCTGCGCGGCCGTCGCTCGACCATGTTCGAAAACAAGCTCGAGGGGAACTGATGCTGCACCCCACGCCCAAGCTCAGGGAAACCCCGTCGCAGACCGCGGGCCCCTACGTCCATATTGGCTTTGCACCCAACTTCGCAGAGATCCGCGGCGTCTATGCCACCGACCTCGGCTCCGAGATGCTCGCCGCCGACACGCCCGGTCAGCGCATCGAGATCGCCGGCCGCATCATCGACGGCGATGGCGCACCGGTCTTCGACGCCATGCTGGAAGTCTGGCAGGCCGATGCCGAAGGCCGCTATCCCGCGCCCGGCGAAATCCGCAGCGGTTTCACCGGCTGGGGCCGCCATCCCATGGACGATACGGGGGCCTTCAGTTTCACCACCATCAAGCCGGGCCGGGTACCCGGCCCCGACGGTAAGCCAATGGCCCCGCATCTGTCGCTCTGGATCGTCGCGCGCGGCATCAATATCGGCCTCCAGACCCGCCTCTATTTCGATGACGAGCCCGACGCCAACGCCGCCGACTGGGTGCTGAACCGCATTCCGTCGCCCGCGCGCCGCAAGACCCTCATCGCCCG
>JBIQKK010000007.1:0-2271 GCA_044506585.1 Hyphomicrobiales bacterium
GCCGCCATCTCGCTGGGGGTGTGTCTTTTGCTCCTCGACGTCCTGGGAATCGGCCGGGGGCGCGAGGCAAACCGGGCGTGAACGAATTGCTGCCAGAATCTGGTCTTAGGGCCGGGGCTCGGCTATAAGCCAAGGCCTTGCGGGGAAAAGGGAAGTTCGATGGCGTTTGATGTGACCGGGCGGCGGCCCGCTTTCGTGGCCGCGATCCTGCTCGTCGCCGGTGGACTCTCGGCCTGTACGACCACCGAAGGCACCAACGCGTTCACCGATTTCGCGACCTTCGAGCGTGAGGTGATGACGACGACTGCGCAGGGCGTCGGTCTCATCCCCAAGGAAGAAAAGCCCGACCCGACCAATCCGCGCGGCCCGCTCGTGATGCCCAAGGCCGGCCAGGCGCTGCCGGCGCCGACCGAAAACACCGCCGTTGCGATGCTGCCCGAGGATTCGGACGCCGTGAAGGTCGATGCCACGGGCTTGACCGAGGCCGATCTCGTGCGCGCCCGCCGCACCAAGGTTGTGACGCTCTCGACCCCCGATGGCCGGCCGCTGACCCAGGCCGAAGCGCAGGCGCTCACCGCCCGCCTGAAAGAATACCGGGTCAGCAAGCAGCGCTCGATCTACACGCCGCCCGAGGAATATTTCTCGGTCACCTCCAACCAGCAGGATCTCGTGTGCCTTGCGGCCAACGGCGATCTCGTCTCGGTGAACGATCCGGCCTGTCCGCCGGAAATCCGCAAGGCTCTGCTCAAAAAGGGCTGAGCCTTCCCTAACACTCATGATGCGCCGACCGCACGGTCCCGCAGGAGTAGAAAATGCCCCCGACAGCCTCCGCCTTTGAGGGCGACCGCTTGGCCAAGGTCATCGCCCGCGCCGGCCTCTGCTCGCGCCGCGACGCCGAATTGTGGATCAAGGACGGCCGCGTCGCCGTCAACGGCAAGGTGATCCGCACCCCCGCCTTCAACGTCACCGCCAGGGACAAGGTGAAGGTCGATGGCCGCCTGCTGAGCGCCCGGGAAGGCACCCGCGTCTGGCTCTATCACAAGCCGCCTGGCCTCGTGGTCACCGAAAAGGATCCCGAGGGCCGTCCCACCGTATTCGATGCGCTCGAGCAGGAAGGCCTGCCGCGCGTCGTCTCCATCGGCCGGCTCGACATCAACACCGAGGGCCTGCTGCTGCTCACCAATGATGGCGGGCTGAAGCGCGTGCTGGAGCTGCCGGCAACCGGCTGGCTGCGCCGGTACCGCGTGCGGGCCTTCGGCTCGATCACCCAGCCCCAGCTCGAGGCCCTCAAGGAGGGCATCGAGGTCGATGGCGTCAGCTACGGGCCCATCGACGCGCAACTGGAGCGCGAGCAGGGCTCCAATGTCTGGCTGGTCCTCAGCCTGCGCGAGGGCAAGAACCGCGAGGTCAAGAACGTGCTCGCCGCGCTGGGCCTTCAGGTCAACCGCCTGATCCGCGTGAGCTTCGGTCCGTTCCAGCTCGGCGACCTGCCCGTGGGTGCCGTCGAGGTGGTGAAGGCCAAGGTGCTGCGCGACCAGCTCGGCAAGCGCCTTGCCGACGAGGCGGGTGTCGATTTCGACAGCGAGATGCCCGAGCCCTCGGCGGTCAAGCTCGCCCGCAAGAACGCCAACCCGCATCTGCGCGCCGCGGCGCCCGGCAAGGCGCCCGAACCGAGCCAGCGCCGCGCCGTGCGTGAACGTACTGCCCCGTTCCACTTCGTTGACGATGGCGCCCCGCGCGACCGGCGTCCCGAAGATCGCCCGATGGCCCCCGACCGTCCCGGCGGCCGCAATCCCCGCCGGCCCCCGCGCGCGACCGAGGCTGCTCCCGAGCGTCCGGCCAAGCCGCGCAGAGTGTTCAACCCCGACGGCACCGAGACGCTGTTCGAGCCCAAGACCTACGGCAAGAAGCCCAGGCCCGCTCCCGGCGACGAGGGCAAGCCGCCGTTCAAGAAGGATGGCGGCAAGCCCTTCGCGAAGGGCCCGCGCCGCGAGTTTGGCGACCGCCCGCCACGTGGTGAGCGCGGGGACCGCCCACCGCGCCGCGAGGGCGAGGATCGTCCCAAGCGTCCCTATTCGCCGCGTGCGGCCGGTGAAGGCGCCGGGCGCCCCGCCCGCAGCTTCGGCGACAAGCCCCGCGGTCCGCGCAAGGATTTCGGCGATCGTCCGCCACGTCGCGACGATGGCGACCGGCCCAAGCGCCCGTTTGGCGACAAGCCCCGCGGTCCGCGCAAGGATTTCGGCGACCGCCCGCCGCGCCCCGAGGGTGGCG
>JBIQKK010000007.1:2371-5056 GCA_044506585.1 Hyphomicrobiales bacterium
CCCCGCGGTCCGCGCAAGGATTTCGGCGACCGCCCGCCGCGCCCCGAGGGTGGCGACCGGCCCAAGCGCCCACGGGGGTCCGGCCCGTTCGGTGACCGTCCGCGCCGTCCGCGTCCGCCCAAGGCCTGATGCGCATCGTCGCCGGCAGGTTCCGTGGCAAACAGCTGACCTCGCCCGAGGACGGCTCGATTCGTCCCACGGCCGACCGCGTCCGCGAATCCGTGTTCAACATCCTCGCCTCACGGCTGGGCCCGAATCTCGATGGGCTGCGCGTGCTGGACCTCTTCGCCGGCACGGGTGCGCTCGGCCTCGAGGCCCTGTCGCGCGGTGCCTCCAATGTCGTGTTCGTCGACACGGGCGCCGAAGCCCGGGGCCTCATCCGCGACCATATCGAAGCCTTCGGCGCCGGCGGTGTCGCCAAGCTCCTCCGCCGCGACGCCACCTCGCTGGGTCCCGCCGGCACGATGGGGCCGGTCGATCTCGTCTTCCTCGATCCACCCTATGGGAAAGGGCTCGGCGAAGCCGCGCTTCGCTCGCTGTCCGACGGCAAGTGGCTGCACACCAACACCGTGCTGGTGCTCGAGGAGACCAGCGGCTCGACGCTCGCGCTGCCGTCCGGCTTCATCCTCGACGACCGCCGGGAATATGGCGCGGCTGCGGTCCACTTCATTCGGCTCGCCTGAACCTCAGCGCGTCCTTCCGAACATGCGTTCGAGGTCGGCCTTCTTGAGCTCCACGTAGGTTGGGCGGCCGTGGATGCACTGGCCTGAATGCGGCGTGCGTTCCATTTCGCGGAGCAGGGCATTCATCTCGTCGATGCGCAGCACGCGGCCGGCCCGCACCGAGCCATGGCACGCCATGCGCGCGATGATCGTGTCGAGCCGGTCGCCGAGCGCCTCGGCACTGTCCCATTCGGCGAGCCCGTCGGCGAGATCGCGCACCAGCCCGTCGATGTCGGCCTGGCCCAGCAGCGCCGGCGTTTCGCGCACGGCGATGGCCCGCGGCCCGAAGCGGTCGAGGTAGAGCCCGAGCCGTTCGAGCGTCGGCGCGGCCTCCTCGAGCCGGCCGCAATCCTCCTCCGGCATCTCGATGACGACCGGGATGAGCTGCATCTGGCTCGCAACCGGCCCGCTCGCGAGCTGTGCCTTGAACCGCTCATAGACGAGCCGTTCGTGCGCCGCATGCTGGTCGACGAGCACCAGTGAATCGCCGTTCTGGGCGACGATGAAGTTCTCGAACATCTGCGCCCGTGCGGTGCCGAGCGGATACTCTTCGCGCGGCGCCGGCTCGAACGCCTCGTACCGCGCACTCGGCTCCGCCAGTCCGGTCAAGCTCGCCATACCGGTGCCCGCGCCATAGCCGGGCGAGTCCACTCGGGATCGGTCGGACAAAGCAGAAAGAGACCCGGAGGCCGCGGCGCCCGCGTACACCGCCGCCTCCGCCATCTCCGGCGCGCGGAACGCCGAGATGACGTCCTCGGCCACCGTGCTCGACGCGCGATATCCGGCCTCGCCCAGTGCATCCAGCACCGCGCGGATCACCGCGGACCGCACGCCGCCACCGTCACGGAACCGCAGCTCGATCTTGGCCGGGTGCACATTCACATCCACCGCCGCCGGATCGACCGCGGCGAACAGCGCGATGGCCGGGAAGCGATCGCGGAAGACGAAATCGGCATAGGCGGCACGAACGGCGCCCAGCAGGACCTTGTCGCGCACGCTGCGCCCGTTGACGTAATAATACTGGCTCAGCGAATTGGCGCGCGAATAGGTGGGGAGCCCCGCCAATCCCGTCACCACCACCCCGTGCCGCGTCGTCGCCAGTGGAACGGCATTCTCGACAAAGTCCGCACCCATCACCTGCATGACGCGGGCGGCAAGGTCGCCCCCGGGCCAGTTGGTGGGCGAACGGTCGGAGCCATCGAGCACAAAATGGACGCCCGGATTGGCCATCGCCAGCCGCTTGACCACATCGGCCACCGCCGCTGCCTCGGCGCGGTCCGACCGCAGGAATTTGAGGCGCGCCGGCACGCCCGCGAACAGGTCGCGGACTTCGACGATCGTGCCCCGATTCATCGCCTGCGGCGAGACTCCGGACTTGCGCGACCGGTCGACCTCGATCCGAAGCCCCGTCGGCGAGACGGCCGTGCGCGAGCTCACGGTCAGGTGCGCGACGGCGCCGATCGACGCCAGCGCTTCACCGCGGAATCCCAGCGTGCGGATGTCGTCGAGCCCGTCATCGGCGAGCTTGCTGGTGGCATGCCGCTCGACGGCGAGCGTGAGATCGTCGCGATCCATGCCGCAGCCATCGTCCTCGACCCGGATCAGCCCGCGTCCACCAGCCGCCGTCGTGACCACGATCCGCGTCGCACCGGCATCGATGGCGTTCTCGACCAGCTCCTTGACGACGCTCGCGGGCCGTTCGACCACTTCGCCGGCGGCGATGCGGTTGATCAGGTCCTCGGGCAGCTGGCGGATGGGCAAAGTGATTCTCCTGCGGCGGAGTTTAGCCGCGCCGCGGAACCTGCTACCACCCGCAAATGCCCCAATCCCCGATGGACACAGCCCTGGACCTCGCGGCACTGGCCGCCGAAGCGGGTGAAGCCCCTGTGGGCGCGGTGATCGTCGAAAACGGCGAAATCCTCGCCGCCGAGCGCAACCGCATGCGCGAGCTGAATGATCCGAC
>JBIQKK010000007.1:5156-18059 GCA_044506585.1 Hyphomicrobiales bacterium
GCGCGGGTGGTCTCGCCGCTCTTCATGATGAACTGCTCGACCTTGCGGCTGAGGTGGCGCTTGAAGTTGTCCTTCTCCTTGTCCGCCACTTCGAGGATCTCCTTGACGCGCCAGAATTCGAGCGCGCCGAAGGTCGACAGGTGCGGGCGCGCATAAACGTCCGGCGGATAGGCCGCCATCATATGCGCGGTCAGCGAATGCATCATGATCTGCGCCGAGCCGAACCACACATCGAGCGCGCGGAAGTCGGCGCGCCCCAGCGCTTCGCTCGGATCGCCGTTCACGTCGATCCCCACGAGGATGTCGCAGTCGGACGCCTGGTCGAGCGGCAGCGGGTTGGAGACGCCGCCATCGACCAGGATGTGATTGGCGTAATGGACGGGCTTGAACAGCGACGGGATGGCGATCGATCCCGCGATCGCTGGTCGCAGCAGGCCCTGGTTGAACACGGCCTGGTGCCAGGACTGGAAATCGGTGGCCACCACATAGAACGGAATCTGCAGTTCCGCGAAATCCTCGGCGAAGGGCTCGGGGAGGAAGGCATCGACGACGCGGTTGCCGTCCAGCTGCATGTTGAAGCCGTTCTGCAGCAAGCCGCCGAGATTGCGGATTTGCGCGCCCCACAGTCGCGCGGCGATGATCCGCATCGTGCCGAGCACGCTCATCGAATGCTCGCGCAGTTCCTCGCCCGTCATGCCGTTGGCCCAGCCCGCGCCGATGAGCGCGCCGATCGACGTGCCGGCGATCACCGAGGGCTTGAGTCCCAGCTCATCCATCGCTTCGATGAAGGGAATGTGCGTAAGTCCACGGGCAGAGCCGCCGCCCAGCGCCACGCCGATCCGCGGCATGCCGCCCTGGTCGGGACGCATGATGGTCTGGGACTCGCCGCCATGCAGGCGGTCAATCAGCTCCTGTCCCCGTTGGACGATGGGGATCAATTCTTCCTCTTCTGTGAGGTAGTGAGCCATAATGGAAAGATAGGCTGCGCCCGGAAGGTTTAGAAGACCTTCCGCCACCGGCCCACGCGGGGTGATGGTTAACTAATGGTCGAGAGCCGCGTTTCGTTCACGCAGAATCTCGCGCCAGCCGATGTCGTGCCGGTGGAAGCCCTCCGGCCAGTCGATCCCCGCAGCAACCGCATCCGCGCGTTCCTTGGCCGCGGCCACGGTGGCGCCCAGCGCCGTCACGTTCAGCACCCGCCCGCCATTGGCCAGCAGGCGCCCGCCCTCGCGCTTCGTGCCGGCATGAAAGACGATCAAATCGTCCGCGTCGTGATCGTCCGCGCCGCGAATCTCGCTGCCCTT
Organism: Hyphomicrobiales bacterium; assembly: GCA_044506585.1. Taxonomy (GTDB): domain Bacteria; phylum Pseudomonadota; class Alphaproteobacteria; order Rhizobiales; family Devosiaceae; genus Devosia_A. The sequence goes on from JBIQKK010000007.1 coordinate 6,461, forward strand.
GCTGTAGGCGCCGGGATAGCCGGTCGTCGCCAGCACCACCGTCAGCGCGGTCTCGTCCCGCCATTCGGCGCGGTGCCCCGCGAGGCGCCCGGTGGCGGTTGCGTGGAGCAACTCCAGCAGGTCCGATTTGAGGCGCGGCATCAGCACCTGCGTTTCCGGATCGCCGAACCGGGCATTGTATTCGATCAGCCTGGGGCCGTCGGCGGTGAGCATCAGGCCGGCATAGAGCACGCCCTGATACGGCGTGCCGCGCGCCTTGAGGCCTCTCACGGTGGGTTCGATGATTTCGGCAATCACGCGCCTGGTGATGTCCGGTGTCATGACGGGCGCCGGCGAATAGGCGCCCATGCCGCCGGTATTGGGTCCCATGTCGCCGTCGAAGGCGCGCTTGTGGTCCTGCGCCGTCGCCAGCGGCAGGATCGCTTCGCCATCGCAGAGCACGAAGAAGCTCGCCTCCTCACCCTCGAGGAAATCCTCGATGACGAGCGCCGCCCCGGAGGCGCCGAATGCACCGCCGAAGCACGCCTCGATGGCTCCCACGGCGTCCTCGACCGTCGTCGCGATGGTGACGCCCTTGCCCAATGCGAGCCCGTCCGCCTTGACGACGACCGGCATCGGGTGCGTGCGAACATAGTCGAGCGCGGGCCCGGCGGTCTCGAACCTGCGATAGGCAGCCGTGGGGATGCCCATTTCATCGCAGAGCGCCTTGGTGAAGCTCTTGCTGCCCTCGAGTTGGCCGGCTGCCGCGCTGGGGCAGAAGCAGTCGATGCCGGCTTCGCGCATCGCGTCGCCCAGTCCCTGCACCACCTGCGCGTCGGGACCGACGACGACGAAGTCGATCGCGTGTTCTTTCGCCAGCGCGACCACCGCCGCGTTGTCGGTCACGTCGCAGCCGAGGTTGGTTGCGAGCTTCGAGGTACCGCCATTGCCGGGGGTGACGAACAGCGCAGTAAGCTTGGGCGATTGGGCAAGCTTCCACGCCAGCGCATGCTCGCGCCCACCCGATCCGACAACCAGAACCCGCATCCGACCCTCCGTCGCGGCTGACTTGACCCATCACGCCGCAAAGCGCAACAGGAGGCATGGACGCGCCCACCAGCAATGCCCACGAATTCTCGGTTTCCGAGCTCGCGACTGCGGTCAAGCGCGCGGTCGAGGACGAATTCGGCTTCGTGCGCGTGCGCGGCGAAATCTCCGGCTTCCGCGGCCAGCATTCCTCCGGCCACGCCTATTTCACGCTGAAGGACGACGCGGCCTCGATCGATGCCGTGGTATGGAAGACCAGCTGGTTCCGCCTGCGCTTCAAGCCCGAGGAAGGCATGGAGGTCATCGCCACGGGCCGGCTGACGACCTTCCCCAAATCGAGCAAGTACCAGATCGTCATCGAGCAACTGGAACCGGCCGGTGCCGGCGCGTTGATGGCCCTGCTCGAGGAGCGGCGGCGCAAGCTCGCTGCCGAGGGCCTGTTCGCGGCCGAGCGCAAGAAAAGGCTCCCCTATCTGCCGCGCCTTATCGGCGTCGTTACCTCGCCCACGGGCGCTGTGATCCGCGATATCCTCCATCGGCTCGACGACCGGTTCCCGACGCGGGTGCTGGTCTGGCCGGTGCGCGTCCAGGGCGAGACCGCGGCCGCGGAAATCGCCCATGCCGTCGCCGGCTTCAATGCGCTGCCCGAAAACGGCCCCGTGCCGCGGCCCGACCTCCTGATCGTGGCGCGCGGCGGCGGCTCGATCGAGGATCTGTGGAGCTTCAACGAAGAGATCGTCGTGCGCGCCGTTGCCCAAAGCCGCATCCCCGTCATTTCGGGCGTGGGCCACGAGACCGATACCACCCTTGTCGATTTCGCCGCGGACCATCGCGCGCCCACCCCCACGGCCGCGGCCGAGGCCGCCGTGCCGGTGCGCGCCGAGCTCGTCGGATATGTCGACGACCAGGGCGCCCGTGTCCGCAACGTCGTCCGCCGGCAGCTCGTCGCGAGCCGTGACCGGCTGCGTGCCGCGGCGGGCGAATTGCCGCGTCCGCTCGACCTGCTCAATATCGCCCGCCAGCGGCTCGATCTCGCGGCACAGCACCTGGCCGGTTCGCTCCGCGATCTGGGCCAGCAGAAGCGCCTGAGTTTCGAGCGCGCCGCGGCCCGGATGTCCCCCAAAGCCCTGCATGCCGATCTGCGGCATGCCCGCGCACAGCTCAGCCCGCAGGCCGAACGGCTGCAGCCCGCCTATCGCCGCATCCTGACGGGTCGTTCCGACCGCCTCGCCGCCCTCGGCAAGCTCCTCGATTCGCTGAGCTATAAGGGCGTGCTTGAACGTGGATTTTCGCTGATTACGGACGAGGCGGGCCATATCGTCCGCCGCAAGGATGCGGTGCGGCCCGGGCAGTTGCTGGTGGTCGAAGTCAGCGACGGCAGCTTTGGCGCCAATGTTTCGGGCGCGCCGGCCCAGCGCAGGAAGACCCGGCCGCCGCGCGACGATGGCGGCCAGCAGAGCCTGTTTTAGCGCCTGTTTGCAGCAGCCCCGGTTCCCGCCTATATCGGGACAGAGGTTATGCGATGAATATCTACGACAAGGGCTTTACGCCGTCCGAGGCCATGATCCGCTATCTCGATGGCGACTACGTCATCGTGCGCCCGGGCAGCTTCGTGCGCTGCGCGGTGACCGGCAAGCCCATCCCCGTCGATGAGCTCATGTACTGGAACGTCGACCGCCAGGAAGCCTACACCGACGCCGCGGCGGCCCTCGAGGCCTACCGGCGTCACGGCCTTTCAGGCAAGTAAGCGCCGGTTAGGGCGCGACCGCTAGACTGCCGTCTTTCGAGAAAGCGCGCATGCCGGCGACCAGACTGCTGATCATTTCGAACGGGCACGGCGAGGATTCGATCGCCGCCGAGATCGCTCGCCGCCTGCCCAGGACCATCGAGGTCAACGCTTATCCCACGCTCGGCGCCGGCCGCGCCTATGAGGGCGTCTGCCCCATCGTCGGCCCGCGCCGCGACCTGCCCAGCGAAGGCCACCGCCTGCGCGGCTCGCTGCTGCGCGACGCGCTCGCGGGCTTCGGCATCGGTCCCGCGCTGCAGTTCATGCGCACCGAGGCGGCGAAGTACGACACGATTCTAGTCGTCGGCGACCTGCTTGGCATCGTGATGTGCTGGTGGACCAAACGGCGCGTCCGCATCTACCTCGACGTCTACAAATCCGGCTACGACAACCGCTACTCCGCTGCCGAACGCTACGTCATCAAGCGCACCGCCGATCTCGTCCTCACGCGCGACCCGATCCTCGCCGGCCAGCTGACTGCGGCCAGGATCAACGCGCGCTTTGCCGGCAATGCGATCATGGATACCGTGGTGCGCGGCCCCTACGACGCGGCATGGCGCCGCCGCAGCGCGCGGGCAATCGCCGTTCTGCCCGGGAGCCGCGGCAGCCTCGTCGACAATTTCAAACTGCAGCTCGCCGCACTCCGCCAATTGCCCGGCATCGAGGGGATCGACGTCTTCGCCGTCCTCGCCCGCGCGGACGCGGCTGCCGAACTGGCGGCCGCCACGGGCCTCACCGCGACGCCGCCCAATGGCCGCGAAGGCGATCTGGGCACCCTCGGCGACGGCCGCGTCACCATCAACCTCACCACCGGCTCGCTCGGCGCCGTCATCGAGGAATGCGAAATCGTGCTGGGGCAGGGCGGCACCGCTAACCTCCAGGCCATCGGTCTCGGCAAGCCCGTGGTCTCCTTTCACGCCGAAGGCTCGACCGCCCGGCGCATGCGGCGCAACGAGGCGCTCGCGGGCGACAGCCGCATCTTCGTGCCGCGCGATCCAGCGGCCATATCCGCTGCCCTCGCGCGTCTCCTCGCGGACGACGCCGACCGCCTGCGCCGCGGCGCCATCGGCCGCGAGCGCATGGGACCGCCCGGCGCGATCGCCGCGATTATCGACGAGCTGGCGAAGTGATCTTGCCGTCGGCCATGTCGAAGGCCTTGGCGAGCACGCGATCGAGCCGCTCCGCGAGATCGGCGGCATAGGTCTCGTCGCTGACCGCATCATCGGTCATATAGAGCGGGCCCTCGCACGCGAACGCGATGGTCGAGAACGGGAAGTTGAGCTGCATCTTGTCCCACACCCGCTCGAGGATCTTGCGCCGCGAGGTGGCCGTCGCGATCGCATAGACCGGCCGTCCCGTCCGGCGCGCCAGCGCGATCATCCCCAGCGACACGTTGCGCCCGGGCTCGGGCGGAATGTCGGCCGTGGCGAACAATGTCGTCCCCGACTTCAGAACCTTCATCATGTTGCGAAAGGCCGTGAGGCCACCCGTGCCGTGGCTCTGGCGCTCGCTCGCGCCCGATCCCTCCACGATCTGGTAGCCCAGCGAGCGCGCCATCTCGCCCATCATCTGCCCGTCGGGGTGCATCGAGATCAGCAGCGCCACCTGGCTGGGGTCCGGCATCACCACGTAGGCGAGGTTGGATTGCCCGTGCCAGCTCACCGCGATGGCCGGCCAATGATCTTTCTGCGCGCTCTCCCAGAAATCGGGCGGATCGGCCACCACGCGCGAGGTCAGGCGGACGAAACGAACATAGTTGCCGATGAGCACGCGGCCGATGAAGCGACGCACGCCCGGACGGTCGATCCATTTGGTCTGGCCGGCCGTCGCGTCCGCGCTCACTCGGTGTCGGTCTCCGGATCGAGCAGGCGGTGCAGGTGGACCACGAAATAGCGCACATGCGCATTGTCGACGGTCTGCTGTGCCTTGGCGCGCCACACCGCTTCGGCGGCGGCATAATTGGGATAGACGCCCACCAGGTCCACGTTGCTCAGATCCTTGAACGTCACGCCGTCCAGACTTTCGAGCTCGCCCCCGATGACGAGGTGGAGCAACTGGTCGGGCGGCACTTTCTTCGGCGCTTTCACGTGGTCTTCCGTTCGCGATCGATCTGCGGTTCGGCGCAGCCATAGACTTTGACGAGGGCTGCGCACAGGGCGTCTCTTAGCGAAACCTGGGCGAAGGCGGCAAGGGCGCCGTGCCGCACGTCTGCCTTGTTGAACCGCATGGGCACCCCGCACGCGTCCTCGAGTCCGATCCCGCACTCTGCGAGGATCGATGCGGCGCCCGCGAGGTCCCAGTCCTGCGAGCCGCGGCGCACCACCGTCGCATCGAGCCGCCCGGTGGTGATCTGCACCAGCCGATAGGCGAGGGAGGGATAAAACGGCCCCCGCGTGTAATCGAGCCCCGCCGCCTGCAATTCCTGGTGCACCGCGCCCGGCGCCGGAATCAACGGTGCGTGCCGGTCGGGCGGGGGGCGGCGGACGATCGGCTGCCCGTTGAGCCGCGCCCCGCCACCGAGGAACGCGTCATACATCTCGTCCCGCGCCGGAGCATAAACCACGCCCACCACGGGCCGTTCACCTTCGACGACCGCCAGCGAAATCGTCCAGCTGTCCTCGCCCCGGATGAACCCGCGCGTCCCGTCGATCGGATCGACCACGAACGCCCGGGGCGCCGCCACCCGCGCCGGATCGTCCACGCTCTCCTCGCTCAGCCACCCATAGGACGGCCGTGCGGTCGTCAGCGCCGAATGGAGGAATTTGTCGAGCACGATGTCGGCCTCGCTCACCGGCGAGGCGTTTTCCTTGGTCCAGGTCTTGAGATCGCGACGAAAATAGCTCGCCGCGATGATGCCCGCGGTGACCGCGGCGGTACGCAGCAATTCCTTGTCGGCTTCGTAGGAGTGGAGGGGTTCGGCCATGTTCCGCTGCGTTTCGCGCGCCTTCTAGGCGCAATTGCGATCCGGTGCAATTTCGGTCGCGTTCAGGTGCGTCACGGTGAACGAAATATGAGTGTCGCCGGGCACTCGTGACGCCAATCTTATGGAGCGGCGTTCCATATCGTCACGATTGCCTCGGTTCCGCTCCGTCAGGAAGCAAAATACCAAGGAAATACAGCCACTTAATGGATCGTTCGAGCGCGTGCTTAATCCGCCGTTACACCCGGTCACGTGCCGTAAACCGTCCGGAAAAACTACCTAAACTTAACCGAACCGATTAAGCGGGCCGGAAAGGGGAGGGCGTAGGTTGGAGGCATAAAGAGGGCAGCCAAAAGCTCTCGAGGTTGACAGGAAGGCTACTACAAAATGGGTCAGCACGTGGGGATCGAAGGATCGTCCGTCGTCGTGATGTTCGGGATGCGCAGCGCCGCTCGGCTTGCCGCGCAACCGTTCACGGCAAGACAATTCGGGCCGGCCAACGACAACGGGCCGAAAGACCCCGTCAAGACCGTTACGGTGCGCAAGCAGCTCGAAAAATCGGGCGTTGCCATCAAGATCAAGGTCCCGGTCACCGAGTTCATCGGTGTCGCGGTTTCGACCCGCATCTCCGAGGAAGGCGAGCTGACCAGCGCCATCGAGCTCGTCCACGGCGACCCCGAGCTCAACTACCAGGTCTTCGAGGAAGTCGGGAACGGCTCCGTCGTCGCCGAATGGCAGAACTGGGGCAAGAAGCTCCGCCTGCCCCTTTATATCCGCGCGGGCGACGGCTCGCTCCTCCCCTACAGCCAGCACGTGGCGGGGGTTGCCGTGGGGCCGCATGTCGAGCGCCGCAAGCTCATGCACGACGTCAACCGCCGGCCCCGTTTCCTCAATCGGCGCCAGCCGGGAGAATCTGCCAGCTAGGCGGAACCTTCCCTGCCGCCCACCGTTCTGCACTTGCCGGGCAAGGAGTTTGCACCCACATCCGTCCGGCAAATGCCCCGATAGCGACCTCCAAAGCGCTGCAACGGCCCGTCTCTCCCCCCGAGACGGGCCGTTTGCTTTGCCTCGGCCATGTAATCCATTACACTGGCAGAAACGCGGGCTTCCGGGAGGACGGACATATGAAACTGCACGCACTTGGACTGGCCGTTATGTCGCTCATGGCCGCAGCTCCGGCGCTCGCTCAGGACGTCCCTTTGCGGGAACTGGCAGCGGCGCGCGGCATCGACATCGGCGCGGCCGTCGCCGTCTCGCCCCTCTTCGGGGAACCGCAATACAGCGAAACCCTCGCCCGCGAATTCGGCATGCTGACGGGTGAGAACGCCTTCAAGTGGGAGAGCATCCACCTCACGCCCAAGCTCTATTACTTCGACGACACCGACAGGATCGTCGACTTCGCCGAAGAGCATGGCATGAAGGTCCGGGGCCATACCCTTGTCTGGCACAACCAGAACCCCAGCTGGCTGCCCCGCGCGCTCAAGAGCCGCGAGGAGGCCATCGCCATTCTCAAGGACCACATCCAGACCGTCGTCGGGCGCTACAAGGGCCGCATCGCCGTCTGGGACGTCGTCAACGAAGCGGTGGACGATTCCACCGGCGAACTGCGCGAGTCGCCGTGGCTGACGGCCATCGGTCCCGACTACATCGCGCTCGCCTTTCAGTTCGCGCACGAAGCCGATCCGGACGCCAGGCTTTATTACAACGACTACGGCGCCGAAGGCGTCGGCGGCAAAGGCGACGCCGTTTATGAGCTCGTGAAGGGCCTCAAGGAACAGGGCGTTCCCATCCACGGCGTCGGCTGGCAGGGGCACTTCCAGTCATCGAGCTTCATCATGGACATGAAGGACAATGGCCGCCGCCTCGCCGATCTCGGGCTCGAAGTCTCGATCACCGAGCTTGACGTCCGCATCCCCATCCCCGCCAAGGAGCTCATGCTCGAAAAGCAGGCGACCATGTACAAGAAGGTCACCGAGACGTGCCTCGCGCTCCCCAACTGCAAGGCCATCGTCACCTGGGGCTTCACCGACAAACATTCATGGGTGCCGGGCTTCTTCTCGGGCGAGGGTGCCGCGCTGCCTTTCGACGAGGAGTACAAGCCCAAGCTCGCCTACGACGCCATCCGCGCCGCGCTGGTTCAGAAGTAGGCGTCGGCAAGGAACGCGAGTGTAAGGGCAAGGCCGACCCAGTGGTTGGCCTTGAACCGCACGAGTGCGTTGGCAGGGCTCCTCGCATCGAGCGTCGCCACCTGCCACACGAGGATTGCTGCCGGCACGATCAGCGCGCCGGTGAACATCCAGCCTGCACCCGCGCGCCAGCCCGCAACGATCCAGCACGCCATCGCCAGCGCGTAGAACAGCATGATGGCCGCCTGCGCCCGTTCACCGAACAGGCGCGCCGTCGACTTCACGCCCACCAGCGCATCGTCTTCGACATCCTGCAGCGCATAGATCGTGTCGTAGCCGATCACCCACAGGATCGAGCCGGCATAGAGCATCAGCGGCGCGAACCCGATGGTCCCCGCCTGCGACGACCAGCCCACGAGGGCGCCCCACGAGAAAGCAAGGCCGAGGAAGAACTGCGGCCACCAGGTGACCCGCTTCATGAAGGGATAGATCGCGACCAACGCCAGTGACGCAACGCCCACCGCGACCGTGAACCAGTTGAACTGAAGCAGGATGACGAGGCCGATGAGCGCCTGCGCCGCCATGAACATCACGGCATTGCGCACGCTGACCTGTCCGGCGGGGATAGGGCGCGACCGCGTCCGGTCGACCTTGTCGTCGATATCGCGATCGACGATGTCGTTGAACGTGCAACCGGCCCCACGCATCACCACCGAGCCCACGAAGCAAAGCACCAGCGCCCACCAGTCGAACGCTGCGCCGGGCGCGCGTCCTGCCGCCATCGCGAGCGAGAATGCGCAGGGCCAGAACAACAGCCAGAAGCCGATCGGGCGGTCGAGCCGCGCGAGCCGCGCGTAAGGCTTCAGTGCTTCGGGCAGATAGCTGTCCACCCAATTGCCGCGAACGGCATCGGCGACGGCACTGGAGGGCTGGGGACTTGGCATCGGGCGGTCTCCCATGCGGTAATGCGGGCCTTATCCTCTCGCGCCCCCGGCAAAGCAAGATGCCCCGCAATTACAAGTCCTTTCCGCGCGTCTTCGTCACGGTGGATCTGGCGGAAGGTGCCGCAGTCGAGCTCGAGCGCGAGCAGGCGAACCACCTCGTCAACGTCCTGCGGCTCACACAGGGCGATACCGCCATCCTCTTCAACGGCCGCGACGGCGCGTGGCTCGCCACCATCACCCACGCCGGCAAGAAGGGTGCAGCGCTCGAGGTCTCGATGCAGGCCGCGCCGCAGACGCCGCCCTCCGATCTCTGGTTCGGCTTCGCCCCGCTCAAGGTGGGCCGGCTCGACTATCTGGTCCAGAAGGCGACCGAGATGGGGGCGGGGACCATCCAGCCGGTCGTCACCCAGTTCACGCAGGCCCGCACCAGGCCCGACAAGCTCGCCGCGTGGGTGCTCGAAGCCGCGCAGCAATGCGAAGTCCTGAGCCTCCCCGCCGTGGCGCCCGAGGTCTCCCTCGCCGGCCTGCTCGCCGACTGGCGGTCGGTGCATGGCCTTCGCCGGCTCCTGTTCGCCGACGAGGCAGCCGCATCCGCTTCGCCCCTGCAGCAGATTGCCGCGCTCAAGGGGCTGCCGGTCGGTCTCCTGATCGGCCCCGAGGGTGGCTTCTCCGATACCGAGCGCGAACTCCTGCTGGCGCAGGACTTTGTCGCCCCCATCAGCCTGGGGCCGCGCATCCTGCGCGCCGATACCGCCGCCGTCGCTGCCCTTGCGGTGGTCCAGGCAACCATCGGCGATTGGCGATAAAAGGATTGCTTTCGCCGCGGCGAGGGCTTAGTTCCCCGCCGAGCCGGCCACTCCGGCGCCCTTTGCGACTACCGGAGACACAATGGCCGGCGCTGAATTCTCGCCGCTGATTACCTCGCGCGCCGACCTGATCTCGGCCATGGCCGACGGGGCCAAGCCCAGGGCCGAATGGCGCATCGGGACCGAGCACGAAAAGCACGTCTATCGCAAAGATCCGCTGCGCCCCGTTCCCTATGAGGGTGACGACGGCATCGCCGCTCTGCTCGAGGGGATCCGGCAGCGCACCGGCTGGCACTATTTCTACGACCACGACACGCCCATCGGCCTGCGCAACAACGGGCCGATCGGCGGCATCTCGCTCGAGCCCGGTGGCCAGTTCGAGCTGTCGGGCGCCCCGCACGACTCGATCCACGGCGCCGCGGCCGAGCTGCGTTCCCATCTCGAGGATTGCCGCGCCGTCGGCGGCCCACTCAACATCCATTTCCTCGGCCTCGGCGTCACGCCGCTATGGAGCGTCGCCGAGCTCAGGCGCATGCCCAAATCGCGCTACGCGATCATGACGCCCTACATGGACAAGGTCGGCACCCTCGGCACATCGATGATGTACCGCTCGGCGACCATCCAGGCGAATCTCGACTTCTCCGGCGAAGCCGACATGGTGAGGAAGCTGCGCGTGGCGCTCGCGCTGCAGCCCATCGTCACCGCGCTCTTTGCCAACTCGCCCTTCGTCGACGGCAAGCCCTCGGGCTATCTGAGCTTCCGCTCGCACATCTGGCTCAACACCGACGCCGCGCGCACCGGCATGCTGCCCTTCGTCTTCGAGGACGGCTTCGGCTTCGACCGCTACGCCGAATACGCGCTCGATGTGCCCATGTACTTCGTGCTGCGCGGCAAGGACTACATCAACGTCGCCGGCGAAAGCTTCCGCGCCTTTCTCAAGGGCGAGCTGCCGCAGCTGCCGGGCGAAAAGCCCACCATCAAGGATTGGGAGAACCACCTCTCGACCCTCTTCCCCGAAGTGCGCCTCAAGCAGTTCCTCGAAATGCGCGGCGCCGACATGGGCGACGAAGCGCACATCCTCGCGCTCGCCGCGCTCTGGGCCGGTCTGCTCTACGACGAGGGCGCGCTGGACGAAGCCTCGCGCCACATCGCCGGCTGGACCGTCGAGGAAATGGCGACCCTTCGCCGCGATGTGCCGCGTGAGGCCATCCACCTCCCGTTCCGCGGCTGCCGCGTCGCCGACGTCGCCCGCGAAGTCGTCGCGACCGCCCGCCAGGGCCTGATCAACCGCGGCCTCGGCGAAGAGCAATACCTCGCTCCCCTGGAAGAAACCCTCGCCCTCGACAAGACCCCCGCCGAGCGCTGGCTCGACAAATACCACGGCGAGTGGAACGGCGATCTGACCCGCATCTTCGACGAAGCCGAAATCTAGCGGCCCGCCGGCTGGTCACCCTCTCCACGGACCTCCGACACCAGCGCTTCGGGCGAGGGCAGGGGCCACAGGTGGATCGTCCCCTCCTGGTCGGCGCTGAGAATTTGCCCGCGCGCAGGATCGTAGTCGACGGCGATGACCGGCGTGGTGTGCGCCTCGAGGGCGATCATCGGCGCGGACGGATGCTCCGCATCCCAGATTTCGAGGCGGCCGCTCTCGAAGCCGAGCACCGCGAGGCCGGCGTCCGGCACCCACGCGCTGGCCGAGACGCGCCCGCCGCCGGAGGCGAACGCGATGGCGACGCGGTTCTCCGATGGATCGTAGAGCCAGGCGCCGTCGCTGTCCCAGCCGATGACGGCATCCTCGAGCCCCGGCCCGGTGCGGGTGTCCGTCGATGGCGCCCCATCGCGCGGCGGCACCGGTGCCTTGGCCTCCACGGCCAGCAGGTCTGCCGCACTGTCCCAGCGCCACTGCTGGCTTGGACTGTCCGACAGGCGGAGCGAGGTGGCATCGCAGGAATAATCGAGCACCGGCCGCAATTTGCCGTCGCGAAGCAGCG
>JBIQKK010000007.1:18159-37131 GCA_044506585.1 Hyphomicrobiales bacterium
GGAGGCGGACGGCGTCGAGGGTGGCGCTGTCCTGGTTGCCGCGCGCCCCGATCAGCCGTTCGCCCTCGATGGCCCAGGAGAAGTAGTCGCTGTCCGGCACGAGCCGCGCGGTCCGCGTGGCGGCATCGAACACCGTCAGGCCGGCGTCCGATTGCGCCGCGAGGAAGCGGCTGCCGGCCACAGGCGCCGGATTGCTCTCGCTGTCCGCCGCCCACAGTTCGGCGCCGCTGTCCCCGTCATAGGCCCCGATCGTCCAGCCCGAGAGATCCTGCGCGAGGGTGACCACGGCAAAGCTGCGGTCGGACAGGGGATAGGCCGCTCCGGCGCGCGCCGGCAATGGCAGCGCCTGCTTTACCGCGCCGGCGCTGCTCCCGGTCGGAGCCACGGCAGTCAGGTTGAAGGACACGCCATCGGGACCGATGTCGCGGGTCAGGATGCTGTGGCTTCCGGTCAGCGCGGCGAAGAGCAAGGCCTCGCGGAAATTGCTGTTGCCGTCCGCCACCAGCGTGCGGCTCCCCTTCCGGTCGAGGAAGGCAACGCTCTCCGTCCCCGACTGGCGAAGGGCCATCAACAGGTTGTCGGCGGGGAGATAGGCAAAGGCATCCGCATCGGCCGCGAACAGATGCACCGGGCCGAGCGAGGCGAGCGTATCGACGGCATGAGCCTCGACCACGCGGTCGCCGATGGTCAGGATGCGGTTGGCGTCGAGGTAGCCGATGAATCTGCATGTGCAGGTGATCAGGCGGTCCTCGCCTGTGGCAAGGTCCGCGATCACGACGCCGCCGCGCGCGCTGTCGGTATAGGTGAACCGCTTTCCGTCGGGACTGAGGGCGAAGTAGTCCATGCCGCGGCCCTCGATCACCGTCGGCCGATTGTCATAGCCGCGATAGCTGTAGGTCCCGCCCACGCTGGCGAGGATGATGGCGTCATCCACTGCGTAGATGCGCTCCGCGGCCGTGTCCCCGGCGGGCCCGAGCAGGCGCCGCCCGATCCCGTCGGGCCCGAACTCGAAGGCAAAGCTTCCGATCGCGATGGCAACGCCTCCGCCGGGCGTAAGGGTCATGGCGTTGCAGGGCGCGGGGAGATCGACATGCCAGCTCGTGGAACCGCGCAGCTCGTCGTCGACCGCAATGCGCGACAATTGCTTGTCGTGGCAGGCATAAAAGCTCGATCGGTCGATGGCGGCCGCGTAGTCCGGCATCGACAGGTCGGGCCAGATGCCGGTCAGCTCGATGCTCGTCCAGATGCGCTCCGGCAATGACAGGCGGAGCATCGCGCTGACGCCGGGAACGAAGATGGCGGAGCCGTCCGCCGCAAGCGTCGGACGCTTCTCCCATTCGAGATCGGACCGCCGGTAAACCACGCCGCGGGTCGTGGACCAGATCGCGGCCGTGCCGGTGTCGTTGTAGATCAGATAGTGGCCCGGGCCCGCCGGCAGCACCACCGGGGCGTTGCGGTAAAATCCGGCGAGGTCTGCCTCGACCTCCTGCCGGCGATCGTAAGCCAACCGGTAAAGGACGTCGTAGGCCTGCGGGATGAAAGGGACCGAGCCGTCGAGCGGCAGGCTGCGCAGCGCCAGGTCGAGCGCGTTCTCGAAATTGCCGGACTCGAGCAGCCGCTTGGCGCGTTCGGCATCGTTGACGGCCGCGACCGTCCGGGCCTCGCGCGCCGCATTCTCGCTCGCCACCCGCAGCCGTTCCTGCTCCAGATTGCCCGCAATGATGACGGCGGTCACGAGGCCGGCGATAGCGACGCCCGCAATGGTTCCGGCAGCCGCGATCATTCGCGCGCGCCGCCGCCGCCGCAGGTCGCGCCGGACGAGCGTGTCGTAGCGAATGTCCATGAGCCCGGCGACGACCTTGGCCAGCGCACGTGTCCGTCCGTCGCCCTCCGAGCGCGCATCCGCCGCAAGTGGCTCGAACACCGTTCCGTCCGGCAGGACGATGCCGCCGCGCAGGGCAGGGGGGAAGCATTCGCGCGGATCGATCGTGCCGGGGGCCGATACGTTGGGCTCGCCATCCACGATCAGTGTCACGATACGTCCGCGCACATCGCTCTCAGCGCGCTGCTGCACGAAGGATTCGATCTCGGCCTGCACGTAGGTCGAGCGCGCCGAGTTCGGTGACGCGATGACGATCAGGTTCTCGGACGCCGCCAGCGCACGCTGGATCTCGTCGCGCAGGTCACCCGCGCCCGCCTCGTCGCGGTCGCGGAACACGCGGCCCACGCCGCGCGTCCTGCTGTCGGGCAGCCGATAGGTCTCGAGCGCGTGCAGCAGCCATTCGGCCCAGCGCGCGTCCCTATGGCTGTAGCTGATGAAAGCCTTGTACTCGAAGTCCATCCGACCGCCCCGGCAGGAGGCTACTGGCCACCCGCCGGGCTGTCCAGCGCACCTACCTGGTTTGCCGTACCACCGTGCGAGTGCCGATCCATGCCCCGATGACAACCAGGGCAAGCGCCAGCGCCAGACCGAGCAGCACCGTGCCTGTTGTGAGCTCGCCGCGGAATACGGCTCGCAGCGCATCGACGATGTGCTTGAACGGGTTGGCGTCGCTGAGGATTTGAAGCCACCGCGGCGCGAGCGTCATGGGCAGCAGGATGCCCGAGAGCAGCAGGATCGGCAGGGCCAGCGAGTTGACCAGTGGCGCCAGTGTGTCCTCGCTCTTGGTCGCAAGGCCGATGGCGTTCGAGATGCACGAGAACGCCGCGCCAAGGACGCCGATCAGCACGAGCCCCACCAGCACCGACTGCATCGGCACGCGCAGGCCCATGAAATAGGCGCACGCGAGCAGCACCGCGCCCTGCACGACGATCACGAGGACGTCGCGCATGGCCCGCCCCGCGATCAATGAGGCGCGGCTCGCCGGTGTCACCAGCATCCGGTCGATCACGCCCGAGCGCCATTCGGCGATGATGCCGAACCCCACGAACAGGCCCCCGAAGATGCCCATCTGGACCAGCAGGCCCGGCACGAAAATCTGCCAGGCATCGCCCGGCGGGAAGCCCGGCGCCTGCGCCATGGACTGGAGCAGGGGCCCGAACAGCGTGAGGTAGAGGATTGGCTGCATCAGCCCGATCATCACCCACAACGGCTGCCGCAAGGACAGCCGCATGGCGCGGGCGAAAACGATCCAGCTGTCGCGAAAGAAGCTCATTCTAACAGTCCTTCCAATAGGGGCCGTTCAATCCCGCAGGCTCCGCCCCGTCAGCGTCAAAAACACATCGTCGAGCGTCGGGCGATTGACGTCGACGCCGATGGCGTCGATGCCGTTCTTGGTGAGAGCCGTGAGGAGCACGGGGAGGGCACGGCCACCCTCCGGTACGTGCAGGCGCACCACATTCGCCTCGACCTGCGGTGCATCTGCACCCTCGAGCGCGCCCGCGATTTCGGCGGCGCGCGTCGCGTCCTCTTCGCTGCGCAAGGTCAGCGTGATGGCGTCACCTGAAACGCGCTGTTTGAGTTCGGCTGGCGTCCCCTCGGCAACGATGGTGCCGTTGTCGATGATCAGGATACGGTCGCTCAGCGAGTCCGCCTCATCCATGTAGTGCGTGGTGAGGAACACCGTCGTCCCCAGCCGATCGCGCAGCGAGCGGATATGAGTCCACAAATTCGCCCGCGATTGTGGGTCGAGTCCGGTCGTCGGCTCGTCGAGAAAAACCAGCGCCGGCTCGTGGATCAGCCCCATGACGATGTCGAGCCGCCGTCTTTGTCCGCCCGATAGCGAACCACAACGCCGTGTCCACACATCGCCCAGGTCGAGGGCGGCGAGCAGCTCCTGGCCGCGCTTGACCGCGGTGGCTTTGTCGATGCCATAGAAGCGCGCGTGGCTCACGATCTCTTCGCCGACGACCGCTTCGGGAGAGGTCGAACCCGCCTGGCTGACATAGCCGATCTTGCGGCGCACCCCGACCGAATCGGTCCTGAGGTCGCTGCCGGCGACCGTGGCGCTGCCCCCCGTGGGCTCGAGCAGGGTGCAGAGCATCTTGAGCGTTGTGGTCTTGCCCGCGCCGTTCGGCCCGAGGAAGCCGACGATCTCGCCTTTGTTGACGGTGAGGTCGATGCCGCGCACCGCCTCGATCGCCTTGCCTCGCGCCTTGTATGTGCGTTTGAGGCCCCGGGCCTCGATCATTGAACTGGTCGTCACGGCATATCTCCGATGGGGTTCCATGGACGCTTTTCGCCGGGCCGCGCTTGATCGCGCTTGCCACCCCAGAAATCTCACGATATAATTATCTTATGAGTAAAGATACTTTGTCGTCAAGAGAAAAACGGCGACTAGAGCTGCTGGGGGAGGTGGGGGAACTGAGCCGTCGCAACGGTGCGGCCAGCGACCTGTTCGACGAGCGGTTGAGCGAGTTCCTCGGCACCAACCGGACCGACGGGCGATGCCTCGGCATCATCGAACAGCACAAATCGATGTCGGCCGGGCAGCTCGCCAACGAAAGCGGGCTGACGACCGGCGCGGTGACAGCGGTGCTCGACCGGCTGGAGGCGGCCGGCTACGTCCGCCGCTTTCGTGACACCGTGGACCGCCGCAAGATCTGGGTGGAATGTACCGAGGAGCTGCGCGCCATCGTCAAGGAGGTCTTCGGCTATTACGATGTGATCGGGCCAGCAATGATGCGGTCCTTCGACGTTCCGCAACTGGAAGCCATCCTCGCCTTCCTGGAAATCGGCGAGACCGTGAACAACGAGATGGCCGCGGCCCTGCATGAACATGCCCGTCCAGGAAGGAACACCGTTCCAGCCGATCGTATTCAACAGGCTAGACGCTTCCGGCGCGCCATGAATGCCGTTGCCCCCCGGCTCGCGGAGGCGATCGACTCAGTCGTCGCCCGCCGGAAGTCCGGCTAGCGGCGCTTACTCCGCCGCGACCCGCAGCGGGTCGGCGGTCTCCAGATTGCCCATGCTGGTCACGATATGGCGGGCCAGGGCGTCGTAGATGCCGCCATAGGCATGGCTCGCGCGCAACAGCGCGATTTCGGCATCGCGCAGGCGCGGCAGGCTCTTGTCTTCGGCGATGGCAAGCATCCCCGGTTGCAGCGCGCTCTCGGGCAAAAAGCCGATGGCGAGGTCCGTCAGCACCGCCGAAGCAATGGCGAGCGCGTTGGATGACGTATAGGCGACGCGATAGTCGCGCCCGATCCGCTCGAGCGCCTCGATCGCATTGTCCCTCCAGCAGCAAGGCTGGCCGGCGGCGATAGGCAGCGGATCGGTGTGCAGCGCCTGGCCGCCCTGCGCCGCGACCCAGAACATCTTCTCGGTGCGGAACAGCTCGCCATATTCGCCGTTGGCGCCCTGCGTGAAGCAGATGAGGTCGTACCGGCCCTGCCGCATGCCCTGCAGCAACTCTTCGGACGATGCGCAGCGCACGTCGATGATGATCTTGGGATAGAGCTTCTGGAAGCTCGACAGGATCACCGGCAGCAGGCGCACCGCGTAATCGTCCGGCACGCCGAAGCGGATCGAGCCGGCCATTTCTTCGTCGGCGAACAGGTCCATGATCTCTGCATTGATCTTCAGCATCCGGCGCGCGCGCGAATAGAGCGCCTCCCCGTGCTGGGTGAGGGACACCCCGCGCCCCTCGCGCGACAGCAGGACATGTCCCAGCCGCTCCTCGAGCCGCTTGATCTGCATTGAGACCGCCGACTGCGTCTTGTTCACCCGTCGCGCCGCTTCGGTGAAGCTCCCGCAATCGGCGATGGCGCAGAAGCTTTGCAGCTGGTCCAGATCGAGCGGCACGGACATCGGATTTCTCCATCACCGAATTTGATGAACGGGATGAAATCTATTTGTTAGACGAATAGCTGTCCAGTGCGTAGATCACCCACATCACAGGCCACCGTTGAGATATCGGTCGTCTTCCTCGACCGGTCCCACCGAAAATCTGGAGACTGAAAAATGGCGCTCATGCTTTCGGGCGAGCGGACCTCTGCCGCTCCCGTTTCGCTGAATCCATTCCGCTATGTCCTTGCCATCATTGGCAAAGTGCGTGCGATGGCCGCCCGCCGCCAGGCTCTCCACGACCTCATGGCGCTGCCCGCCCACCGTCTCGACGATCTCGGCATCAACCGCACCGACCTCTTCGACGCCATGGCCGCCGAGCCCTCACGCTCGGCCAAAATCCTCAATGATCGCAGGCACTTGGCGTCTTCCCATTGGCTCAATCCCTAACCGGATTGTCCCAATCTCCGGGGCGGGCCTGCCCGCCCGCTCCGGGTTTCCTGACAACTGCCGGATCCTCGCGATCCGGCTTTTTTGTTGAGCAATTACGGCAGGTTAGCGAAGCCGTCCTCGAAGCCGTTGAGGGAAACGGGGATCCCGATCCCTTCCTCGGGCGTCTTGAACACCACGAAGATCGCCGTCTTGCCGTCCGAAAGCTGCTTCAGCAGCGCGTCGTCCATGACGACTTCGGCGACGCAACCATTTGGCAAACAACGCACAAATGCGACGCGGCCCATATCCGTGCCGTCGATATTGAGCCCCAGCCCGTTGGGCAGCAGCACGCCCAGAGGCGCCAGCACCCGCAACAGCCGCGCCTGCTGGTCCGCCGTCTTCAGCACGATGACCGAGAGCCCCACATTGGGCTGGTCCTCAGCCGTCACGTTCTGGATGATCGCGCACTGCTCGAAACTCGCCCCCGGCGGCGTATCGCAGCTCATCTGCCAGTCGCCATACTGGGCTTTGACGATGCCCTGAGCGGTTGCGGGCAGGGGAAGGGCAAGAAGGCTGAGGCCAAGCAAGGCCGCGGCGGCGCGGGTCCAGATACGGGTCATCACGTGAAGCGTCTCTCCTGCCTCGGACCGCTCGCGGCAGCCGCCGAAAACTGATTATCGTCCGACTTGCGCGCTGGCAACGGCAAAGCCGCATGAAGGGCCGGCGAAGAAGGCCGCGGTGAGGCACATTTGGGGCTCATCAGGGGCACATTTTGACGCACGGAGCGCGCCTGTGGCGGAATTGCGTTGGTGGGGGCGATGTGGTTTAGGGATGGTCCGAATGAAGCGCTCCGAGGTTGAGTCGGGGCGGCGTTTTTCTATGCCGCACAAATCGCCTCAACATTGTCCGCTGTGACCCGAAGTCGGAATCCCAAGGGGGTATTTGTGGCCGGTAAGTTTGTTCGATTGATCGGGGTGGCGCTCGGCGCGTTCCTGGTCTCCGCTCAGGCGTTCGCTGCCGAGGGGCAGCCGACTCCCGGCGAGCTCGGTCTGCAGGACTCGGTGACGCCGCTGGGGGATTCGATCCACGCCTTCCACAATGGCATCCTGCTGTGGACCGCGGTGCTGATCTCACTGCTGGTCGCCATCCTGCTCATCGCCGTCATTGTGCGGTTCAACTCCCGGGCCAATCCGACCCCGTCGCGCTTCACCCACAACACCCTGCTCGAGGTGGTGTGGACGGCGCTGCCGGTCATCATTCTCGTGATCATCGCCATCCCGTCCTTTGCGGTCCTGACCGACCAGCTGACGATGCCCGACGGAGAGCGGAAATATCTGGGCTCGAACATCTTCTCGTTCGGCTCGGTCGACGTTCCCGCACCGGCGCTCACCGTCAAGGTGACGGGCTCGCAGTGGTACTGGAACTATGAGTACGTCGATCAGGGCAAGGCGTTCGACAGCGTCATGCTCAACGAAACCGAGCGCCTCGCACAGAACCCGCCGCAGCCCCGTCTCCTTGCCGTCGACAACATGCTCGTGGTGCCGGTTGGCGCCACTGTGCGCGTCCAGGTCACCGCGGCTGACGTGATCCACGCATTCGCCGTGCCCAGCTTCGGCATCATCACCGACGCCGTGCCCGGCCGCCTCAACGAGACCTGGTTCAATGCCCGTAAGGAAGGCGTCTACTACGGTCAGTGCCGCGAACTTTGCGGCAAGGACCATGCTTTCATGCCGATCGCCGTCAGGGTCGTTTCCGCCGAGGCTTTCGCTGCCTGGATGGCGGCATTTCAGGCCGGCTCGGTCGGTGACGCCAATGCAACTTTGCCGCCCCTCACGGCGGCCCCCGTCGCGTAAGCGCCGGTCGTAGGTAAGACAAGGGAAGCCGAACATGGCCGATACTCACGCCCTGCAAGCCCATGAAGCTCCGGCTGAACACGCCCACGAGCATCACGGCCACCCGACCGGATGGCGTCGCTATCTCTATTCGACGAACCACAAGGACATCGGGACGATGTACCTGGTGTTCGCGCTTATCGCCGGCATGATCGGCACACTGCTCTCGGGCATGATGCGGCTCGAGCTGCAGGAGCCGGGGATCCAGATTTTCCACGGCCTCGCCTCGATGGTCTACGGAACCTCGGGCGATATCGCGCTCGACCAGGCCAAGCACATGTTCAATGTGTTCACCACCGGCCACGCGCTGATCATGATCTTCTTCATGGTCATGCCCGCCATGATCGGCGGCTTCGCCAACTGGTTCGTGCCGCTGATGATCGGTGCGCCAGACATGGCGTTCCCGCGCATGAACAACATTTCGTTCTGGCTGTTACCACCGGCGCTGCTCTTGCTGCTGCTCTCGATGTTCGTCCCCGGCGAGTCCGCCGAGCTTCTGGGCGCAGGGACCGGCTGGACGGCTTACCCGCCGCTCTCGAGTACCGGGCATCCTGGCCCGTCCGTCGACTTCGTCATCCTGTCGATCCACATCGCGGGTGCGAGCTCGATCCTCGGCGCGATCAACTTCATCACGACCATCTTCAACATGCGCGCGCCGGGCATGACCCTGCACAAGATGCCGCTGTTCCCCTGGTCGATCCTGGTAACGGCCTTCCTGCTGCTGCTGTCCCTGCCGGTCCTCGCGGGCGCGATCACCATGCTGCTGACCGACCGCAATTTCGGCACGACCTTCTTCAAGCCCGATGGCGGCGGTGATCCGGTGCTCTTCCAGCACCTGTTCTGGTTCTTCGGCCATCCCGAAGTTTACATCCTGATCCTGCCGGGCTTCGGGATCATCAGCCACATCGTCTCGACCTTCAGCCGCAAGCCGGTTTTCGGCTACATGGCGATGGTCTACGCGATGGTCGCGATCGGAGGGGTGGGCTTCATCGTGTGGGCCCACCACATGTACACCACGGGCCTCTCGCTCAACGTCCAGCGCTATTTCGTTGCGGCCACGATGGTCATCGCGGTGCCGACAGGCGTGAAGATCTTCAGCTGGATCGCGACGATGTGGGGCGGCTCAATCACGTTCCGCACGCCAATGCTCTGGGCGCTCGGCTTCATCTTCCTCTTCACGGTAGGTGGTGTGACCGGCGTGGTGCTGGCCAATGCCGGCGCGGACCGCGTGCTGCATGACACCTACTATGTGGTCGCGCACTTCCACTACGTGCTGTCGCTGGGCGCGGTGTTCGCTATCTTCGCGGCCTGGTACTACTGGTATCCCAAGATGTTCGGCCTCACCTACAACGAGACCCTCGCGAACATCCATTTCTGGATTACCTTCGTCGGCGTGAACCTGGTGTTCTTCCCCCAGCATTTCCTGGGCCTGAGCGGCATGCCGCGCCGGTACATCGACTATCCGGATGCCTACGCGTTCTGGAACCGCGTGTCCTCTGTCGGCTACTACATCACTTTCGCAGGGCTGCTGCTGTTCCTGTTCATCCTGTTCCAGTCGGCCCGCCGCCGTGAGCGTGCGCCCGCCAATCCGTGGGGCGAGGGCGCAACGACACTGGAATGGACGCTGAGCTCGCCGCCGCCCTTCCACCAGTTCGAGACGCTGCCGCGCATCGACGCGAAGGCGGACCACTAAGGACGGAGCAAGTGGCGTTTGTTGACCACAGCAAGGACTATGTCGCCGTAGCGGGCGTGGGGCGCGTCGAGGATTATGTCGCGCTCCTCAAGCCGCGCGTGATGTCCCTTGTGGTCTTCACTGCCATAATCGGTCTGCTGCTGGCGCCAGGGGAGATCAACCCCGTTGTCGGTCTCATCGCGATCTTCTGCATCGCGATCGGTGCGGGCGCCTCAGGCGCGCTCAACATGTGGTACGATGCGGACATCGACCGGGTGATGAGCCGTACCGCAAACCGTCCTATTCCCGCTGGCCGCGTCAGCCGTGAGGACGCCCTGACCCTCGGTCTCGTCTGTTCGGGCTTTTCGGTCGCGATCCTCGGTCTTGCGACCAACTGGATGGCAGCGGCCTTGCTGGCTTTCACCATCTTCTTTTACGCCGTCATCTATACGATGTGGCTGAAGCGCTCGACGCCGCAGAACATCGTCATCGGGGGCGCCGCCGGTGCCTTCCCGCCGATGATTGGTTGGGCTGCGGTGACCGGCGATATCTCGCTGCCCTCAATCGTGCTCTTCCTGATCGTCTTCCTGTGGACGCCGCCGCACTTCTGGGCGCTGGCCCTCTACAAGCAGGGCGACTACGGTGCGGCCGGCATTCCGATGCTTCCCAATGTAGCGGGCGAGCAGGCGACCAAGGTCCAGATCCTCGGCTACTCGGTGGTCCTGGTTGCGACGAGCTTCATCCCGGTCTTCATCGGCATGTCGGGCTTCCTGTATGCAGCCGTGGCGGGCCTCACGGGAGCGGGCTTCCTCTATCTCGCCGGACGCCTGTTCATGGCGCGCGAAAGTGTCCCGATGAAGAAGGTGGCGCGCTCGCTCTTCACGTTCTCGCTGAGCTACCTCTTCGTGATCTTTCTGGCATTGCTCGTCGACCGCATCGCACAGGTCACGGGATGGCTCTGATGAGTGTGCCTCAACTACCGCCGGATGAAGAACTCGCACGCCGGCGGCGCCGCAACTCCATCGCACTCGGGCTCGTGCTGGGCCTGCTCGTCCTGATCTTTTACGCCTTGACCATCGTCAAGGTGGGACCGGGCATCATCACGCAGCGGGACTTGTGATGGCGGCCGATACGCTGAGCCAGGTGCCCGAACGCCGCAATCGGAACATCGCCGTGGTGCTGTTCCTCGTTGCCGCGGGTATGGTGGGCGCGGCCTACGCGGCCGTGCCGCTTTACCAGCTCTTCTGCCAGGTCACGGGCTATGGCGGCACGACCCGTGTCGCGTCCGACAATCCCAAGGGCGTCATCGACCGCCTGATGACGACGCGCTTTGATTCCAACGTGGATGGCGGGCTTGCCTGGAAGGTGATCCCGGCACATCCCATGGAAGGCAAGATCGGCGAAGTCGAGACGGTTGTTTACACCGCTCGCAACATGTCCAACCGGACGGTGACCGGGACGGCGATCTTCAACGTTACCCCCGAACGCGCCGGCGTCTATTTCAACAAGATCGAGTGCTTCTGCTTCACTGAGCAGACGCTCGAGCCCGGCCAAACGGTCGAGATGCCGGTGACATTCTTCGTCGATCCCGATATCGACAAGGACCCCGAGCTCAAGACCATTCACGACATCACACTCTCGTACACCTTCTACGCTTCGAACGATAAGGGAAGCTGACCATGGCTGCCGCCGCGCACGCAAAGCCCAACCACGACTACCATCTGGTCAACCCGAGCCCTTGGCCATTTGTGGGCTCGGTATCGGCGTTTGTCCTCGCCGTCGGCGCCATTGCCTACTTCAAGTCCCGCGTGGGCGAGAGCCTGCCCCTGTTCGGTCTCGACTTTGCCGCTGCCGGACCGTGGCTGATGCTGCTCGGTTTCGCCGGCGTGCTCTACACGATGTACGCTTGGTGGTCGGACGTGGTGCACGAGTCGGTCACCGGCGATCATACGCCCGTGGTGATGATGCATCACCGCTACGGCATGATCCTGTTCATCGCTTCGGAAGTGATGTTCTTCGTGGCCTGGTTCTGGGCCTATTTCGACCAGTTCTTCCGGCACGACGACGTCGAGCAGTATTCCCGCGTGGAGTTCATGGGCGGCAGCTGGCCGCCGTCGGGCGTAGAGCTCTTCGACCCCTTCCACCTGCCACTGTTCAACACGCTGATCCTGTTGACCTCGGGCACGACCGTCACCTGGGCGCACCATGCGCTGATTCACAACGACAAGAATGGCCTCAAGGCCGGGCTGTGGCTGACGATTGCCCTCGGCGCGCTCTTCACCTGCGTGCAGGCGATCGAGTATTCCCACGCCGGCTTTGCCTATTCCGGCAATATCTATGGCGCCACCTTCTTCATGGCGACCGGCTTTCACGGCTTCCACGTGCTTGTGGGGACGATCTTCCTCACGGTCTGCCTCATCCGAGCCTATGTCGGAAACCTCACGCAGAAGCACCACCTCGGTTTCGAGTTTGCCGCCTGGTACTGGCATTTCGTCGACGTGGTCTGGCTGTTCCTGTTTGCCGCCATCTATGTGTGGGGCAGCTGGGGCGTGCCGATCCATCACGGCTAGGCTGAACGAGACGGTGATTTCAAGGGCGCGGCACGAGCTGCGCCCTTGGCATTTTGAGGAGGGCCCGATGCCGGACATCATCCGTGACCTCGCCGCGCTTGAGGCCCTCTACGGCGAGGTAGGGGAGGCCTCCGCGCTCAAGGAGATCGGCTACCTCCATCCGCACTACGCTGCGTTCATCAAGGCCTCGCCGTTCGCTATCCTCGCGACCTCCGGACCGGATGGCCTCGACGCCAGCCCCCGCGGCGATGCGCCGGGCTTCGTGGAAATGGTCGATGAGAAGACGCTGCTGTTGCCGGACCGCCGTGGCAACAACCGCATCGATAGCTTGCGCAACATCCTGAGCGACCCACGCGTGGCGCTGCTTTTCGTTGTCCCCGGCATTGGCGAGACGCTCCGCGTCAACGGGACCGCCCAGGTTTCCGCCGACCCGGGCTTACTGGCGCGCTTTGCGATCCACGACAAGGCGCCGCGAACGGTTCTGGTGGTGCACGTCGAGCGTGTCTTCTTCCAGTGCTCGCGGGCGCTGATCCGCTCAGAACTCTGGAATGCCAGCAAACACCTGCCGCGCACGGCGCTGCCATCGACCGGGGAAATGCTGGCAGCCGTGACCCAAGAGCGCATCGACGCAGAAACCTACGACCGCGAGCTACCCCAGAGGCTCAGGGCGACGCTATACTGAGCCGATGTCCGACACCCTCGTCTCGCCATTCTCTGCCGGCCTCCGTTGCGCCTGTCCGCGTTGCGGGGAAGGAGAATTGTTCTCCGGGTTTCTCAAGGTGGCGCCTGTCTGCCAAAGCTGCGGCCTCGACCTGAAATTCGCCGATAGCGGGGACGGTCCTGCAGTCTTTGTGATCTTCGCCGTGGCGCCCATCGTCATCATTCTCGCTTTCATCGTGGAGGCGCTGTTTCATCCCGCCCCGTGGATGCATTTGCTGCTTTGGATTCCGACGATCCTCATTCTGACGCTGCTGCTCCTCAGGCCGTTCAAGGCGACGATGATCGCGCTGCAGCATCAACGAAAGGCCGGCGCGTGACCCGCCGCCGGCTTGGCCTGAGGTTCTGGACCTTTGTCGTATTGATGTTGTGCCTGACCGGGCTTTTCCTATTACTGGGGGTCTGGCAAGTTGATCGGTTGGCTGAGAAAGAGGCCCTGATCGCGGAGGTCGACCGGCAGCTCACGGAATCACCGTACGACCTCCCGCCCGTCTCCGACTGGGACGGCATCGATGCCAGCGTCTATGCCTACCACCCGCTGACCCTGAATGGCCGATATCTGAACGACAAGGCTGTGCTTGTCTTCACCAATCTGCCCGAGCCCAGGGGCAAGTTCGGTGGCCCCGGCTATTGGCTGATGACCCCGTTCGAAGCGGCCGGCGGCGGCATTGTCTTCGTCAATCGAGGCTTCGTTCCGCAGGCCTCATCGGCCAGCATACTTGGCGCCCCCGGCCCGGCCGGTACGGAGACCGTAACGGGGATCGCCCTGGAGCCGGAGCGGGCCGGGGCTTTCACCCCTGGGCCCGATAAACCCAACCGGATCGAATGGGTCCGCGATCCCGTTCGCCTCGCCACCCTGGCGGCCGTTTCGGGCCCTCTCTTTCCGCTGACAGTCGATGCACCCGCGGGCGCCCCGGGCGCCCTCCCGCAAGGCGGCGAGACAATCATAGAATTCCCGAACAACCATCTGGGGTACGCCTTCACCTGGTTCGGTTTCGCGCTTTTGACCCCAGTGCTGCTGGCCTATTGGGTCTTCCGCCAGCTTCGCTCCGACAAGCCCTGAAATCCTTGCTCGAGCACACCCTTTTCACTAGGTTGCGCCAAATTTTCATTAGGACAGCAGCCTGATGCAATTCGTCTCGACCCGTGGCGAGGCGCCGGTTCTCGGCTTCTCCGACGCGGTGCTCTCTGGGCTTGCCAGTGACGGCGGGCTCTACCTCCCCCAAAGCTGGCCGCAGATTTCGCCCGACGAGATCGCGGCCTTTGCGGGCAAATCCTATGCAGACGTCGCGCTGGCGGTCATCTCGCGCTTCGTAAAGGATGAGATCCCGAGCGGTACGCTCAAGGGCATCATCGATGCCGCTTACGCGACGTTCCGTCATCCCTCGGTCGCGCCGCTGGTGGAGATCGCACCCAATCATTTTGTGCTCGAGCTATTCCACGGCCCAACGCTCGCCTTCAAGGACGTGGCCATGCAGTTCCTCGCTCGGGTGATGGACCACATCCTGGCCGAGCGCGGCACGCGTGCGACGATCGTTGGTGCGACTTCCGGCGATACGGGGTCTGCCGCCATCGAGGCATTCCGTGGGCGAGACACCACGGACATCTTCATTCTGCACCCTGAGGGCCGCACCTCCGAGGTGCAGCGCCGCCAAATGACGACCGTGCTCGACGACAACGTGCACAACATTGCCCTCCAAGGGACCTTCGACGACTGCCAAGGGCTGCTCAAGGGGCTGTTCCGGCACGCGAGCTTCCGCGAAGAAATGAAGCTGTCGGGGGTCAACTCGATCAACTGGGGCCGGATCGTTGCCCAGATCGTCTATTACTTCACGGCCGCGGTGTCGCTCGGTGCTCCCCACCGGCCGGTGACCTTCGTCGTCCCCACAGGGAATTTCGGCGACATCTTTGCTGGTTATGTGGCGAAGCGAATGGGCCTGCCCGTCGCCAACCTCGTCATCGCGACCAACTCCAACGACATTCTGGCCCGCACGCTGGAAACGGGCACCTACGAAACGGGGACCGTCCTGCCAACGATCAGCCCCTCGATGGACATCCAGGTTTCGTCCAATTTCGAACGGCTGCTTTTTGAGGCACTCGACCGCGATGCACCCGCCCTTAAGCGGCTGATGGATGGGTTGGCCCAGTCGGGGAGCTTCACCGTCCCGCCCAAGGCCATTGGCGCCATACGCGAGACTTTCGCTGCCGGTCGGGCCAGCGAGTCCGAGACGTCTGCGACGATCGCCTCAGTGTGGAGCGAGTCCGGCTATCTGCTCGATCCGCATACCGCCGTCGGCGTGGCCGTGGCCCGAAACCTCGAGCTCGGCACGTCACCGGTCATCACTCTGGCGACCGCCCATCCGGCCAAATTTCCTGCGGCCGTCAAGGCCGCGACCGGTGTTGAACCGCCTCTTCCGGCATGGTTGTCTGATCTCTACCGGCGGCAGGAGCGGCTCGACGTCCTCGCCAATGACCTGGATGCGGTCGAAGCCTTTATTCGTCCGCGCTCCCGGGCGGGGAGGAGTTAGTTTGAGCGTTCGATCCACGACCCTGAGCAACGGCATGACCGTCCTCACCGACGACATGCCGCATCTCGAAAGTGCTTCACTCGGTATTTGGGTCAAGGCAGGTTCACGCAGCGAAAGCCTGCCCGAGCACGGTATTTCGCACGTTCTCGAGCATATGGCGTTCAAGGGAACCAAAACGCGCAGCGCGCTCGAGATCGCCGAGGCCATCGAGAATGTCGGTGGCGATCTGAACGCGGCGACCTCGGTAGAACATACCGGATATTTCGCGCGTGTCCTCAAGGAGGATGTCCCGCTCGCGGCCGATATGCTTGCCGACATCCTGCAGAATTCGGTGTTCGATCAGGCCGAGCTCGACCGCGAGCAACAGGTAATCGTCCAGGAAATTGGCGCGGCGCGCGATAATCCCGACGACCATGTGTTCGACCTGTTCCAGCAGGCTGCCTATCCGGACCAGGCAATCGGCCGCACGATCCTGGGCACTGTGGATTCTGTCCGTAGCTTCTCCCCGCAGACCATCCGCGGGTACATGGAGCGCAACTACGTCGGTGACCAGATGGTGGTTTGCGCCGCGGGCAACGTCGAGCACGACGCGCTGGTCGAAATCGCCACCGCCCGTTTCGGGGACCTGCGTCCTGACGGCGCGCCGGTGCCTGAAAGAGCCCAATATCTCGGTGGCGAGAACCGCGTTCTGTCCGACCACGAACAGGCCCATATCGTTCTTGGCCTTGAGGGGCGCGCCTACAATTCGGACGGGTTCTATGCGGCCCAGATCCTGGCTTCGATCCTGGGCGGCGGCATGTCCTCCCGCCTGTTCCAGGAAGTGCGCGAGAAGCGTGGTCTCTGCTATTCCGTTTACGCGTTCCACTGGGCTTTTGCCGATAGCGGCATCTTCGGTGTCGCGGCATCGACCGGGGAGGATGAGGTGACCGACCTCATTCCGGTCGTGATCGACGAGCTGCTTCGGGCAGCCGAAACGATCACCGACGAAGAGGTCCTGCGGGTTCGCAACCAGATCCGCGCCGGTCTCCTGATGTCGCTCGAGAGTCCATCCTCCCGTGCCGGACAACTGGCACGCCAGCAGATTCTGTGGGGCCGGCCGATCCCCCTGCAGGAGACGGTCGAGCGCATCAACCGCATCACGGCCGATCGGGTGAAGCACATCGCCCGTCAGATGCTCGACAAGAACCGGTTCTCGCTTGCCGGGATTGGCCCCGTCGCCAGGCTTCCGGCTTACGACGTCATCGCTGATCGCCTGAAACGCTGATGGTGATGCTCGGCTGGTTCGCTCCCGATCCGACCCCGGTTCTGGAGGGGCCACATGTCGTGCTGCGCGGGCCGCGGGCTCGCGACTATGACGCGTGGTACGCCCTGCGTCGTAAGAGCCGTGAGTTCCTGCGTCCATATGAGCCGCGGTGGACCGAGGCTGATCTCAATCGTCGCGCCTATCGCCTCCGCCTTTCACGAGGCAAGCAGGAAGCGATCGCCGGTACCGACTACGCCTTCTTCGTGTTCGAAAAGACGGGTTCGGGTGAGATTCTCGTGGGCGGGCTCACCATATCAAATGTTCGCCGCCGGGCCGCCCAGTTCGGCACACTCGGCTATTGGATGGGCGAGGAGTACGCGGGCCGGGGGCTGATGAGTGAGGCGGTAGGGGTGTTGCTGCCTTATTTCTTCGAGACACTGGGCTTGCACCGGCTGCAGGCCGCATTCCTGCCGCACAACATCGCCAGCCGTCGCGTCCTTGAAAAAAGCGGATTCCGCGAAGAGGGCTACGCCGAAAGTTACCTCCAGATCGACGGACGTTGGGCCGATCACGTGCTTTTCGCTTTGACCCGGGAACGATGGGAAGCCCACCGCAAGTCGGACCGGACCTGATGCTTGTGGCAAGGGGGAAAGCCCGGTACCTAGGGCGGGCGAAACCAACGGGCGGACCCAGACAGTTCAGCATGCGTCAATTCCTTGCCCTCGCGATGCTGCTGGTTTTGGCCCTGGTGGCACCCGCGGCGGCCCAGGAAGTGAGCATCGTCCCCGCCCCTGAGGATATTAACGCGGTCAATCTCACCTCCGCCGTAAGCATCCGACCCGGCACCAACGGCAAGATCGAACTCTCGACGGCGCCTGGTGAAGACGGCATCATCCGGCGTATTGGCGTGCTGGCGAGCCGGAGTGGAACCAACCCCAATTGGGCGGTTTTTGCGCTGAGCAACGACGCGGATGTCCAGATCGACCGCCTGCTCGTCGCGCCCTTCTTCCGGCTACCGGGATCGGGTGTGTTCCGGCCGGATCTCGGGAGCCTGCGCGTTACGGCGCTCACCCCAAGCGCCGGCATTCGTCCAGTCCGCCTGCCGGACCGCGAGGCCGATGTCTTCGAGATCACACTCGATCCTGGCGCCACAGTCACCTTCGTTGCCGAACTCAGCGGCTCGACGCTGCCCGAGCTCTATCTGTGGAAGCCGGACGCCTACCGCGACTACGTCAACTCATTCACCCTGTTCCGGGGTGTGGTGCTGGGCGTCGCGGCGCTTGCGGCAGTTTTCCTCACCATCATGTTCGTCGTGCGCGGCAGGGGCATTTTCCCAGCGACCGCGGCCTTCGGCTGGGCAGTTCTCATCTACCTGCTGATCGACTTCGGCATCTTCGGGCCGCTGCTGGGCCTGAGCAACGGGGCAACCCAACCGTTCCGCGCAGCCGCTGAAGCGGGCATCGCGACGACATTGTTCGCGTTCCTCTTCATTTATCTCAACCTCCATCGCTGGCATCTGCGCTTCCTTACATTGGCACTCGCGCTGACGGTGGTGTTCCTCGCGCTCTTCGGCTTTGCATTCTTCCAGCCGGCGGTTGCTGCCACTATCGCACGGCTGCTCCTGGCGCTCCTGGCACTCACCGGCTTCTTCCTGATCCTCCTGTTGGCGCTTCGCGGTTACGACCGGGCCGTCCTGCTCGTGCCGACCTGGATCATCTATATCGCGTGGATTTTCTATGGCTGGCTCGTCATTACGGGGCAGGTTTCAAACGACGTCGCGCAGCCGGCCATTGCCGGTGGTCTCGTTCTGATCGTGATGCTGCTGGGCTTCACCTCGGTGCAGCACGCCTTCTCGGAGGGCCAGGTCTCGATCGGTACGCTCAGCGAGGTTGAGCGGCGAGCACTCGCCCTCACTGGGTCGGGTGACTTTGTGTTCGACTGGAATATCGAACGCGATCGCGTCAGCGTTTCCGATGAGCTTTCGGTCCGTCTGGGCGAACGGCGAGGAGCGCTTCGCGGGGCCATCAAGCGGTGGCTGGACCGCATCAATCCCGATGACCGCGATCGCTTCAGAACCGCGTTCGACACCCTGGTCGAGTTGCGTCGTGGCAAGGTGTCGACCGACATCCGCCTCAGCGCGCACGATGGCAGCTACCGCACGTTTCGCATGCGGGTGAAGCCTGTGCTCGGCGG
>JBIQKK010000007.1:37231-39158 GCA_044506585.1 Hyphomicrobiales bacterium
ACCGTGGCGCGCCTGTCGGGCGATCAGTTTGCGGTGATCTTGGCGTCCGAAGCCGCGGCCGGCAAGATCGCCGAGACCGCCGAGCAAATCCGCAAGGCCCTGAAGTCGCCCTTCAATTTCGGCGAGCGTGACCTGGCGCTCACGGCATCGATTGGCGTGACCATTTATGATGGCAACCCCGCGACTGCCGACGACGTGCTGCGCGATGCGGAGTTGGCGATGTACTACGCCAAGCGCCTGGGCGGCGATCGCATTGAGGCTTATCGCGCCTCGGCTCGCTCGATCGCAGCGTACAGCCGCGCCTCGGAGGAGGATCTCGATCGTGGTCTTCGCCACGGCGAACTCGAGATTCATTTCCAACCCATCATGGACATTCATTCCGGCGAGATCGCTGGCGCCGAGGCCTTGATGCGCTGGAATCATCCCCAGCGAGGGATCGTACCGCCAGAGGAGTTCGTGCCGCTCGCCGAGCGTACCGGCATGATCGAACGCCTTGGTCGTCTGGCGTTCGAGCAGGCTGCTGGCCAAACGCGAGAGTGGCTCCGGACCTTACCGATACCCGAGGAGTTCTTCGTCTCGGTCAACCTGTCGCCCAGCCAACTCCAGACTGAAACACTGCTGGCCGATATGCGCTCACTCGTGCAGGAAAACCGCCAGGTCGCGTCGCATCTAAAGCTCGAGATTACCGAGGGCCAGGTAATGGCCAACCCCGAGCATTCCGCCTACATGCTGAGTGCGCTCAAGGCCATGGGCCTGCGGCTGGCGCTCGACGACTTCGGCACCGGTCACTCATCGCTGAGCTATCTGCACCGCTTCCCGGTGGACACCATCAAGATCCCCGCGCCATTTGTGCAGATGGCAGATGACAGCGGCCTCGCGCACACGCAGATGCCGATCATCCGGGCGATCGTGTCGCTGGCAATGGAGCTCGACCTGCTCGTCATCGCCGAGGGCGTCGAGACCTTGGAAGAGATCGAGCGCCTGCAACATCTGAACTGTCAGTTCGCCCAGGGCTACGCCTTCGGCGGCGCGACGAGTGGTGTGGAGTTCACCAAAAAACTTGCGGCTCAACTGGGCCGCTAGTCCCCGGCCGGTCAGGACAGCGCATGCTTCAGGCGTGGCCAGCGGCTCCGCTGAGGGTTGCGCGCGTGATACCCAACTGGCCCAGCGCAATGTCGTAACGCTCGCTTGGCGCCGTGCCGAACAGCAGGTCGCGAGAATAGGGCACAGTCAGCCAGCCGTTGAGTGAAATCTCGTTCTCCAGCTGACCGGGAGCCCAGCCACAATAACCGAGCGCGAAAACAGCATCGCTGGGTTTGTCGTCATACGCCATCGCCTTCAGCACATCTAACGTTGCCGTCAGGCAAATCTCGTCGTTGACGATGTAGGAGTTTTCTTCGCGATAGTAGTCCGGCGAGTGGAGCACGAAGCCACGCCCGCGCTGTACAGGGCCACCGCGAAGGACTTCCCGGTCTTTAACGCGCGACGGAAGGCTGATCCCCTCGTCTTTGCCCGTGAGCCCAAGCTCCTCAAGGATGTCGGCAAATCGCAGGTCATCGAGTGGCTGGTTGACCATCAGCCCCATCGCTCCTTCGTCGCCGTGGCCGACGATGTAGATGACAGACTCATGAAAGCGATCGTCGCCCATCGTGGGCATCGCCACCAGAAATTGCCCCCTGAGGGATTCCATCCCGACCTCCGTAGTGTCCAATCTAATGCACACCAGCATGGCGGCAATATGCCCGGCATGGGTCGCTGGCCGATACCGCCTTAACTGTTGCCCATTTTCATAGTATCGGGGCGGCATGACCAGAACCGCAGCGATCGTGCTTATGACGCTATGGGCCTCGTCGGCCTTGGCTGGAGCTTCCCCCTGGCAGGAAGTGGCGCCGGGCGTGACGCTGCGCCTCATTTCATCCGACGTCCT
>JBIQKK010000007.1:39258-41729 GCA_044506585.1 Hyphomicrobiales bacterium
TGTGACGCTCGGAATCTGCTCCGAGATTTGTGTTCCTGCCAGTGCCAGCCTGTCGCTGCCATTGAACTTTGCCGCCCCCGACGCCGCGCAATCCATTCGGCTCGAACAGGCAATCGTTCAGGTGCCGATCTTGTGGGATCAGCCCGGGCAGCCTTTCGGTTCGATCGAGGCAGGTCTGGATGGCTCGTTGCACTTGCTCAGTCCTCATCCCTCGGTTGACCCTTCCAGCGTCATCGCCGATGTGGGAGATCCGGCTATCCTCTTCAAAACGCCGCAAAAAAGCCCGGATAACGGCTTATGGACGCTGAAACCGCTAGGGAATGCGGCCCGTGAGGAGCTGGACGGCCGCCCCGTTCAATTGACATTTCTGACCGCCGATGGCCCTTATGCGGTCACGCGCATGGTGGCTCCCAGCCAACCCTAGCGCCCGCCCCTCAGGCCACCAGACAAGCGGAAAATTCGGTATGATCCAAGTCGGCGACAAGCTGCCGTCCGTCCCCGTGAAACTCATCGATGCTTCGGGTGTCTCCGATGCCGATAGCGCGACCGTACTGGCGAAGGGCGGATCGTCCTATTCGCCGTCCCTGGCGCGTTTACGCCCACCTGCGATACCAGCCATCTGCCGGGCTTCGTCGCGGCCGCCGAGCGGATCAAGGCGGCGGGGATCGACCGCATTATCTGCGCTGCCGTTAACGATCATCATGTGCTCCGCGTGTGGGCGGACCGCAGCGACGCGCTCGGCAGGGTCGACTTCATTGCCGGCGCCAACGGCAAGCTTGCAGAGGCGATGGGCCTCACTAAAGAATTCGCCGATCTAGGTCGGCGTTTCGCACGTTTTGCCATGATTATTGGCGACGGTGTCGTGCAGCATCTTTTTGTACAGGACGTCGCAGGCGTGACAGTGAGCGGTGCACCTGCCATTCTATTGGCCCTGCAGGGGGAAGAAGTCGCGTGACGAGGGGGATTGCGTTGAATTCGGTCGCTATCCGAGTTGGAGTTGCCACGGCCGTTGCCCTGGTTTTGTCGGCGTGTTCGATGGGCGGCATGTTCGGTGGAGGCGCCGCGCCATCTCCGCAGACACAGCAACTGCAGACGGCGGCCGTGAGCCCCGACGAAATTGCCGCGCAAAGCCCCGCGCTGCCCGCGATCGCCACCGAATGTCCCCCAATCAAAGTTCGCCCCGGGGCCGAGGCCCTCTACTTCTACGGCAAGGGGCAGGTGGGCAACCCGCGTGATCTCCAGTACCAGGCCGTCATCGATAAGCAATCGCGCAACTGTGTGGTTTCCAATGGCCTCATCACCGTCAAGATGGGCGTCGTGGGCCGCTTCATGCTGGGGCCGGCTGGGAACCAGACGAGCGCCGAACTGCCGCTGCGCTTTGCAGTCGAACGCGACGAGGCGCCATTGTTCAGTGAGAAATACGCGATCCCGGTGACGCTTGCGGCGTCGGAGCAGGCGGCAGATTTCGTCAAGATCGTCGAAAACGTCCAGATTCCTTACGTGACCGGCGACAACATCACCATCTGGGTCGGGTTCGACTCTAAAGGCTGATAACTCGGTGGCCTCGATTGACTCTGTCGCGGCCGGAGCATCAGGATAGATCAACTGCGGGAGAGACCGGGCCCTGCGCCCGGAGCCGAAGGCGCAACCGCCCCGGAAACGCTCAGGCAAAAGGACCGCAGCCAGTCGGCACTCTGGAAAGCGAACCGTCAGGTTCCACCGAAGGAGCAACTCGTCCATAGACGGCGAGGAAATCTCTCAGGTCACCGGACAGAGGGGGCACAGCGCTAGCCGCGCGAGCGGTAAGCATCAGTGCAGTTGGCCCCCGGTGTGTCGATGTCAGAGTCCCCCAGTGAATCGAGGAGCGTCCTCCTCAACGACCAGCACATAAAGCTGGGCGGCCGGATGGTGCCGTTCTCGGGCTACTCGCTCCCTGTCCAGTACCCCACCGGCATCATCGCGGAGCACAAATGGACTCGCGACCATGCCGGACTGTTCGACGTCTCGCACATGGGTCCCAGCTTCATTGTGCTTGAGGGAACGCCTGCGACACCGGAGGCCGGTCATGCCGAGGTCGCCGCGCTGATCGAGCCGCTGATCTGCGGAGACATTGCCGGGCTGAAGCCCGGCCAG
This sequence comes from Hyphomicrobiales bacterium, assembly GCA_044506585.1. Classification (GTDB taxonomy): domain Bacteria; phylum Pseudomonadota; class Alphaproteobacteria; order Rhizobiales; family Devosiaceae; genus Devosia_A. Next base: position 41,392 of record JBIQKK010000007.1, read on the forward strand.
CTTCGATACACCCTGCTGCTCAACGACGAAGGCGGGACGCGCGATGACCTGATGGTTGGGCGGTCACCGCTTTTTGGCGGTTCGCTCTATGTGATCGTCAACGCGGGGACCAAGGAGACCGACTGGGCTCATATCGAAGCGCACCTCGCAGGCCGCGCCAAGCTGACGCGCGCGGACGACGGTGCGCTGCTGGCGCTCCAGGGGCCCGAGGCAGCCGCTGTCCTCGACGCGATCCTTCCCGGGGTCGCAAGCTTGACCTTCATGCACTACGGGCCGTTCGACTGGCAAGGCACGAGGCTGATCGTCTCGCGCTCCGGCTACACCGGCGAGGACGGCTT
>JBIQKK010000007.1:41829-68057 GCA_044506585.1 Hyphomicrobiales bacterium
GGCAAGGCACGAGGCTGATCGTCTCGCGCTCCGGCTACACCGGCGAGGACGGCTTTGAGCTGCTCTGCAACAGAGATCACGCTGTGGCGTTGTGGAACGCGATCCTTTCCGACTCCCGGGTCAAGCCGATAGGCCTCGGCGCGCGGGACAGCCTGCGGCTGGAAGCAGGATTACCGCTCTACGGTCATGACCTCGACGATACGGTTTCCCCGATTGAGGCCGGTCTGAATTTCGCGGTGAGCAAGCGCCGCCGCGAGGCCCGCGACTTTCCCGGTGCGGCGCGCATCCTGACCGAGCTCACCGGCCAACTTGGCCGCGTCCGGATAGGACTCTTCGTCGAGGGTGCGCCTGCGCGCGAAGGCGCAACAATCGTCGATGAGCACGGGCAGGGGGTCGGTCGGGTCACCTCGGGCGGTTTCTCACCCTCGCTCAACCGGGCGATCGCGCTGGGCTTCGTTCATCCCGATCATGCTGCGCCCGGTACAAGGCTCAAAGTTCACGTGCGCGACAGGCTGCAGTCCGCAGAAGTCGCGCCTCTTCCCTTCGTTCCCCATCGCTACGTGCGAAAGGCCACGTCATGACTACTCGCTACACTGAGGATCACGAGTACATCCGCGTTGAAGGTGCCACGGGCATCGTGGGCATCACCAACTACGCCCAGGATCAATTGGGCGACGTTGTCTTCGTCGAGCTGCCCGCGGTGGGCAAGGTGCTCAAGAAGGGCGACGAAGCAGCGGTCGTCGAGTCGGTAAAGGCAGCATCCGAAATCTATGCGCCGGTCACGGGCACCGTAACCGAGGTTAACGCTGCGCTCTCGGGCGAGCCGGGCCTCATCAATAGCTCCGCCGACGACGCGGGGTGGATCTACAAGATGACGATCGACGATGCGCATGAACTCGACGCGCTGATGGACGACGCAGCCTATGCGAAACACGCGGCATGATCAGTTGAGGTTGAGCCAACCACGTCGAGTATGATCCCATGAGATACCTCCCCCATTCCGCCGCTGAACGCGCCGATATGCTGGCTGTCATCGGCGCGGCGACCGCCGAAGAACTCTTCGGCGCCGTACCCAAAGCTGCCCTTCTGGACCGTCCGGTCGAGCTGCCTGCCCATTCGCCGGAATTCGCGGTAGAAGCAAAAATGCGTGCGCTCGCCAGCCGTAATCGAACGGGTGCTGACGGACCGTTCTTCGTGGGAGCGGGCGCCTATCGCCATCATGTGCCCGCGACGGTCGATCACCTGATCCAGCGCAGCGAGTGGCTCACGGCGTATACGCCTTACCAGCCGGAGGTATCGCAGGGTACCCTGCAGGTGTTGTTCGAGTTCCAGACGCAGGTCGCCCGTCTCACCGGCATGGAGGTCGCGAACGCCTCCATGTACGACGGCTCGACCGCGACCGCGGAAGCCGCCCTGATGGCACGACGCCTGACGCGTAAGGACAAGATCATCCTGTCCGGTGGTCTCCATCCGCACTATCGCGACGTCGTCCGGACCTATCTCGACAATTCACCGAGCCTCATCTGCCTTGCCCCGTCACCGGAGGGTCAGGGAGACATCCTCGACCGGATTGACGACGACACTGCGGCCATCGTCATCCAGACGCCCGACTTCTTTGGTCACCTGCGCGACCTCAAATGCGCTGCCGACGCGATCCACGCCAAAGGTGGGTTGCTGATCGTTGTGGTGACCGAGGTGATCTCGCTCGGCCTGCTTGAGGCGCCCGGTGCCCTCGGCGCCGATATTGTCGTGTGCGAAGGCCAGTCGATCGGCAATGCGTTGAATTTCGGCGGCCCCTATGTTGGCCTCATGGCTTGCCGCAAGGACTTCATCCGTCAGTTGCCGGGGCGGCTGTGCGGCGAAACCGTCGATGCCGACGGCAATCGCGGCTTCGTGCTGACGCTCTCGACGCGCGAGCAGCACATCCGGCGCGAGAAGGCGACGTCCAATATCTGCACCAATTCTGGTCTCTGCGCGCTGGCGTTCTCCATTCACCTTGCCCTGCTCGGGGAAGCCGGGCTAACGCGGCTCGCACGACTCAACCATGAGCGTGCGGTGCGGCTCTCGAAGGCCCTGCGTGGGGTGCCGGGCGTCGAGCTTCTCAACAAAACCTTCTTCAACGAGGTGACGGTTCGCCTCCCTGTACCTGCTGCGCCGATCGTGGAGCTGCTGGCCAAAGCCGATGTACTCGCAGGGGTCCCTGTCAGCCGGTTGATTCCGAACGACGCATCGGTGGAGAACCTCATCGTTCTCGCGGCCACCGAACTCACTACCAATCACGACATCGACTTGCTGTGCGAATGCCTGCATGCGGCGCTTAATGGAGACGGGGCATGGGCATGAACACGCAGGGGCGCCCGACCCATACGGGTACCGCCAGCGCAGGCGCAACGGGTGCATCGCTGTTGCCCGATGAGCCGTTGCTGTTCGAAATTGGCGATAACGAGCATTCCGGCGTCGACCTGCCTGACGTCAACGTTGGCGAAGATTTCCTCGGCGGGTTCCGCCGCACATCCCCCTTCGATCTCGCCGGGCTGACCGAGCCGGAGGCCATGCGCCACTATGTGCGCTTGAGCCGGCTCAACTATTCGATCGACAGCGGCATGTATCCGCTCGGCTCGTGCACCATGAAGCACAACCCGCGCCTCAACGAGAAAATGGCGCGGCTCCCCGGCTTCGCCGATATCCATCCGTTGCAGCCGCAATCGACGGTGCAGGGCGCCCTGGCGCTGATGGACGAGTTGGCCCATTGGCTGATGACCCTGACTAACACGGCTGCGGTGTGTCTCACGCCCAAGGCGGGCGCCCATGGTGAGCTGGCGGGCATGATGGCCATCCGTGCCGCGCAGGCCGCCAAGGGCCAAGCGCATCGGAATATCGTTCTTGTCCCGGAGTCGGCGCACGGCACCAACCCTGCGACGGCGGCGTTCCTCGGCTACACCGTTCGCTCAATCCCCGCGCGTGATGATGGCACAGTCGATGCCTCGGCGGTCAGGGACGCGCTTGGCCCCGACGTCGCGGCGATCATGCTGACGAACCCCAATACTTGCGGCCTCTTCGAGCCGCAGATCATCGAAATCGCGCAGGTCGTGCACGATGCGGGTGCCTATTTCTACTGCGACGGCGCCAACTTCAACGCCATCATGGGTGTCGTGCGTCCCGGCGACCTCGGCATCGACGCCATGCACATCAACCTGCACAAGACCTTTTCGACTCCGCACGGCGGCGGAGGGCCGGGGGCGGGGCCGGTGGTTCTGTCCGAGGCTCTCGCACCATTTGCTCCCGTCCCGTTCGTTCGGAAGGGGCCGGAGGGCAGGACCCTTGTTGAGCACGCACAGGACAACCATCTCGGCCGCGTCACCGCTTTCAACGGCCAAATGGGAATGTATGTCCGTGCACTCACCTACATGCTCAGCCACGGAAGCGACGGGCTCGCACAGGCCGCCAAGGACGCGGTGCTCAACGCAAACTACGTGAAGGCGCGCTTGAGCCATGTGTTCTCGGTGCCATTCGCGTCATCTGGCTACTGCATGCACGAGGCCTTGTTCGACGATAGGTTCCTCGAAGGAACCGGCGTCACGACGCTCGATTTCGCCAAGGCGATGATCGATGAGGGGTTCCACCCCATGACGATGTACTTCCCGCTCGTCGTCCATGGGGCGATGCTGATCGAGCCCACCGAAAGTGAGAGCAGGCAGACACTCGACCACTTCTGCGAAATGATGCTCGATCTTGCGAACGACGCCAAGGCGGGTAATGCGGATCGGTTCACCGCGGCGCCGATGCGGGCACCGCGCCGGCGACTGGACGAAACGCGGGCTGCCCGTCAGCCGCGGCTGACGTGCGAGCGGCCGGAGGCGCTGCCGCGGGCGGCAGAGTAGGCGAGCAGCGTCGAATTTCTCCCCCATGGTGCCGGCGCTCCAAAGAAGATGCCGGCGCCGCCGAACAGCTTTCCTCACAGGCTGGCTGGACGGCATAAGAAATTCGCGGCAGCTATGGTTCTCCTTTGGGAATCACCGTGGCGCAAACCGATCGCCTTCTGCAGCAGTTTGAGTCGCAGGCGAAAGCCTGCGAGCTATTGGGTTCTCCGTTCACGGCGCGGCTGTGCCGCATCCTCGCCACTCGCCTTGATACCCGCACCCGGTTCGGCAAACGTATTCTGGAGTGGGAGGGCGACCCCTTCGCCGACAACGTAGCGCTCCGGGCCTGCGGTGCCCTGCACGCCTTGGCCCGCTCCGGTTGGGAGCCGAATGTCACGGCGATCTATCCTCCCGCCGTGGCCAACGATCACGCCATCTGGATCGCCATTGCCGATGCGCTCGGCCACAACGACCTGTTTCTAACCGACAGGCTCTCGAGTGCGCCGCAGACCAATGAGGTGGCGCGTTCCGCCATCATTCTCGGCGCGATGCTCCATCTCGCCAGGCTGACCCAGCGTCCGCTCGAGCTGTTCGAGATCGGCGCCAGCGCCGGGCTCAATCTAGGGTTCGACGCCTATCGCTACGAGCTCGGCGAAAGACGGGTGTGGGGACCCGTAGATGCGCCGCTGACCATCGCCAGCGAATGGCGCGGTACGACCCCACCGCTGGCCGCGCCGCTCGCGGTCGCAAGTCGGCATGGCTGCGACTTGCGGCCTGTGGATCCCACCAAGGTGGAGGATCGTGAACGGCTCCTGTCCTACGTGTGGGCCGACCAGACGCATCGTCTGCAGCGCGTCGAGGCGGCACTGCGCATCGCCGCCGAGACCGGAGGCAAGATCGACAAGGCCGATGCCGCTGCCTGGGTCGCCGAGAAATTTGCAGAGCCGCAACAGCCGGGCACGGCCAGAGTCCTTTTTCACACGATCGTCTGGCAGTACCTGCCTGAAGCAAGCCGGGCCTCGATCGAAGCAACTCTTGAGCGGGCCGGCCGGGCTGCTGCTGATGACCGCCCGTTGGCTCGCCTCTCCATCGAAGGTGGCACGCCGAGCGACAGTGCTTTCGTGCAGCTGACCCTCTGGCCAAGCGGAAAGACTCTTATGCTAGGCCGCGCGGACTTCCACGGTCGCTGGGCGGACTGGGCACCGGTCTAGACCCGCCAAACAAAAGGCGGGCATCGCGCCCGCCTTCTCGTACCGACACTGATGCGCGCTCAGTTGAGCTTGGCGCTGACGTCCTTGATGGCTTGGTCCACGAGGGCATCGCCCTTGCTCGCCATCTGCTTGGTCAGAAGCACCCGGGCGGCCTCAACGGCCACGTCGGCCGAACGCGCCCGGACATCAGCAACTGCCTGCGATTCCGCCTGCGCAATCTTGTCTTCCACGGCCTTGGTGCGGCGGGCAATCAAGGCTTCGAGCGTGGTCTTGGCCTCGCCGGTCAGGCGGAAGGCCTCCTCGCGTGCGGCGGCGACGATACCTTCGGCCTCCTTGGCTGCGGCCTCACGCTTGCTCTCATATTCCTCAAGCAGGAACTTGGCCTCAAGGCGCAGCCGCTCCGCTTCCGCCAGTTCGGTCTCGATCGCCTTGATGCGGCCGTCGAGCATCTTGGTGATCATACCCGGCACTTTGAGGTAGATGATGACGCCGATGAAGAGGACCAGCGCGACTGTCGCCCAGAATGCGGCATCGAACACCATCGGCTTATCCCTTCACCACTTCGGCCACGGCCGCGTTGACGTCAGCCGGATTTGCATCGCCGGTGAGTTGCGTCACCAGTGCAACCGCGGTTTCCGATGCAATCTCACTGACGCGAGTCATTGCATCCTGCTTGTTGCTGGCAATGCGTGCCTCGGCTTCGGCGACCTTTTTGGCGAGGTCCTCTTCCACCGCTTTGCGCTTGCCATCGAGATCCGCCTTGATCGATGCGCGGGTCTCTTCGGCAATCGCATGGGCGTTGGCGCGCGCATCTGCGAGCGCCTGCTCATAAGCGGCGACCGCCTTGTCCGTCTCGCCGCGCAGACGCTCGGCTTCCTTGAGGTCGCCCTCGATGCGCGCCTTGCGCTTGTCGATGATCGAACCAATCTGCGGGATCGCAACTCGGCTCATCAGGACATAAAGCACGCCGAACGTGATTGCGAACCACAGGATCTGGCTGGCAAACGTGCTGGCATCGAACGGCGGGAAGCCCATCGCGTGGTGCTCGCCGGCCACTTCGGTCGTGGCATGCGTCCCGTCGGCTGGAGCATCGGCATGCTCCACCACCACCGTACCGTGCTGCACGGTATCGGCGGGGGAGGACGATGTGTCCGCCTGTGCCAGGAGATAGAGTGTGTCAGCCATTCGCGATCACCTTGAACGTCCCATGGCCCCGGACATCTTTCCGGAGCGCCTGCCTCGTGCGTTCGGTCTTAGACCGCGTAGAGCAGCAGGAACGCGATAACGAGCGAGAAAATGCCCAGAGCTTCGGTCACGGCGAACCCGAAGATCAGGTTCGAGAACTGGCTCGCGGCCGCGGCGGGATTGCGCAGAGCGCCGGCAAGGTAGTTGCCGAAGATCACGCCCACGCCGACGCCGGCGCCGCCCATACCGATACAGGCGATGCCCGCGCCGATCAGCTTGCCCATGGCCTGCGCTGCTTCGAGTTCCATGCTTAGTCTCCTTGGTGTCTTGTCTGTGTTGGTTGAAGGATTACCGGCTTAATGGCCGGGATGCATTGCGTCGTGGAGATAAACGCAGGTGAGGACCGCGAACACGAACGCCTGCAGCGCCGCGACGAGGAATTCGAGACCGGTGAGTGCCACTGCCATGCCGAAGGGCAGGACTGCGACGATGCCCCAGGCGCCGGCGCCAAGCAGCGCCACGACCATGCCGCCGAACACCTTCAGCACGATGTGGCCGGCAAGGATGTTCCCCCACAGTCGCAGCGAGTGGCTGACCGGGCGCGACAGGAACGAGATGACTTCGATCGGCACCACCAGCCAGATGATGAACCACGGGATACCCGAGGGGACGAAGAGCTTGAGGAAGCGCACTCCGTTCTTCATGAAGCCATAGATCACGACCGTCAGGAACACGATGAGCGCCAGCATCACGGTGATGATCAGGTGGCTGGTGACCGTGAAGAAATAGGGCACCATGCCGAAGAGGTTGGCGATCAGCACGAAAATGAAGAGCGAGAAGACCAGCGGGAAGAACTTCATCCCGTCATGGCCGGCGGTCGTACGCACCATGTTGGCCACGAACTCATAGAGCATTTCGCCCACGAGCTGCATGCGACCCGGCACGATAGCGCGGCGCGACGTTCCCCAGATCAGCAGAAGTCCGATGGCGCCGACGGTGAGGACCATAAATAACGCGGAGTTGGTGAAGGCGATATTGACGCCACTGCCGGCGGTGCCGTCGCCGCCGAAGGTTCCGATCTTGAAGATGTCGGTGATCTGGAACTGATGGATCGGTTCAATGGGTTTGGCAGTATCAGCCACGTTGAGCCTTTCGTCCTGTCATCCTCGGAGCTGATCCGCGGATCACTCGTCCTCGTCGTCCCGCAGCGCCGGCGTATCAGCCGGCACAGCAGTTGCCGCATTCATCTCGCGCGTCGCCCTTACCATGTTGAGCACGCCAGCGGCAAAGCCCAACAGCAGAAGCACGACCATTGCCCACGGTCGCGTGGGTAGGACCGTGTCGATGAGATATCCGAGCCCCGCACCGACGATGATCGCCGCCGCAAACTCGGACGCAAGCCTGAAACCCCGGCTTAGCCCCGACAGATCGCCTTGTCGCGCTGGCCCCGCCGCGGCCTCTGCCGGACGTAGCTTTTGCGCACGGGCAATTCGCGCCTCCAGATCCGCTGTCACACTCGACGGCGGGCTGGCATTGGGGCGGTTGTCATCACGCGGTTCGCTCATCGCGTCCCCTCGCTATCGCCCCGGCACAAAGGAAATTTATGCCCTCAAAGTCGCGCGCAACATAGTGTTGACCTTTTTGGGTGTCAAGCACGCGATATCGACCCTAAGTTATTGAACAACAATATGTTTTCGACGTCTGTGAGCCCCGCGACAACGAGTCATGTCGTTACTTTGGAAGTGCATCGGGGACGCCGAGGATTCAGGCGGCTCACTGGCTCTTGGCCCGCCCAAGCCAAAGGGCTGCTGGAGCGGTCGACCGCTTCGCGTCTGGCCGCTCTCAGGCGACCTTCGATTCCCGCACTTCCATCGCGCCGGTCAAGTCGACCGATACCAGCTGGCTCACCCCCCGTTCGAACATCGTGACGCCGAACAAGCGGTTCATGCGGGCCATCGTGATCGGGTTGTGCGTGATGACCACAAAGCGGGTTTCGGTCCGCCCAGCCATCGCGTCGAGCAGAGCGCAGAAGCGCTCGACATTGGCGTCGTCGAGCGGGGCGTCGACTTCGTCGAGCACGCAGATCGGCGCCGGGTTCGTGAGGAACACCGCAAAGATCAAACTCATGGCCGTCAGTGCCTGCTCGCCGCCCGACAGAAGGGTCATCGTCGAGGGCTTCTTGCCCGGCGGCTTGGCGATGATCTCGAGCCCCGCCTCCAGCGGATCGTCGCTCTCGACGAACTGCAGTTCCGCCGTTCCGCCACCGAACAGTGTCGTGAACAGCTCCTGGAAATGCGCGTTGACCTTGTCGAAGGCTTCGGCGAGACGGGCGCGCCCTTCCTTGTTCAGGCTCTGGATGCCGGAGCGGAGCTTGGCAATCGCCGCGATCAGATCGTCGCGGTCCTTCACCATGATGTCGAGCTTCTCCTGCACCTCGACGCTCTCGGTCTCGGCTGCGAGATTTACCCCGCCCAGGCGCTCACGTTCCGCCTTCAGCCGCTCGACCTTGCGCTCGGTCGCTGCCTCTTCAGGCAAGGCATCTTGCGGCCGAATGCCGGCCGCGGACGCTGTGTCGGCGGCCTCGATGTCGAGGGTTTCCTGCACCTGCCGCTCGATCTGATGACGCTGGCCGATCAACCCCTTCAGGCGTTCTTCGACGCGAGCCAGATTTTCGCGGAAGCCGCTGAGCGCTTCGGCAGCCAGACGCTGCGCCTTGTCGGCCTCACGATATTTCGACTGCGCCGCCGCGAGTTCATCGCTTGCAGCGCCATGGGCGGCGCGTGCGCTTGCGATCTCGGTGTCGAGCGCTGCCTGCCGTCCTTCGAAGTCCGTCGGCGCGCTATTGAGCTCCTCGAGTTGCGCAGTCAGTTCGCCTAGCCGCGTGTCGAGCGTTGCGACTTGCGCCTCGGCACCGGCGCGTCGCCGCTGCCAGTTCGCCGTTTCGGTCGCGATCTGGCTCAGCCTGCCGTTGCGCAACTGCGCGGCCGTCTCGAACGAGCCAAGCCTCAGCCGCGCCTGATCCGCATTGGCACGCGCTTCGTCCAGATGCTCGCGCTTGCTCTGCAGCAACGCGGCGGCCTCGCTCTCGTCGCCCGCTTCATCGAGAGCCTTGCGGGCATCGGCCTCGATCGCCTCGGCTTCGGCCAACGAGGACGCGAGCCTGACCCGCGCTTCCTCGAGCGCCGATTGCCGCGTGGCGAGTTCCGTGACGGCGCTCGTTGCCTGGTCCAACGCCTGCTGCGCCGCCGCTATTTCCCGCTGCGCATTTCGCCAGGTCTCGCGCTTTGTCCGTTCAAGGGCGCGCGATTGTTCCAAGGCGCTATTTAGCGTTTGAGCGTCGGCACGTAAGGCATTGCGACTGCCGCGGGCCTCGGCGAGCTCGGCGTCCAGCTCGGCCAGCCGGTTGCGTTGCGCCAGGCGTTGCGCAGCGGCGCTCGGCGCATCGGCCGCCGAGACGAAGCCGTCCCAGCGCCAAAGGTCGCCCTGCATCGTGACGAGTCGCTGCCCCGGCTTGAGCTGGGCCTGGAGACTTGAGCCCTCGGAGCGTTCGACCACGCCGATCTGGTTCAGCCGGCGTTCCAGCAGACCGCTGCCCGACACATGGGTGCTGAGTGGTGTCACGCCGCCCGGCAGCGGGGGATCGCCCGCGCTGGGAATCGGGCCGGCCCAATGGAGAGGTGCACCGGCGTCCGAAGAGGCCTCGAGGTCGTCCCCGAGTGCCGCTCCCAACGCGGTCTCAAAACCCGCGTCCACACGCAGCTCATCGGCGATTGCCGTCCATAGCCCTTTGGCGCCGCCATTGAGGATCCGATTGAGCGTCTGGGCTTCGGCGTCGAGCCGGTTCACCAGCGCCTCCGCCTCCGTGACCCTGGGACGCACCTCATCGAGGGCCGCCTGCGCCTGCCGCGTTGCTTCTTCGGCCGCAACGGCATCGGCTTCAGCGGCGGCAGCGGCGGCCTGCACGCTTTCCAACGCCGCGCGTCTCGCGGTCACCCCGTTGTCGGCTTCGAGCTCGGCGGCAACATTAGCCGCGTCGCGCGATACCTCTTCGATCTGCTGCCTGAGCCGCGCAATACGAGTCGCCGCATCTTCCGCGCCGCGGTGAGCCTGCGCCCGCCTGGCACGCACCTGCGCTTCGAGGTCGGCAGCAATTCGTGCTTCGGCTTCCGCTGCCCGCACTGCGTTCAGAGCTTCCTCAGCCGCGGCCTTGGCTGTCGCGAAGGCGTCGGCCTCACCCGCGGCCTCAGCTTCAAGGCGCGCCTTCTCAGCAGCGGTGGTTGTCAGGGCCTCGTCACTCTCCTCCAACAGCGCGCGCTCGCGGGCGCCGTCTGCCATAGTCTGCTCAATGCGCTGGGTGAGCTCGACCCGGCGCTGTTCGGCCCGCCGCGCTTCCTCCGCCAGTTGCTCGGCGAGAATCGTGAGACGCTGCAGTGCGGCGCCCGCTGCCGCTTCCTTGTCGCGCAGGGGCTGCACCGCCTGTTCAGCGAGAATGACTGCCTTCTGTGCCTCGAGTTCGACATGCTGCGCGTCGGCGAGAGCTCCGACGAGCCGGCCCTGCTCGGCCTCGGTTTCCTTCTCGGCCGCGCGCGCATTGATCCAGCGGATATGGAACAAAGTCGCTTCGGCCTTCCGGATTTCGCCGCTCAGCCCGCGATAGCGGGTCGCAAGACGGGCCTGGCGCTTCAGTTGCTCGAGTTGCTGGGTCACCTGGTTGATGACGTCCTCAACCCGCTCAAGATTTTGCTCTGCCGCTTTGAGGCGAAGCTCTGCCTCATGCCGCCGTGAGTGGAGACCGGAGATGCCCGCAGCTTCTTCGAGCAGGGCCCGGCGCTGAACTGGCTTGGCTGCGATCAGTTCGCCGATCTGGCCTTGCCGGACCAGAGCCGGGGAGTGCGCTCCCGTGGACGCATCCGCAAACAGCAGTTGCACATCGCGCGCGCGCACTTCCTTGCCGTTGACGCGATAGACTGAGCCTTCCTCGCGCTCGATACGGCGGGTCACCTCGAGGACATCGGCAGTGTTGAGCGCGGCAGGTGCCGTCCGATCGCTATTGTCGAGCACCAGGGTCACTTCGGCGCTGTTCCGCGCCGGCCGGTTGCCCGAGCCGTTGAAGATGACGTCGTCCATGCCGGACGCGCGCATGGCCTTGTATGAGCTTTCGCCCATCACCCAGCGCAGTGCCTCCACAAGGTTCGATTTGCCGCACCCGTTCGGCCCGACAACGCCGGTCAGGCCGGGCTCAAGGTAGAGTTCGGTCAGGTCGGAGAAGGACTTGAACCCGTGGAGCTTGAGACGCGAGAACTTCATGGACATACAACTGAGATAGCGAAGCGGCCCGTCGCGCGGAAGCGACGGGCCGTTTTTGGCCACGGAACCTTGTGGAAATTGAGTCCTAGAGCCGGTACCGGTCCTAGCCGAGCAGTGGGTCGATCTCCGCGCTCAACTCTTCGAGAGACTTCTCGCCCGACAGCTGCTTGCCGTTGATGTAGAATGTCGGCGTCCCGGTGAGCCGGAAATCGTTGACGGCCTGGAGCTGCATGCTCTTGACCGCCTCGAAAAGGGGCTTCTGCGATAGCGCCGCCTCAAATGCCGCGTCCGAGAAGCCGAGCTGGACCGCGATCTTCTTGATCCCCAGCACCGGATCGGCCTCGCTCATCCAGACGGGTTGGGTGCGGAAGAACGCGGTGAGAACGCTTTCGTAGGCTTCCGCCGCGGCCTGTGAGAAGCCCGCCGGATTTGCCGGATCGGGCGCCATGGGTTCCACGCTGCTTTCATTGCTCGGGGCGGAAGGATCGGCTGTTGTCGCCTCGCTCGCCGCGTTTGCCGCGTACTCAGCCAAAAGGAAGACGATGAGGTCGACGCCGTTGCGCTGGAATGGACGCAGGAGGAGCTTTACCTTGCCGGTATCGACATACTTTTCCTTGAAGGCGGGCAGCACGTTGTTGGAGAAGGCTGCACAATGAGAACACGTAGGGGAGACGTATTCGATCACTGTGACCTTCGCGTCCGGATTTCCCAACGGCTTGTCGGGAATGCCGGCCGGATTCATGAGCCGCAGCACATCGATGTAGTCGCCATCCTCAGCTAGAACGACCGAGGGGAGGCCGGTCAATCCCGCGGCGGTCGCGGCGGCGGCCATGATGAGAGCGTCTCGGCGGGTCAGTCTCACAGCTGGAACTCCTTGTTATCGGGGCGGCACGTTACATAGGCGGCAGGGGGCGGCAAGTGACCAAACCGTAAGTTTCGGTCACGCTCTAGCGATTGCGCCTGGAAAGGACCTGTTGGCCCAGCGCTTTGAGCGCGTCCTTGAGGGCGGGATCGGCGACCCCCGCCACGGCTTTGTCCGCATGTTCGGTAACCTCCGGCAGCGTCGGCTCAGGTTTCGCCTCAGGTCCTGAACTGCGCCTGAACGGCTCGGCGCTGAGGCGCACGTCGCGCACGAGGAAATAGCCGAAATAACGGTTCACGGCGGCGGCAATTAGGGGCCCTTCATGGGCGAGGGCCAAGCGCTGCCCTTCCGCGCACCGCAGGTAGAGTACGGCCCCCTCATGGCCGGCACCACGCGGCCATTTGAGTTCAGCCGGAAGCGCCGCCATATCGTACGGCTTTGGCGCCATCTCGGTCCAGTGAGCAAGAATATCGCGGGTCGCAAAGCCCCTCTTCTTGAGGGCCGAGTCGAGGACCCCGCTCAGCGCCTCCGAAACGCCGACCGTCCGGTTGAACCGCTTGGTGGGCTCGTTATCCTTGCTCTTCGCCGCCATCCCGATTCCGATTGCGCCGGTCGCCCGGCTGGTTCATCTGGCCATGATGCCAAAACCGCCGCCCCAGCAACAGCCGGTCCCACTCGATGCCACCGCCCTGCTGGCTTGGTACGATCGTCACGCCCGCGACCTCCCTTGGCGGGTGTCACCAGCCGACCGCGCGCGAGGAATCCGCCCCGACCCGTATCGCGTGTGGCTCAGTGAGATCATGCTGCAGCAGACCACAGTCGCCGCGGTCCGCGACTATTACGCCCGATTCACGGCTCTTTGGCCCGATATCGCGAGTTTGGCGGCCGCCCCGCTCGACGCGATCCTGCGCGAATGGGCGGGGCTCGGCTATTACGCTCGTGCGCGCAACCTCCACGCCTGCGCGGTCGCCGTTGTCGGGGAACAGGGCGGTGTATTCCCCCGGACGTCCGCGAAACTCCTTGAATTACCGGGGGTTGGGCCTTACACGGCGGCCGCGATTGCTGCGATTTGCTTCGATGAAGCCGTCGCTGTTGTCGACGGTAATGTCAACCGTGTGCTTGCTCGCTACCTGGCGCTGGACGTTCCGGTTCGCGACGCCACCGAGACGATCCGCGCGACGGTGCAGGCGGCGGTTCCGGCGCGGGCCGGCGACTTTGCCCAGGCATTGATGGACCTGGGCGCGACGATCTGTGCGCCGCGTGCCGTCAGTTGCCTTGTCTGTCCGTTGCAGCCGGGTTGCCTCGGCACGAGGCTCGAGCCGCTGGCGTATCCGGTGAAAGCGGCGAAGGCCGGGCGGCCAACGCGCTACGGGCACGCCTTCGTCATGCGTGATCGGGCGGGAGACGTGTACCTGCGCTCGCGCCCGCCCACGGGGCTGCTTGCGAAGATGACCGAGACGCCCGGTTCCGCCTGGACGGCCGACAGCCGCACGGTTTCGTTCCCGGTCCCCGCGGAATGGACCCGTCATGGGCAGGTCGTCCACGTCTTCACCCATTTCCGGCTGGAGCTTGAGGTGTGGTCGGCGACGATCGCCGATCCCGCGGTTCTCGAGGAGGGCTGGTGGGCCGATCCGCGCACGCTGGGGGCCGAAGCGCTGCCGACCGTCTTCGCGAAGGTGCTCGCGATGGCCCTGGAGACGAAAAAGCCCCCGGTCCGTTCTGGACCGGGGGCTGAGATGCCCGAAGACTGGAGGTCTTAGCTCAGGCGGAAAGCTGTGCCATCTGCTGGCGGATTTCGCCGCGCAGGGTATCGATCGGCGCGAGGCGGCCGTTGTTGTTCGTGTGCCAGAAGGTCCAGCCGTTGCAGGCCTCGGCGCCCTGAACCAGCGCACCGACCCGGTGGATGGAGCCCGAATGCGGTCCGGAGGCGAGGGTCCCATCCGCGCGGACCAGCGCGCTCCAGCGCCGGCGGCCGTCGTAAAGCTCGGTACCGGGCGAAATCAGACCCATTTCGACCAGGGAGCCGAAGGCCACCCGCGGCGCCGCCCGTTTGGGCACGGCCGGTTCAATGGCGGCGGCGCTGAGCGGCTTGATCGCCGCGATCCGCTTCAGCGCGGCTGCGATATAGGTATCTTCCCGTTCTATACCGATGAAGTGCCGGCCCAGCTTCTTGGCCACCGCGCCCGTGGTGCCGGTGCCGAAGAAGGGATCGAGCACGACGTCGCCCGGTCTGGTCGTCGCGTTGAGGATGCGGAACAGCAGCGCTTCGGGCTTCTGCGTGGGGTGGATCTTGTCCCCGTCCGCGCCGGTCAAGCGCTCGGCGCCCGTGCAGATCGGGAACAGCCAGTCGGACCGCATCTGCGTATCTTCATTGGCCTGCTTCATGGCCTCGTAGTTGAAGGTCACACGGCTCTTCTTGTCGCGGGCGGCCCAGATCAGCGTCTCGTGGGCATTGGTGAAGCGGGTGCCGCGGAAATTCGGCATCGGGTTCGCCTTGCGCCAGATCACGTCGTTGAGCATCCAGAAATCGAGATCCTGGAGCGCCGTGCCGACGCGGAAGATGTTGTGATAGCTGCCGATCACCCAGATCGCCCCGTCGGGCTTGAGGACGCGGCGGGCAGCTGCGAGCCACGCGCGGGTGAACACGTCGTAGTGGGCGAAACTCTGGAACTTGTCCCAGTCGTCATCAACCGCGTCGACTTTGGACTGGTCGGGCCGGGTCAGGCCCTCTTCGAGCTGCAGATTGTACGGGGGGTCCGCAAAGACCAGGTCAACCGAGCCGGCCGGCAAGGCATTCATCTGAGCGATGCAGTCGCCGACAAGAATCGTGTCGACGGGCAGCGTCGCCTTCTCCGCATCGGCCGAACCGGCCGCACGCGCGGTACGCAACATACTCGTAACCCTAACGCAGCACTAACGTGGCTGGTTGTAAGGCCTTACGGTTAAAGGCAATTTAAGCTGTCTGGTGAATGAAAGCTTAAGCGTGCTTGGCGGGTGCCCACGCGCGCAATTGGGGTAGGACTCGTGTGCCGAACGCATCGATAAACGCTTCCTGGTTGCGCCCGACCTGATGCAGGTGAAGTTCGCTGACGCCAAGCTCGATGAGAGCGCCGATCCATGCGACATGCTGATCGACACTTTCCGAGATCGGGATGACCTCGCGCATCTCGTCGACGGTGACTTTTTGCGAGACGGTGTCGAAATCCCTTGGCCGGCGCAGATCCCACATGGCGTCACCGCCAATTGAGGCCGAGCTCCATTGATGCTGCGCATGTTCCTCGGCCTTGGCTTTCGTCTCGGCCCAGCAGAGCGCCATCTGCAGCACGACCGGCTTGCCCTCGCCGCCGCCCTCGTAGAACGCATCAATGACTTTGCGAACGTCCTCAGGTTTACTGCCGGCGGTGGTGAGCAGGCCGTCGGCCCATTCGCCGGCGAAGCGAGCCGTATCGGTGGTGACGGCCGCACCGTAGATCGGCACGGGCTCACGCGGCCGGCTCCAAAGCCTGGTTTCGACGAGCGTCACGCGCCCGCGATGCGTCACCGTCTCGCCCGCGAACAAGGCGCGCGTGACGTCGACGCATTCGCGCAGCCTGGCGTTGCGCTCGGCCTTGTCGGGCCAGTACTCGCCGGTGATCGCCTCGTTGATGGCTTCGCCGCTGCCGAGCGACAGCCACAGCCGGCCAGGGAACATTTCGCCGATCGTTGCCGCCGCCTGCGCGAGCACGGCCGGGTGATAGCGGTAACCAGGAGCCGAGATAATGCCGAAGGGCAGGGACGTGGCCTGCATCGCTGCGCCCAGCCAACTCCACGCAAATCCGGATTGACCCTGCCGCTCGCTCCAGGGGTGGAAGTGATCGGAGGATTTCGCGCATTCAAAGCCCGCCGCTTCGGCGCGGCGGACATAGTCGACCAGGGCGCTCGGCGCGAACTGCTCGTGCGATGCGTGATAGCCGATCCGCGTCATAGCGCACCGTCGAGGCGGGCAGCCAACAACTCGGCGGTTGTCGCCGTTTCGACCTGCTGGCCGTAGCGGGAGTGATAAATCTCCATCATCGCGTCATGGGTCGCATCGGCGCCGGAGCAGAGCGCATCGGTAGCGAGCACGACGCGATAGCCCAGGTCGATCGCGCCCATCACCGTGGCGAGAACGCACACTTCGGTCTCGGCGCCCGAAACGATCAGCGCCTCGATGCCGGACGCCTTGAGGCGCCGGTGGAGATCGCCATGCCAGGGTGAGAGCACGGGCTTGTCGACATAACTGGCTGGCGGCGCGAAGCGCGCAAGCTCCGGGACGAGTTCCAGCAGCTCAGGGTCGATCCTATCGCGCGTCATCGCGCGCCACCGCTCGTAGTACCGCCGCCAACTGCCGGTCACATCGTCCGGAGATTGTGGAGGCACGAACCGGGTGAAGACGGTCCGGGCGGGATCGAGCTCCGCAAGATGCACAACGTTGGGCAAAACGCGCTCGATCCACGGCGTGTGCCACTCGGTGGGTTCGGCGAAGACGCGCTGCATGTCGATGCACAGGTGCAACCAGCTCTCGCCGAGCGGCCCGAATTGCAGTCCACCTTTGATTACGCGGTCGGCGCTCGCCATGGGGTTAGCAACATGCCGGCCGGCGCTGCGGTTCCACGGAACCACGCACCGGCAGGGAAGTTCGGAGTCGCAGGAGGCTCAAATGGACTATCAATTCGGCCCACGCGTTGAGGACAACGGCGTTGCCTTCAGGCTGTGGGCGCCCAGCGTGCGCAATGCCCAGGTCGAACTAGAGGGCGCCGGTCAACATGCGATGGAGCCCAGGGACGAGGGCTGGTGGGAAGTCTTCCTCGAGGGCGTGCGCCCCGGCGCGGCTTATCGATTCAACGTCGACGGAAAGACAGTTCCCGATATCGCGTCGCGCGGCCAGAAGGACGATTCGGATGGCTGGAGCATCGTTCGCGGTTCATTCGGCAAGGTACCCATGGATGGCCCGCTCAGCCCCTGGCACGAGGCCATTATTTGTGAGGTACATGTTGGCACCGTAACTCCTGAAGGCACATTCACCGGCCTCAAGGATCGCCTCGAATACTTCCGCGATGCCGGCTACACGACGCTCGAAATCATGCCGATCGCCGACTTTCCGGGCGGCCGGAACTGGGGCTACGACGGCACGCTCGTCTTTGCGCCCGACACGTCATACGGCTCGCCCGACGATTTCCGTGCGCTGATCGACCGTGCGCATGAGATGGGCATCTGTATCGTGCTCGATGTGGTCTACAATCACTTCGGTGCCGTCAACAACGCGCTCCCCGACTACTGCCCGGAGTGGTTCGACAGGGAGGTCGAGACGCCATGGGGCCCCGGCATCGACTTCGACCGTCCGCAGGTCCGGCAGTACTACTTCGAGAATGCCGTGTGGTGGTTGACCGAGTTCGACCTCGACGGCCTGCGGTTCGATGCCGTTCATGAAATCAAGGGTAACGGCAGCGACGAGTTTCTCGGCGATCTCGCGACGATCTGCCGGGCTAACAAGCCCGGTTGCAAACTCATCATCGAGAACATGGACAATCACGCGTACTGGCTGACGCGAGACGACAAGGGCGAGCCCACGAAATTCTCCGCTCAATGGAACGACAGTTATCACCATGTCATCACCTACCTGGTCACAGGGGAGCCGAAGGGCGGCTACGACGACGAGTCCAGGGATGCGATCGCCGACCTCGAGAAAGCGCTGGCCGACGGCTTCGTCCATGATGCCGACGACGAGCAGGACGAGGGCGGCTTGACGCGCGGCGGTCCCGCAAGCCAGCTGCCGATGGAAGCATTCGTCCAGTTCGTCCAGAACCACGACTGGATCGGCAACCGCGCCGACAACCGGCGCCTCGCCGAACGTATCGAGCCCGCGCGTGGCTACTTTGCGCGCTTCGTAACGCTGCTGCAGCCCGCCTTACCCATCGCCTTCATGGGCGACGAGGCATGGGTGACCAGCAAGTTCCCCTTCTTCTTCGACCTCCCCGAGCCATTTGCGACCGAGAAGGCCGAGGATCGGTACGACCAGATGGAGAATATCTTCGGGGAGGAAGTCGAAGAGGGCGGGCTTCCCGATCCCCAGGACCCTGCGACGTTCGAGATGGCCAAGCTCGACTGGAGCCAGCTCGACCAGCCCTGGCAGCAGGAGGTGCTCGCAAACTTCCGGCAGATGGTTGCGCTTCGCCGCGAACTCCTGTGGCCAATGACCGCGACCAAGTGCCTGGATGCCCGCTCGGCGCGCCAGGGCAATGGCATCATCTGCACGTGGCAATACGAAGCGGGCAGCCACAACATGGTGCTCAACCCGACTGACGGCGAAATCGAAATGTCGTTCCAGTCCCCCGAACCCGCCGCGACCGTCGGCAGTTTCCGGCGCGACGGCGACCGCGTCGTGCTCGGTCCCTGGAGTGCCGCCGTCTGGCGGAGCTAGGCCGCGAAGAGGTCCAGCTGAGGCTTGGGCAATGGCCGGGTCCATCCGGCCGGCAGCAGCGGCCCGATCATGATGCCGGTCCTCCGGCGAGTTTCCGCCTCGATGCAGGGAGCGAAATCCATGCGGTGATACCGGCCCGGTCCATGCGTTTCGAGCGCCCGGAAGTGCGGTGGCGCCGAGTAGCCCTTATGGCTGTCGAAGCCATAATGCGGTTCTTCGCAGTGCATGATCTGGCACATGCGGTCGCGCGTCACCTTGGCGACGATCGAGGCCGCGGCGATCGAGAGCGAGAGCGCGTCGCCGCCGACCACTTTCTCGACGGTGCACGGCATGCCTCTGGGTGCCGTATTTCCGTCGATGAGCACATAGTCCGGCTGGATCGTGAGGCTCATCACGGCGCGCCGCATCGCCCACATGGATGCCCACAGAATATTGAGGTCGGCGATCATGGCCGTCGGCGCCGCGACCACGGCAACCGTGGAGTGCGCGATCAGCACGTCATGCATCCGTTCGCGGTCTTCGCGGGTGAGCTGCTTGCTGTCGTTGAGCCCGTCGGGGATCCACCGGCGGTTGAGGATCACGGCTGCGGCGACGACGGGTCCGGCCAAGGGGCCGCGTCCAACCTCGTCGACGCCGGCGACGATGGTCGCGCCGCGCCGGGCCGCCCGCCGCTCGAAGAACAGGTCGGGGGAGCGGGCGGGCGCTTTGTCTGCGATGGCCGAATCGGTAGGCATCGCCCGACAATGACGCCAGGCGCCGCGCAATCCAAGCGCGACGCATTGGCGCTTCCCCGGCGAGGGGCTCAGAACAGGCTGAGCTGGTTGTCTTCGATGGCCGGCGGCGTGAAGAGGTCGGTCCTGAGCGCCGGGAGCTTCCGGTCGAGACCGAAGCGCTCCTTGGCGCGGGCAAAACGCTGCTGCATCAGGGTCGCGTAGGCGCCTTCGCCCCGCATCCGCTCGCCCCAGGCGGCGTTGTAGTCCTTGCCGCCGCGGGTGTCGCGCACGAGGCTCATCACATGCTTCACCCGGTCGGGGTAGTGGCGCAGCATCCATTCGCGGAAGATCTCGCGCACTTCGCCGGGCAGCCGCAGCAGCACCATGCCGGCCCACTGGGCGCCCTGCGCGGCGCCGGCATCGAGGATGCGCTCCATCTCCATGTCGTTGATGGCAGGGATCATCGGCGCCGCCATGATGCCGGTCGGCACGCCTGCCGCCGCGAGGAGCCGGATCGCTTCGAGCCGCTTCTCCGGCGTCGAGGCGCGCGGCTCCATCTTGCGCGAGAGGATGTGGTCCATGCTGGTCACCGACAGCCCGACATGGACGAGCCCGAGCTTTGCCATTTCGCTCAGGATGTCGATGTCGCGCACGATCAGCGCCGATTTGGTCACGATCGTGGTCGGGTGGCGCGTTTCGAGCAGCACTTCGAGGATGCCGCGCGTCAGCCGGTGCTTGCGCTCGGCCGGCTGGTAGGGATCGGTGTTGGTGCCCATCGCGATGGGTTTGGGCCGATAGCGCCTGTCGGCCAGTTCGCGCTTCAGCAGCTCCACCGCGTTGACCTTGACGTAGATCTGGCGCTCGAAATCGAGGCCGGCCGAGTGACCGAGGTAATTGTGGGTCGGCCGCGCGAAGCAGTACGAGCACCCGTGCTCGCAGCCGCGATAGGCGTTGATCGAGCGATCGAAGCCGATGTCCGGGCTCTCGTTGCGGGTGATGATGGTCTTGGCGCGCTCGATGTGCTCGATCGTCTCGAACGGCTTGAGCTCCTCGACCTCGCCCCACCCATCGTCGAACCGCTCGCGGCTCTCGGTGTCGAAGCGACTGGGCTTGTTGGTCTGCGCGCCGCGCCCGCGATTGCGCTTGGGATCGAGCATCGCCCGCCCGATCAGGTCGGAATCGCGCGTGTCCTTCAGCTTCTCGAGCTGTTCGAACGAAGGTGCAGTCTGGATCGCCATGATGACACCAGATGGGGACGGCGCTGCGGTTGGCCAAGCACGCGCCGGACCAGCCTCAACGAATCGCCCCGGGAGTTGATGGGTCTTGACGCGTAGCACGCGAAACGGAACAAAACAAGAACAGATGTGCCCGGAAGCTAGTGCCGCTTGAAGTACTGCACCTCACGCTCATGCTTCTCGGCGGCCTCGCGAGTGTCGAACGTGCCAAGGTTGCGGCGCTTGCCGGTCTTGGGGTCGGTCTTCTTCGAGTAGAGCCGGTACTCGCCGGATTTGAGCTTTCTGATCATCACGCTCTCCTGCCGGATAAACGGGCGAGGCGATGCGCTGTTCCGCGAATCCCCTTGCAATCCTCAGCCTCGTGCGTTACTGAACCATATGGTTCAGTTTTATCAAGCCGCTCGCTTTGACGCTTCTTTCGCCGCCATCTCCGACGCAACGCGTCGCGGCGTGCTCGAGCAGCTTGGCCGGTCGGACGCCTCGATCACCGAGCTCGCGGAACGGTTTCATATGACCCTCACGGGCATGAAGAAGCATGTGAGCGTGCTCGAGCAGGCGGGCCTGGTGACGACGCAGAAGGTCGGCCGGGTGCGCACCTGCAGGCTCGGCGGGCGCGGCCTCGAGGAAGAAGCAGCATGGATCGAACGCTACCGCCAGATGTGGGCGGCCCGGTTCGACGAACTGGACAAGGTCGTCGAAGAACTCAAACAGAAGGAACAAGCCGATGGACGCAAGCCCGACCAGTGAAACCAGGGCCAAACCGGCCACTACGACCGATCGCCGCTCCGATCGGGAGATCGTGATCACACGAACCTTCGATGGTCCGGCGCATCTCGTGTTCAAGGCGTGGACCACGCCCGAATTGCTCATGAAGTGGTGGACGCCGAAATCCTTCGGGATCACCTTCATCTCGTGCGAAGCCGATGTCCGGACCGGTGGTACTTATCGCTTCGTCATGGGTCATCCGGATTTCGACCAGCCCATGGCGTTCGTGGGACGCTATCTGGAAGTCGACCCACCCAAGCGCATCGTCTGGACCAATGAGGAAAGCGACGACGGCTCGGTGACGACCGTCACCTTCGAGGAGAAGGACGGCAAGACTCACCTGGTCCTCTCGGATGTCTATCCGTCCAAGGAAGCTCTCGACGAAGGCCTGGCCTCCGGGGCAATCGGCGGGTACCCCGAGCAGTTCAGCCAGCTCGACATCCTGCTTGAGGAGCTGTCGAAGGGGTCCGCCTGAGCCTAGCGTTCCGCCAGCCGGGGCATCAGCTCCACGAAATTGCAGGGCTTGTGACGGTTGTCGAGTTGCGCGCGGAGGATACCCTCCCACGCATCCCGGCATGCGCCGCGCGAGCCGGGCAACACGAAGACGAAGGTCGTGCCGATCAGCCCGCCGGTCGCGCGCGACTGCAGGCTGGATGTGCCTACGGTGGTCGCCGAATATTGGTGAAACAGCACCGAGAAACCGTCCATTCGCTTCTGGAACAGCGGCTCGAGCGCTTCCGGCGTTACGTCGCGACCGGAAAAGCCGGTGCCGCCGGTAGTGATGATGGCATCGACGGCTGGATCGTTCACCCACCGCAGGACATGCCCGCGGATCTCCTGCACATCGTCGCGGCAGACCGCGCGCTCGGCGCAGCGGTGGCCGTCTTCTTCCATCAACGATTTGAGCAGCGCGCCGGCAGTGTCGGTCTCGAGCGTACGGGTGTCGCTCACCGCGAGCACCGCTATCGACAGCGGCGTGAACGCCCTGCTCGTATCGAGCTCAGACTTGAACATCGTTCTTGTTCTCCGGGTCGGGCTTGGAGTCCGCCTCGCCTGCGCTGACGGGCTCGATGACGTCCGGTGTAATGATCTCGGCCTCGGGCTTGAGGCTCGATGCTGCGGGGGCAGCCCGCTCCACGTCTTCCTGCGTTTCGTCCGACCTCGGATCGAGTTCGACGCTGCCCGGTGTAACGCCCTTTTCCGAGTTCATCGGGCGGAAGCGGATCCGCCCGCCGATGCGCACCGGCCGCACCTTCATACGGAGGAACGCTGTGAGCGCCAGCGCTCCGTGGAACGTGGCGGTGACGATGAAGAGTCCAACAGGCTGATAGAGGTTCATCACGAGGGCGGCCAATATAGGGCCGATCGCCAGCCCCGTGCCGAGCACCAGCAGCATGCCTCCGGCGACGCGTCCGAATTCGCCGTGCCTGGCGAAGTCGTTCGCGTGCGCGACCGCGATGGCGTAGATCGGATAGGCCGAGAATCCATAGAGCCCGAACAGCACATACATGAACCAGCCGCCGCTCGGATTGACCAGCAGGATCAGGAACCCGATAGCAGCGGCGATGGCCCCGAGCACCACAATGACAATGCGGCGATCGATACCGTCACTGATCCGGCCGGCCGGCACCTGCGCGATGGCGCCGAGCACCGCCGTCACGGAAAAGAGAAATGCGATGCCCGCGGCGTCGAGGCCCTGATCGTGCCCATAGACGGGCGCCAGGGTGCCAAACGTACCGTTCGCCATGCCCACGGAGAACGCCGCGATCACCGCGAGCGGTGACGTCTTGTAGAGAAGCCAGACATCGAGCTTTGCCGATGCCAGCGGCCGGGGCTGGGGCGTGGAGGTCATCGCGCTCGGCAGGATCGCGCAGATGAAGGCAATTGCGCCGACGATGAAGGGGATGTGGCTCGATACGCCCGTCACCGACATCGCCAGCTGCCCGACCGTCGAAGCAGTCATGTTGATCGTCGTATAGATCGAGAACACAGTGCCCCGGCTCTTGTTCTCGGCGACTTCGTTGAGCCAGCTCTCGACGATCATCGCGGCGCCGGCAAAGCAGAAGCCCGAGAAGGCCCGCAGCACGATCCATGCGATGTCATTGATCAGCAGCAGGTTGCAGAGGATCGTGATCGTCCCGATCGCGCCCATGATCGAATAGGCCCGGATGTGGCCCACCCGTTGCACCAGCAGCGGAACCATGATCGAGCCGGCAATGAATCCCACCGACCAGCCCGTGCCGATGAGCCCCAGGGCCATCAGCGAGAACCCTTCCTCGGCGCCCCGTACGGACAACAGCAATCCCTGCAGCCCGCCCGCAAACATGAGGACGGCCGAGCCAAGGAACAGCGCATAGATTTTGACGACGGAGGACATTGGTGCCGTTCTCAATAGGTGATCGCAAAGTGCCCAATCCGTCTCAAGGACGGCTAAACGCGGGCGGAACCACTAACGCGTTTCGATACCGTGCTTAACAATCGCCTGCTTCAGGCTCAGCATGTCCTTCCATGCCTGCGCCTTGGCACTGGGGGTGCGCAGCAGGAAGGCTGGGTGCAGGGTAGGCAGCACCGGGCCACCCCAGTTGCCGATTTCCAGCGTTTTCCAGTTCCCGCGCATGCGCGTAATGCCCTGGCTGGTCGCAAACAGAGCCTGCGTCGGCACGTTGCCTAGTGTGACCAGCAGCTTGGGGTTCACCAGCTCCACCTGACGATGAAGGAAGGGCGCGCACTGGGCGAGCTCGTCCGGTGTCGGGTTGCGATTGCCGGGTGGCCGCCACGGCACCATGTTGGCGATGTAGACCTTCGTGCGGTCGAGCCCGATCGCAGCCAGCATCCGGTCGAGCAACTGGCCTGCGCGTCCGACGAAAGGCTTACCCTGCCGGTCTTCCTGTTCACCCGGGCCTTCGCCTACGAGCATGATCTGCGCCTCCGGGTTGCCGTCGGCGAAGACCAACTGCGTCGCGCGGTGCTTGAGCACGCAGCCTTCATAGGCGTCCATCGCCGCGCGCAGCGCATCGAGCGTCGCAGCAGCCGCCGCGATTTCGCGCGTTTCGCCAGGATCAGCCACCAGCGGTGCCGCCGGAACCGGGGCAGGGACGGGGCCCGCGCTCGGCGGCAAGACCCGCCTTGCCGGCGCGGCGGCAGAGGTGGCGAAACGATCGACCGGGTCGTCGCCCACAGCCACATCCACCCCGGCGGCCCGATACCAATCGAGCATCGCCAGCGCTTCGACGTCATTTAGCGGGTGATTTCCGGACATGGCGTCTGTTATGTCACGCCCCGTCCGACCCGGAAACCCTTATGGCCGACCGCGAAATCATCGATACCGACGTCGTCATTGTCGGGGCTGGGCCCGCTGGTCTCGCAGCGGCGATCCGCCTCAAGCAACAGCGTCCGGAAGCGGCCGTTACCGTGGTTGAGAAATCGGCCGAGATCGGTGGCCACATCCTCTCGGGCGCCGTCATGGACCCATCGGGCCTCAATGAGCTCATCCCGGACTGGCGCGAGCGCGGCGCCCCGGTCGGCCCCGCCGTCGCGCGCGACGTCTTCCACGTCCTCACGCGCCGTCGCGATTTTCGGCTGCCGAACTTCCTCCTCCCGCCGGTGATGAAGACGCATGACGGCATCATCACCTCGCTCGGCGACCTCGTTCGCTGGCTGGCCGACCAGGCGCAGGCTCTCGGCGTCGATATCTACCCCATGACCGCTGCAGTTGATGTCCTCACCGCGGATGACGGCGCAATCGAAGGCATCGTCACTGGTGATTTGGGGCTCGACCGCGACGGCAACCCCAAGCCCGGCCACGCCGCGGGCATCGGGCTGCGGGCCAAATACACCCTGATCGGCGAGGGCGCGCGCGGGTCGCTCGGCAAGCAGCTCATTCACCGGTTCAAGCTGGACGCCGAATCGTCCCCGCAGAAATTCGGACTCGGGATCAAAGAAATCTGGGAAATCCCGGCCGCACTGCACGAGGTGGGGCGCGTCGATCATTTCCTCGGCTGGCCGCTCGACGATGCGACCGCCGGCGGCGGCTTCCTCTATCATGCGAACGATCGCCGTATCTATCTCGGCCTCGTCGTCCATCTCGACTATCGCAACCCTACGCTTTCGCCCTTCGACGAGTTCCAGCGCTTCAAGCAGCATCCAGCCATCGCGCGCCTGATCGAGAACGCCACCCGCATTTCCTACGGCGCGCGTGCGCTCACATCCGGCGGCTGGCAATCGATACCGCAGCAGGTGTTTCCGGGCGGCGCGCTGATCGGCTGTGCCGCGGGGTACATGAACGCGCCCCGGCTCAAGGCCATCCATTCGGCCATACGCTCCGGCATCGCCGCCGCGGACAGCACTGCAGCAGCGCTGACCGCGGGGAGGGCGCATGACCGGCTGGAGGATCTGCCGGCGCGTACGCTTGCCACCGGTATCGGCCCCGAGCTTCATCGGATTCGCAACGTGAAGCCACTGTGGTCCCGCTTCGGCAATGCCATCGGCGTGCTGCTGGCTGGGGTAGATATGTGGGTGAACAGCCTGCTGCGATTTTCGCCCTTCGGTACCCTGCGGCACAGCAAAGCCGACGCAGATAGCCTGTGGCCGACATCTGCGACAGGCGTCCAGACCTATGACCGGCCGGACGGCAAGATGACATTCGACCGCG
>JBIQKK010000075.1:0-3339 GCA_044506585.1 Hyphomicrobiales bacterium
AGGTCGTCGCGCGAGCGCAGATCCATTCCGAAGCCCGGTCGCTCGCCGAGTTTGATCCTGCCGTTAACGGGCAGGACCTCTCCCTCGAACAGGTCGCCGAACACAGGCTGTATCGATTGTCCATCGGCGCTCGCTGCGACGTACTCGCAGAATGCCGGTGCCGTCTGGCTGGCGATGAAGTGGTACGAATAGGGTCCGCTGCCATGGGGCACGATCAACTGGTCGTACGCCGAAGCGTGCGCGGCGATGCGAAGCAGTTCGGTGAGTCCGCCCACCCACATCACGTCGGGTT
Organism: Hyphomicrobiales bacterium; assembly: GCA_044506585.1. Taxonomy (GTDB): domain Bacteria; phylum Pseudomonadota; class Alphaproteobacteria; order Rhizobiales; family Devosiaceae; genus Devosia_A. Next base: position 293 of record JBIQKK010000075.1, read on the forward strand.
GGAGGATATCGAGCAGCCGTTCCTCGATCAGATGCCGGAAGCCGTAGCGCGAGTACTCGTGCTCGCCCGTCGTCCACTTTAGCGTTGGATGCGCGTGCCGGATCTGGCGATAGCCCTCGACGTCGTCGGGGGAAAGGACCTCCTCCCACCAGTTGATGTCGAGCGGCTTGCAGAGTTCGGCGAGCTCGATGGCGTAGCTCACGTTGAGCGACATGTAGCAATCGACCATCAGCGGGAAGTCGGGACCGATCTTGTCGCGCTGGGCCTGCAGGAATTCGTAGTTCTTGCGCAGTCCCTCGCGGCCTTCGAACGGTGAGTGCGGCAAGGGTACCTTGGCACCCCAGAACCCCATCGACTGGATCGCATCGGCATGGGGCCCGGTGCAGTAGAGCGTGATCTCGTCGCGCGTGAGGCCACCGATGAGATTGTACACGGGCTCGGCGCGCACCTTGCCGTTCAAATCCCACAGGGCGAGATCGACCGCACTGATCGCCATCAGGGGCAGGCCCTTGCGGCCGTAGGGCAGGGACGCGCGATACATCTCGTCCCAGATGCGGTTGATGTTCCGTGCATCCTCGCCCACGAGGAACCGCGCGAAATGCCTGCGGATCATCCATGCGGCCGGTTCGCCGCCCGACCCGGTCGCAACGCCGACGAATCCGCCTTCTGTCTCGATCTCGACCACCAGCGAGCCAAGTACGCCGATGCCCCAGCTCGACCGCTTCTCCCGATATTTCGCATAGCCTGACATCGGGTTCGAGATAAGCGAGTCGACCAGCCAATGCTGCGAGTCGCCGGGCTTGAAATACGTGCCGGCTTGGGCCTTCGGCGCGAGCGTGAAGACGCGGACATCCTTGATGCGAAAGGACGGGCTCACTTCAGATAGAACACACGCTTGAGCGGGATCTGCACCGGCACGTTGTCGGCGTCCGTTGCCATGATGTCGCGCATGTGGGCCCACCAGCGCTTCATGATCTCCTGGTCCGGCAATGCATCCATCTTGTGGTCGTCCGAGCGCGTGAGGATGCCGAACAGATGGTTGGCCTCGGGATCGAGCCAGATCGAATAGTCGGACACACCGGCGTCCTTGAGGGCCGTCACCAGCTCGGGGAAGATTTCGTCGTGACGCTTGCGGTACTCGGCCGCCTGGCCGGGGAAAAGGTTCATGCGGAAGGCGATCTGTTCGGGCATGGCCTTCCTCACTCGGTGTCCATGACGGCAATCGTCGTATCGCGGACGTGTTCGAGATGCCTGCGATAGGCTTCCATCGCCGCCGGCGCATCGTTCTCCATGACTGCCTCCGCCACCTCGATGTGCTGGCCGACGCTCTTTTCGATATTTCCTGGCATGGCGCTCGCGATGCGACGGACATCGAGCCCCATGTCGTAGAGACTCTGCGCCAGGGCACTCAGCAGGCGGTTCTTTGCGGCGTCGTTAAGGGACTGGTGAAATTCGATATCGAGCAGGCGGAAGGCGACCGCATCGTCGTAGAACGCCTTGCCGTCGACGGCATGCTTATAGATGCGCTGGCGCTCTTCTTGCGTCGCGCGTTCGGTGCACAGCCGCACAAGCTCGAGGTCCACGACCGTACGTGCCTCGAAATGCTCACCGACATCGTAGTCGCCCGTCGAGAGCATGACATTGAATGGCGCGACGAGCCGCGACGGCGAAAGATCGGTGACTGTGTAGCGTCCACCCTGCCGGCTCTCCAGCACGCCCATCAGCGTCAGCGCCTTCAGAGCCTCGCGCAGCGGCGGCCGCGAGATACCGAACGCGATGCCCATCTGGGCTTCCGTGGGCAACCTGTCGGCGGGGCGCAGATTGCCCGACTTGATCATCGACAGAATGCGGCTCGCCACCTGCTCGGAGATCGAACGCCGCTCGAGGGTACCGCCCCCAAACTCAGGCTTCGGCTTCGGGCGCCTGGCGCTCTCGACGAGTTCGGCGAACGCGTCGTTCGGTGCGCCTGAGACCTGTTCCTTCACTCGGCTCGCCACCATGCTCTCCTTAAAGGCCCAGCCGGTAGAACGTGACGGCATTGTCGCGATAGATCGCCCGCGTCTCGCTTTCGCTCAGGCCGAGATCGGCGAACGCGCGGTCGAGGATTTCGACCCACTGCGTCATGGTGGTCGACTGGAGCAAGATCGGATAGTCCCCCGCATAGATCGTACGGCCCGGCCCGAAAGCATCGAGCGTCGCTTCGATATAGGGACGAAGGTCCGCCTCGGTCCAGTCGGGGCCGGCGTAAGGCGGCAGGTCCGACAGCTTTACCCACATGTTCGGATGGCGGGCGAGGTCTGCAACGTCCCTGCGATACTGCTCGATTGCGCCCTGCTTGATTCCGGGCTTGCCGCAATGATCCAGAATCATCGGCACGCCGCGGCTGATGCGCGGCACGAACTCCCGGATGATATCCATCTGGGTGTAGTTGGGGTTGATGTCGAAGCTCCAGCCGAAGCTTTCGAGCAGGTTCACGCCCTCGATAAAGCCGTCGCTCAGGGTCAGGGCACGCGGGTCCGCATCGAACTCCATGATGCGGCGGATGCCCCTGACGCTTGGATGGTTGTCGCGCATCTGGCGCAGCATCGGTTCGACCCGCTTGCCCCATTCGAGCGGCGCCATCGGGATGATGGCCTTGATGCGCGGATCTCGCTTCTGCTCGTCCTCGACGAACTCGATCTCCTCAATGTACTGCCCGCCGCCCTCCCAGAAGTCGGCGTAGCACTCGAGAAACACCATCGCTTCGATGTCGAGGTTACCGCAGTCGCGCTGGTAATCTTCGACATGATAGGGGCGGCCGAATAGCGCGCTGCCCTCGAACGCCGAATATCTGAGTCGTGTCTGATCCCACACATGCAGATGCGCATCGATGATGGGAAAGTTCGGCATGGCCAATCTCAGCGCGTCAATTTGAAGTTCTTATCGACTGCCTTCAGCGTGAGGCCGAAGCCTGGCTTATCGTCGGCAAGGTCGATGAAGCCGTCCTGGGCGGCCGGCTCGCCATCGAAGATGTACCAGAACAGCTCGTTTCCGACTTCGACCGGGAC
>JBIQKK010000075.1:3439-9238 GCA_044506585.1 Hyphomicrobiales bacterium
CGCAGATCGTCCGACACCACCGGCTCTTCCACCCAGCGCATGTTGTAGGGTGCCAGCATGCGCAGCATGCGCTTGGCGTACTCGACGTTCCAACCCATGTAGGCGTCGGCCATGATATCGATATTGTCGCCGACGGCCTCGCGGGTCGTCCGAACCAGGTCGACGTTCTTGTTGAGCCCCTCGAGGCCATCCTTCGGGCCCCAGCCGAAACGCAGCTTCACCGATTTGAAGCCCTGCTCGGCATAGGCCTTGGCTTCGGCATAGAGCGTATCCAGCGGCTGCGAATAGAGCCGGCTCGCATAGACCGGAATCTTCGGCTTGGTGCGGCCGCCGAGCAGCTTGAACACCGGCTGCTTGAGAATCTTGCCCTTGGCGTCCCACACCGCGAGGTCGACGGCGCTGATGGCTGTCATGCCGATGCCCTTGCGACCGAAGGGCAGGGTGCGGCGATACATCGACTGCCAGATGTATTCGCTGTCGAGCGGATCGGTCCCGATCAGCAGCGGCTTCAGATACGTGTCGATCGTGGTCTTGGTCGCATGCGGCGACAGCGCCGCATTGCCGATGCCGATGGTGCCGTCGTCGCATTCGATCTCGACCACCAGCCAGCCAAGGAAGCGGAAGCCTGAGATCGAGCCCGTCACGTCCGACACGAGATCGCTCGCGGTCGTGCAGAAATGCGGCGGCATCGGCGCGACGGGGCCTACCCATTCGTAAATCGTTGTGCGGACATCGGTAATGCGCGGCATGAAGACTCCAGTCAGGCGGGGAGGGGGCCGAGCTCAGCGGCATAGCGCCGTGCCCAGGCCAGTCCGGTTGGGGTAACGGTTTCATGCGGAATGCGGTCGTGGCTCGGCTCGATGCCCAGTCGTTCGGCGGCAATCAGCTTGCCGTAAAGCAGGAAGGTCGAGAGGCCCTGCATCATGAAGGCAACCACGGGAAGCAGCTTCCGGTAGAGCTCCTCGGCAAGCGACTCGTTTCCCGCGCGCATCGCGCGCTCGACGCCGACCTGAAGGTCGATCGTCTCGGTGCCCGGAATCATGCCGTCCACACCGGCGCGCAGGTTGTCGAGCAGCTCGAAGCCGGCGCGACCGTTGAAGACTTTCATCCGACCGCCCAGCGCCTCGATGACCGCGGCGGTGACAAGTGCCGTGCTCTCGGCCTTCACCACGCTGACATTCGGATGCGCGGCATTGAGTGCCACGAGGTCGCTGGTGGACAAACCAATCCCGAGAAACTCCGGTGCGTTCTGTATTCCGACGGGGCAATCGACGCTGCCTGCCACGGCTCCGAAGAACTCGACCAGGTGCGCACCGCTGGCCGGCGGCTGGGGAGGCTGCATGATGATCCACGCCGCCCCGGCGTCGCGGGCGGCGCGCGCGCTCTCGATCATGTCCGGCACATTGCCGTCGGCGACCGTCACGGCCACTGGGACGCGTCCGGCGACATCCTCGAGCGTCCATTCGATAAATTGCCTGCGCTCGCTGCGCCCGAGTTTGTGCACTTCCGTGCCGAGCCCAAGTACGGCGATGCCGGAGGCGCCACTTGCGATCGCCGCCTCGATCTGGCGCGAAACCGCCTCTCGCCGCAGCCGACCGGCCGCGTCGAAGAAGGCGTAGAGCATCGGATAGATCCCACCGATTTCCATGCGGATGCGCGCTCCTCGTCGCTGCAGCCGTATCGATTGCAGCCAGCGACCATCAGGATGCGGGAGAGCGATTAAACTTGTCAAACTAATTTTTGTCTGACAACCTGACAGCAGTGAGAGCGGACGAGACAGTCTGCCAGAGCTAGGGAGGCCTTTGGATGGCGGCAGCGCCTTCGGCGGAAAAGCGCGTTGGTTCAACGAACCTGACCTTGCCGGCCTTCGGATTCGGGTCGGCTCATCTCGGCGAGCTTTACGCGAAGGTGGACGAGGCCGATTCGCGTGCCACACTCGAAGCGGCATGGAACGCTGGAGTGAGGTTCTACGACACGGCCCCCTGGTATGGCCGGGGGCTATCCGAGCACCGGCTGGGCGGTTTCCTCCGTACCAAGCCGCGCGCCGAGTTCAAGATCACCACTAAAGTCGGCCGCCAGCTCGTGCGGCCGAAAGACCCCAAGACCTTCGATCGCTCACCATGGGCCGGCGGGCTCAATTTCGAGGTGCTGTGGGACTATTCGTACGACGGCATCATGCGCTCCTACGCGCAGGCGCTGCAGCGGCTGGCGCTCGACACGGTCGACGCCTTGGTCATCCACGATCTCGACGAGGCCTATCACGGCGAGCATTTCGCGGCCCGCCAGAAGGACCTGCGTGACAGCGGCATCCGTGCGCTGCAGGAGCTCAAGAAGTCCGGCGACATCCAGGCTTATGGCATGGGTATCAACACGGATGCAGCGCTCGAAGAGGTCGCGACACAGGTCGATCTCGATTTCTGCCTTGTCGCCATGCCCTACACGCTACTCGACCAGCGGAGCCTCCATCGCGGCATGGCCGCGCTGCAAAAGCGCGGCGCCTCGGCAATCATCGGCGCCCCCTTCGCGTCCGGCATCCTCGTCACGGGATCGGCCGGGGCGGCACATTACGGCTACGCCAAAGCGCCGGCGGACGTGCAGGCAAAAGTCCGCGGCATCGAAGCCGTGTGCAAGGCGCACAATGTGTCCCTTCCGGCCGCGGCGCTCCAGTTCGTTCTCGCACATCCGATCGTCGTCTCGGTGATTCCGGGCGCGGCCCGCGCCAGCGAGGTGACGCAGAACGTTGCGTCGGTCCAGGCACCGATCCCCGCCGCCTTCTGGTCCGATCTCAAAGCGCAGGGGCTGATCGTTGCCGACGCGCCCGTGCCGGAGGGCCGCTGAGCGATGGCCGATCAGGGCGACACACCGCTGGTCTCCGCGCGTGGCATCTCGAAGCAGTTCGCGGGCGTCGAAGTTTTGTCCGATGTCGACCTCGATCTGGCGCGCGGAGAGATTCACGCGCTGCTCGGCGAGAACGGCGCAGGCAAGTCGACCTTCGCCAAGATTCTCGCGGGCGTCCACCGCCCGACCCGGGGAACATTGGTCCTCAATGGTCAGCAGGTCGACGTCGAAAGCCCGCTTGAGGCGCAGAAGCTCGGCATCACCCTGATCCACCAGGAACCAATCTCTTTTCCTGATCTCTCAGTCGCGGAGAACCTTGTTCTCGGCCGCGATCCCGGTGCGCCGCTTGCCCGTGTCCGTTGGGGCGAAATCACCCGCGATGCACGGCGCCTGATGGACCTGCTCGGCGTCAGGATCGATGTCACTCGCCCGATGCGTGGCCTCTCGATCGCCGATCAGCAGATGGTCGAGATCGCCCGCGCGCTCGCTTCGGACAGTCGGCTCATCATCATGGACGAGCCGACGGCACCCCTGACGCCCAAGGAGACCGAGACTCTTTTCGATATCGCCCGCCGGCTGCGCAACGAGGGGCGAACGATCATATTTATCTCGCACCGGCTCGAGGAAATCCGCGCCCTATGCGACCGCGTCACGATCTTTCGCGACGGCAAAAAGATCGCGACCGAAACCATCGCCAGCCTCACCGACGCCGATATCATCCGGCTGATGATCGGACGGCCGCTGAAGGAGTACCTCCACAAGACCCGCGCGACGATCGGCGATATCGCGCTCAAGGTCGAGAATTTGACGCTGCCGGGCCGTTTCGAGGACGTCTCGTTCGATGTGCGCAAGGGCGAGATCGTCGGTCTGGGCGGACTTGTCGGCGCCGGGCGCACGGACGTTGCTCGCGCTTTGTTCGGCGTGGCTCCGGCCGCGCGCGGCACCATCGCCGTCAACGGCAACGTCGTGGATATCACGGACCCGACTGAGGCGATTGCCCATGGCCTGGCCTTCGTTCCGGAAGACCGAGCGGTGGCCGGGCTGTTCCGTACCTTGTCGGTCGAACAGAACATCACCGCTGCGATCCCCAAATCCATCGCCCCCGGCGGCCTGATCCGGCGTACGAAGGAACGAGCCTTCGCCAGCGACTCGGTTCGCAAGCTCCGTATCCGCCTCGCCTCACTCCGTCAGCCCATCGGCGAACTCTCCGGTGGCAACCAGCAAAAGGCGATTCTCGCCCGCTGGCTGCTCACCGACCCGAGCGTCCTCATCCTCGACGAGCCGACGCGCGGCATCGATATCGGCGTCAAGGCCGAGTTCTACGACATGATCGGCGAGCTTGCGGCATCGGGCCGGGCGATCCTTCTCATCTCGTCGGAGCTGCCGGAACTCCTCGCGCTCTGCGATCGGGTGCTCGTCATGTCTGAGGGTCGCCTCACGGCCAATCTCTCGCGCGCTGACGCGACGCAGGAATCGATCATGCACGCCGCCGTGCCCCAGACCCGCGGGGTCGCCGCATGAATGCGCTCCGCTCCATCTTCCTCCGGCGCGAGGCAGGCATCGCAATCATGATTGTGCTGTTCTGCCTCGTTGTCGGTGCCTTCAAGCCGCAGTTCCTCACGCTCGATCAGTTGCGCATCATCCTCCTGCTCACGCCGCTGATCATGATCGCGGCGATGGGGCAGATGATGGTCATCGTCGCCCGTCACGTCGACCTGTCGGTCGGCTCCACCCTCGGCCTCTCGGCCATGACCAGCGGCATGCTCTATCGCTGGGACGAAAGCTGGTTGGGGTTCGACGTGCCGTGGTGGACCGGCATCCCGTTGTCGGTGGCAACAGGAGCCCTACTGGGTCTCATCAACGGCGTCCTTGTCCAGCTCTTCCGGCTGCCGGCGATCATCGTGACGCTCGGCACCCTGAGCCTTTATCGCGGTTTGACGTTCATCCTTTCGAACGCCAAGCAGATCGACCGCCAGTGGATTCCCTCTGAGCTCAAGGGGCTGTCGCAGACCTCGCCGATCCTGGGCGTGCCGTGGATCATCTTCATCGCTTTCGGCATCGCCATCCTCACCTACTGGTTCCTCAACCATACCCGCATGGGGCGGCAAATCTATGCCATCGGGTCCAACCCCGTCGCAGCCCCGTTGCGCGGCATCCGCGTCACGCAGGTCACGCTGTTGGTCTTCACGTTCTCAGGAGCCCTCGCCGGGCTGGCCGGTATCCTCTACGCGAGCCGCTGGGGCTTCGTGAATCCTTCGAACACGGGCAGCGGCTTCGAGTTCCAGGTGATCGCCGCCGTCGTCATCGGCGGCGTGTCGATCAACGGCGGGGTCGGCACTGTGCTCGGCACCGTGCTCGGCGTGCTGCTGCTCGGTTGCGTCGCCGCGGCGCTGCCACTGCTGGGCATCCCGGGCACATCGCAGGCGGCCATCTATGGCGCCGTGATCCTCATCGCGCTGCTGATCGACCGCACTGTACGCCAACAGGGCATCGTCAGCCTCAAGCGAGGCCGGGCATGAGCGCGCTCGATACGCAATCCTCATCCTCGAGCCAGAACGACGCACCGGCCCGCCCGCGCTGGCAGGCTCTGGTTATCCGTCCTGAAGCGATGACACTGATCCTTCTGGTCATCGGCATCTTCGCCGGCGCGCAGCTTTCACCCTACTTCCTCGATATCACTTACATTCTGAGGAGCTTCTCGCTCTACGCCGAGGTTGCGATGGTCGCCCTGGTCCTGACGATGGTGATCATCTCCGGGGAGATCGACCTCTCTCCGGCCGCAAACATGGCCCTCTCCGCCTGCATCTTCGCCTGGCTGCAACAGGCGGGCGTGCCGATCCCCATAGCAGTCGCCATCGGTCTTGCGTCAGGCGTCGTGATGGGGGCTGTCAACGCCGTCTTCACCATCGCGCTTCAGCTCCCCTCGATCATCGTCACGATCGGGACGCTGACACTCTATCG
>JBIQKK010000075.1:9338-12765 GCA_044506585.1 Hyphomicrobiales bacterium
GCCGCGGCCGCAGGCATCATGACCGCCTCGCGTCTCGGCTCCGTCCGGTACGACCTTGCGCTCGGCCAGGAGCTGCAGATGGTGCTGATGGCGATGCTCGGAGGCACCTATATCTTCGGTGGCCGGGGCACGATCCTCGGCACCTTCCTCGCCGCATGGCTTCTCGTGATCGTTTCGACTGGCATGATCGTCGCCAACGTGCTGCCGGCCGTGCAGCTTGTCGTCCTTGGCGCGCTACTGATCGTCTCGATCGTTGCAACCAATTTCATCTATTCCCGTGCCCAGAGATAGGCGGGAACAACGCCGCAAAGCGGCACTCACAGGAGGAACGACAAAGTGTTGAAGAAATCTCTGTTCGGCCTGGCCCTCGGCCTGACCATGGCGACCGGTGCCTTCGCACAGGATCCGCTCAGCATCGTCTATATCGGCAAGAACACCGGCAACCCGTATTTCGACTCGATCAATGGCGGGTTCGTCGATGCCTGCGCATCGCTCGGTTGCGAATACGAGTTCGTGGCTCCGGCGACGGCTGAAGCGACCTCACAGATCCCGTTCATCGAAGCGCAGATCCAGCGCGGCGTGGACGTGATCGCCATCGCGCCCAACAGCCCCGACGCGTTGAACCAGGTACTTGACGATGCTCGCTCCAAGGGCATTCTCGTCCTGACCGTCAACGGCGACCTAACCGGCAACGAGAGCCATCGTGACGCGACCATCCTGCCGGTCAATTTCGACATCGTCGGCAAGGACCAGGTCGAGATGGTCGGATCGCTGATCGGCTATGAGGGCGAGATCGCGATCCTCTCGGCGACCACCGAAGCTCCCGACCAGAACAAGTGGATCGTGGGCATGAACGAAACGCTTGCCAACGATCCAAAATACGCCAACATGAAGCTCGTCGCGACCGTCTACGGCGACGACCAGCCCGAGAAGTCGACCACCGAAATGGAAGCCTTGCTTTCCAACTATCCCAACCTGAAGGGCGTCATCGCACCGACCACAGTCGGTATCGCTGCAGCCGCTCAGGTGGTCCAGTCTCGGGGCATCGCCGACAAGGTTGCCGTGACGGGCCTTGGCCTTCCCAGCGAAATGCGCGACTTCATCAAGGACGGCACCGTGAAGGCCTTCCAGCTCTGGTCGCCCTACAATGAAGGCTGGCTCGCGGCGCACTTCGCCAAGGGCGTCAAGGAAGGCACGATTAAGAACGAAGTCGGCGCGACCTTCGAAGTACCCAACCTCGGCACGATCACCATCAACGAAGGCAACTCGATCAACACCCAGGCCGAGTTGACGACATTCGACGCCGAGAACATCGACGACTTCAATTTCTGACGTTGGACCACTCTTCCGTGGGGCGCTGGTTCCAAGCCAGCGCCTCGCCTTGTTTCGAGCCGGAGCAAAATGAACACATACGACTATGAGAACCGAGTAGCGATCGTCACCGGAGGCGGGCAGGGCATCGGCCTCACTGTCGCCGAACGCCTGCGCGACTCCGGCGCGTCCGTGTCGGTGTGGGATCGCGACCAGAAGCTGCTCGACGGCCTTGCCGGCAAGTTTCACACGGTCAATGTCGACATCGGCAAGCTCGAAAGCGTCGAGGCCGGCACCAAAGCCGTGCTCGACACGTTCGGCAAAATCGACGTTCTTATCAACAACGCCGCCATCGTCGGCCCGAATGCCAATACATGGGAGTATCCGCCGCAGGCCTTCATGGACGTCGTCCATATCGGGCTCGTCGGGACCTTCTTTTGCTGCCGCACGATCGTGCCGCACATGATCGAAGCGGGCTATGGCCGTATCGTCAATCTCGCTTCGGTCGCCGGCAAGGAAGGCAATCCCGGTGCTCCCGCCTACTCATCCACCAAGGCCGGCGTGATTGCGCTCACCAAATCGCTGGGCAAGGAGTTGGCCAAGCACAATATCGGCGTCAACTGCGTGACGCCGGCGGTGGCAAAGACCACCATGTCGATGAGTCAGGATCCGGAGTTCCTCAAGATGATCCTGAGCAAGATTCCCCGCGGCCGCATGCTTGAGCTGAGCGAGGCCGCGTCGATGATCTGTTGGCTGGCCAGCGAAGAAAACTCCTTCACCACAGGCGCCGTGTTCGACCTCTCGGGGGGCCGCGCGACTTACTAAGCCGGCTTAGACGCAAAGGCTCGAGGCGGCCGGTCGGCGACGCTGCAACTCAGCCGCTTTCACCCGGGCGCAGCTGCAGGGGCGCGAGCTTGCCCTGCGGGGCACCGGCGGACTTCTCGGCGTATGCCGGTATGCGCGAGAGGAGCGCGCTGGCGAGGTCTTCGCCGAGCTGGTGGAGGGAGGCGCTGAAGCAGGTGAGCGATGGCGTGAGGAAGCGCACCGTTGGCTCGTCACGGAAGCCGATTACGGCGAGGTCGCGGCCGGGCACCTTCCCCAGTTCAGCCAGCCGCCGATAGATGCCGATGGCGAGGGTTTCAAAGATCAGGAGCACGGCCGTGGGCGGGTCGGGCAGAGCCGCCATCTGGTCGACCAGACCATAGCCGGCATCTTCGTTGCGGCCCGCAGCGAAGACCAGCGATGGATCGAAGGCGATGCCGTGACGTTCGAGCGCTTCACGATAGGCAGCCTCGAACAGCGGACCGAAATTGATGCCGCCGGTAGGAACGGTGACGGCGATACGGCAATGGCCGGCAGCGACGAAACGGTCGATGGCGGCACGCGCGACTCCCTCGAAGTCGAGGTCGATCCAGGGATAGTTCGAGCCGGTGCTGCTTCGACCCAGTGTGACGAACGGGATTCCAGCCGATTCAAGAAGCTCGATCCTGGGGTCAATGCGCTGCGTCGCCGCGAGGATCATGCCGTCGAAGACACCGCGGTTCACATAGCGCCGCAGGAAGTCGACGGACTTGATTCCGGTGGGCCTCGGAAGGACGAGCAGGTCCAGCGCGTGTTCGGTGAGCACCGACTGCACGCCGTCGAAAACGCCCATGAAGAAATACTCACTGCTGGCAGCGGTTTCCCGGTCGAGGTCCATCATGAAGCCGACCGAACGGGTCGTGCCCTGGGCCAGGGTCCGCGCGGCCTGATTGGGCGCATAACCGAGCCGCTTGGCCGTTTCGAGCACCAGCTGCCGCGTCGTTTCGTTGACGTCGGGTTTGCCGTTCAATGCTCTCGAAACAGTGCCTGTGGAGATGCCCAGTTCCTGGGCGAGCCGCGCGATGCCCCGCATGTTTACCCTCAAGACTCGGCAGCCCTATTGACACGAACAATGAGTAAAGAATAGCTTCGTAAGCGCTTACGGAAAAATCGTAAGCGCTTACGTCACAGCCGGAAGCGCTTACGACAGAAAATAGATGTAGGCGGGGGGAGTCGTGAAAAGAGCCGTTCTGGTCGGGTGCGGGAGCATGGCGCGCGGTTGGCTGCAGGCCCTGAAGGAGCCGCAGCTGGCGAG
>JBIQKK010000076.1:0-9679 GCA_044506585.1 Hyphomicrobiales bacterium
ATTGATCGTCTCGAAAAGAATGTCGTCCCGGCCTTCGGCCTGCGGGACCATACGGTGGCGCGCAGTTTCCACCTGTCGAGGGTGATTTGAGCGAAGCCGTGGCCCCGCCCTCCCGACCGCTTCTGGCGGTCACGCTCATCATCCTTGTTGCGTTCACGGTCCTGCGGTTCATCACCGCCGCCACGCTCGATCTGAGGACCGACGAAGCCTACTACTGGACGTGGGCGCACGAATACGTGCTCAGTTATCTCGACCAGCCCCCCATGGTGGCGTGGGTCGAGCGGCTTGGGATTGCTCTCCTGGGCGACACGCCCTTGGGAGTCCGCTTCGGCCAGTTGCTGATGCTGCCGCTGATCGAGTTGATCCTCGCCGACATCGCGCGTCGGCGTACGGCATCCTGGAACGCCGCTCTGTTCGTTGTGCTCGCGATGGAGTGCACGCTCAACTACGGCTTCTTCTCGATCGTCGTCGAACCCAACCTGCCGTTGCTGCTGTTCACTGCTGCGATGTTCTGGGCGATGCAGCGGCTCGACGCGACCGGCGACCCCCGATGGTGGCTCGCCGTCGGCGCCTTCGCCGGATTGGCAGCGCTCAGCAAATTTCTGATCCTCCTGCTGGTGCCGGCCATGATCGTCTTCCTGCTCGCATCGCCGGCAACTCGCAGGTCGTTGCTGACGCTATGGCCCTATCTGGGTGCAGTGCTTGCCCTCGTCGCCATCTCGCCTGTCATTGTCTGGAACGTACAGCACGGCTGGATTTCGCTTGCGTTTCAAGGCACGCGCCTGGGCGCCGGAAGCCAGAGCTACCTGCTGCGGTACCTGATCTACGAGCTCGTTTGGGTCGGTCCGGTCTTGCTGGTCGCGACCATCGTGGGCGCGGTCCTGCTCCTTGCCAAGGGGGCAAGGCGCACGAACGCCTTGGACCTGGCCTTATCGCTTGCCGTCCTGGTCCCGCTGGCGTTTCTCGTCTGGCGGTCGCTCGGCATGCAGATCAATCAGTCGTGGTCCTGGTTTATCTGGCCGCTCGGCATACTCGCCCTGACCCTTGTGCTGCCCTGGGGTCGCGCGCGCCGGCGTATTGCCGTGCTCATCGTAGCCGTGGTCGCCACGGGCGGTCCTCTCGTGGGCGCATTCTTCTATCACGCCGCCTTCGACCGGTCCGTGTGGTTCGGTGCTGGCGATCCGTTCGGGCAGGATGCGGGCTTTGATGGTCTGGCCCCACAACTCCTGGCTGTCGCCAAGGCCAATGATGCGCGCTGGATCGCGACAACCGAGTACCGGATCTACGCTGCGCTCAAATGGCAGATGGGCGAGAACATCCCCGTCGTGATGGTGAGCCAGCGCGCGCGCTTCCTCGACTTCGCCCCGATCGATCCGGCGGCCCTCGAGGGTCGCGCGCTCTACGTCCACACAGGAGCAGCAGATCCGCTGCTTGAGGGTGCCGCGCTCACGCCGCTCGATCCGATGACGATCGCCTGGCGCGACGTCCCTATGCGCACCATCGAAGTCGATCTTCTTGAGGGCTATGTGCCCGATCTCGATCCGGCGCCCGGTTCCACCGCCTACGTCCCGGTCCTCTAGGCCGCGACGATCTCCACGCGGTTCCGGCCGTTCTGCTTGGCCTGATAGAGGCAGCGGTCGGCGCGCTGGAAGAGTTCGGTGATCGTTTCACCGGCTGCGAGTTCCGCCACGCCAAGCGAGGCCGTCAGCTTGCCCAGTGTCTCGTCCCCAAGGGCATCGTGCAGGTCGCTTCCCGCCACCGCAACGCGCAGCGCTTCCGCCAGGTCGTGCGCGATCGCCAGGTTCGTCTCGGGCAGGATCACGACGAACTCGTCGCCACCCAGCCTTCCCACCGTATCGCCCGGGCGCGCTGTCACGAGCAAAGCCTTGGCAACGACCTGCAGCACCCGGTCGCCGACCTGGTGACCGTAGGTGTCGTTCAACGACTTGAACCGGTCGATGTCGAGGACCGCGATGCTCAGTCTCTGGTCGGCATGCTGCGCGCGCAACGTCTTCAGCGCCGTGTCGATGCCGCCGCGGTTGGCAATGCCGGTCAGTGCATCCCGAAGCGCATTCTGCTTGAGGCCTTCGATCTCGCCCCTTGTCTCGGCAAGCTCGCGATGGGCGGCCACCAGTTCGTTCGACAACGCCTCATTGGCGCGCCGCATCCGTTCGTTGTTGACCTTGAGGCGGAGAATCCATTCTCCGAGCAGGATTGGGTCGAGCCGGTCCGCCGCGAGGTGCTGGCCCGCCGCGGCGAGCGAACGGGAATGCTCGGTCGTCGCTTCCACTGATTGACCGATCAAATGGTTCAGCGTATCGAGCCGGGCCACCATCTGGCTCACGGCGCGTTCGAACGGCTCCCTGTTCTCGTAGGGCGCGATGAACTCCTCGAAGAGCCGCCCCTCGATGTCGCCTTCGCCGTCGTTGAGGATGCTGTCGATCCGCCCCGGAATCAGCCCTTTGACCCCGGCCACGTATTCGTACAGCAGCGTGTAGAAGACCGGCAGCGGCGGAACCGCGGCACGCTCCAGCAGGGCCAGCACTGCCGCACCCTGGTTGGCACTCAGATCGAAGGCCGTTTGCGACACGGTCCCTCCCCATCCCGGCAGCCGGCTCGCCGACTGTGGAGAGAGTCGTAATCGCGAAGGGTTTAGAACCGCTTACGGTGTCAGATCACTTGGCGGAACAAGTGAATTGATCAGGCTGGCGGTCGTGACCGTGTTGGCGAGGAGGCACGCAATGGTCATGGGCCCCACGCCGCCGGGAACCGGGGTGATCCAGCCGGCCATGGGCAACGCCTCCTGGTAGTCGACATCGCCAACCGTACGCATCTTCCCCTCCCCCTTTTCGGGGGCCGGGATGCGGTTGATTCCCACATCGATGATTGCCGCGCCGGGCTTGATCCAGTCCCCCTTGATCATCCGGGGACGTCCGGCCGCCGCGACGAGGATATCGGCCTGCCGCACGATGCCGGGCAGGTCCGCCGTCCGGGAATGGGCGATCGTGACCGTGCAGTTCTCGCGGAGGAGCAGTTGCGCCATCGGTTTACCCACGAGGTTGGAGCGGCCGACGATCACAGCATGCTTGCCGGCCAGATTGCCCACGAAATCGCGCAGCAGCATCAGGCAGCCGAGTGGGGTGCAGCTTACCGGGCCCGGTAGCCCGATCTGAAGCTTGCCCACCGACGAGGGCGTGAAGCAGTCCACGTCCTTGTCCGGCGAGATCGTCGCAATGACCTTGTTGGGATCAATCTGCCTGGGAAGCGGCAGCTGCACCAGGATGCCGTGAATGCGCGGGTCGGCGTTGAGCCTTTCGACCAGCGCCAGGAGCTCGGCTTCGGATGTCGTTTCGGCCAGCTCGTATTTCTCCGAGTGCATGCCGACCTCGACAGTCTGTTTGGCCTTGTTGGAGACGTAGATCTCGCTGGCGGGATCATGGCCCACAATCACCACGGCCAGCCCCGGGGTGATCCCATGCTCGGCCTTCAACCGGGCGACGTGGCCGGCAATCCGTCCACGCAGGTCCTCGGCATAGGCTTTTCCGTCGATGATTTGTGCAGTCATGGGCCACCTCGCTGGCGGCCCTATTTCATAGGACGGAGCGTATCTCAACCCCCGCGGACGCAAGGCCGTCCCGCACCGCACGGGCGATCGCCAGCGCATGGGGCGTATCCCCGTGGATGCATAGCGATCGTGCTTGCGTCCGTATGACACTCCCATCCGCCGCAACGATCTCCCCCGCCTCCGCCAGGCGGACGGCGCGATCAGCGATTTCGGCCGGATCCGTCAGCACCGCGCCGGGCATCTGGCGGGGCAGCAGCAGGCCGTTGGCCTGGTAGGCGCGATCGGCGTACGCCTCGGGGATTGTGCGATAAGCCATGGCCTCAGCCGTCTCGACCTGTGCGGAATTGTCGATGGCGAGGATGGCCATGTCCTCGACCAGTCCCTCGATAGCCGCAAGACATAGCGCCATGACCGCCGGCTCTTCGGCCGCCATGTTGGCCAGCGCCCCATGCAGCTTCACGTAGCGTACGGGCCAGCCTTCCTCCTCGGCGATCTCGACCAGCGTGCGCACCTGTTGCCGGAGGCTGGCGTCGAGCTCGTCGGGCGGCAGCAAGAGCCGCTGGCGCCCGAAATTCTCGCGGTCCGCAAAACCCGGATGCGCGCCGACAACGACACCGCGAGCCTTGGCCGCGCGCACGGCCTCACGCATGGTCGCCCCGTCGCCGGCATGGCCGCCGCAGGCGATGCTGGCCGAAGTGACGATCTCGAGCATGGCAGCATCGTCGCCGATGCCCTCACCCATGTCGGCATTGAGATCGAGCCAGCTCATCGCGCCACCGCACGGAAGGAGAGTTCGGTCCCGGGCCGCATCTGTGCAAACCGGTCGAGGTCGGCGTCGATCACGGTCGCAATGCGCGGATAGCCGCCTGTCGGCTGGTGGTCGCGCATCAGGACGATCGGCGTTCCGTCGCCCAGGATCTGGATGTCGCCCGGCACGATGGCGTCCGAGACAAGGCTGAGCCGGCGATGCTCGCGGAACAGGCCTGATTGATCGGCAAGCCTCACGCCCATGCGATCGAGCTGCGGGGATACCTGGAACGTCGTTTCCGTGAAGCGCAGGCGCAGCGCCAGCGGAAAGAGGTCGGCATGGATACCCCACACTACGCGTAGTGGCCCCTCGCCGGGCGGCATTGGGACAGGCGATAGGACCGCGGCGCCCACCGCGCCCTCGGGGCCAAACGCAATGCGATCCCCCGCCTTCAGTGCCCGCCCCTTGTAGCCCCCAAGCCCGACCGTCACATTGGTCGAACGGCTACCCAGAACCGGCGCGACATCGATCTCGCGATCGAAGCGCACATAGCCGTAGTTCCCGGCCGCAGGCGGCACCTCGATGCGATCGCCCGGGCCAAGGTCACGCGGCTCGGGCGTCGCGACTCGCAACGGACCGTCGGTCTCGAAACTGAGCCCCTGCGTGTGCTCGATCCCCGTCGAGCCGGCGCGTCCAAGCCCGGCCGCGGCCGTAACGAAGCTGGCGCGATCCATGGGCCCCGATGCGCTGATCCCGTGCCGCAACATGCCGTAGCGGCCCGCGTCCTGCAGCGTCGTCAGAGGTCCGGCACGCAGGATGGTGATTGTCGTCATCCGGCTTCCGTGAAGCGCAGCCGGTCGCCCGCGTTCAGAAGCGTCGGCGGTTCCCGGCCTGCATCGAAGTTCTGGAACGCGGTTCGCCCGATGACATTCCAGCCCGTCCGGATGGGCGTGGCTGCAATCGCGGTCTGACGGGCCGCAAAGATCACGGTGCCTGCCGGCACCATCGGTCGCACCTGCTCACGCCGCGGTAACGCCAGTTCCTCGGGATGAAAGCCGCAATAGACGAAGCCCGGCGCAAACCCTGTCGCGAGCATGTGGAGCGGCGTGGCGTTATGCCGGGCGATGAACTGGTCGAGCGTCAGCGACAGCCGGTCAGCCACCTCCGCTATATCTTCCCCATCGAAGTGCAGGGCGATCTGGTGCACTGCTGCGACCGGTGGCTCCCCGGTTTCGGCCAGCCGCAGACGCAATTGCCCGCTCAGGTGCCAGAAATCGACGCCCGGTTTTGTCCGCAACAGCACCGACACCAGCCCCGGCGCGACCTCCTCGACGCCGTCGGGCAGGTCGCCATCGAGCCGCGCGGCAAAATCGATTGCCCGCATATTCGCCGCGTCGGACAGGTGATCCGCGAACTTGACCAGCACCGCCCGATCGCCCAGCGGCAGGATCGCCGCGTGCCCGCCCGCCTCGCTTTGCCTCTCGTCCGCACCCATGAGACGTTCTTAGCCAATGGTCGCCAGCCACGCGACTGCTTTGTCTGGACGCCGGCGCGCGCTCGGTCTAAACGCGCTCCTGTCGGGCAGGTGGCAGAGCGGTTGATTGCTCCGGTCTTGAAAACCGGCGAACGTTCACGCGTTCCGGGGGTTCGAATCCCTCCCTGCCCGCCATCCTAAGGGATCAGTACGGTGGCGCCGGTGGTCTCGCGGGCCTCCAGTGCGCGGTGGGCGTCCTGGACCTGCTCGAGCTTCAACCGCTGGTTGATGGCAGGGCGGATTTTCCCCCCGCGGACGGCGTCGAACACCGCATTCATCGTGCGCCGCAAGCTTTCGGGATCGCCGAAATACTGGGCGGATGTCGGTCGGGTCACATAAAGCGAGCCGCGGCTTTGCAGCATGCTGAGCGCTACCCCGGTCACCGGCCCGGAAGCATTGCCGAAGCTGACCATCAGGCCCCGTGGCCGCAGGCAATCGAGCGACTGCTCGAAGGTCGCCTTGCCCACTCCGTCATAGACGACATCGACGCCACGGCCTCCCGTGGCCTCGCGGACCTTGGCGACCCAGCCTTCGTCCCGCGAATTGAACCCATGCGTGGCCCCGTTGGCGATTGCGCCGGCGACCTTTTCGTCCGATCCCGCAAGCGCAATGACCGTCGCGCCCTGGGCGCTCGCCCATTGCACCAGGAACGAGCCGACGCCCCCCGAGGCCGCATGGACAAGGATGGTATCGCTCGGCTGCAGCGGCCAGGTTTCGAAAAGCAGGTAATGCGCCGTGCCGCCCTTGGTCACGAGTGTTGCGGCGATGTCCGACGCGATGTCATCGGGCAGCGCGACCACTTTGGCAGCCGGAACGGCCACCTCGTCGGCATAGGCACCGCCGGCGTTGTAGAGCACGCGGTCGCCGGCCTTGAAATCGGCGACGCCGTCGCCGACTGCCGCCACGACCCCCGCACCCTCACCGCCCGGCGTAAAGGGGAGCGGCATCTTGTAGAGGCCGGTCCGCTGGTAGACGTCGATGAAATTGAGGCCGATCGCTTCATTGCGGATCACGAGCTCGCCGGCACCGGGCGTCAATGCGGGCCGGTCCTCGAGGCGCATCACCTCCGGGCCGCCCGTCTCGTGAACGCGAACGACCTTGCTCATTTCTTGCGCGGGGCCGATTTGGGCCGCGACTGCGAACGCGCCGTGACCGTCTTGGCTTTGGGCTTGGGTGCCGGGGTACTTGCACCGGCAGGTGCTGCTGCTGCTGCTGCGGCTGCCGCTGGCGCACCCTGGGCGACGCGCTGGCGGATGGCGCTGCGTGCGGTGGAGGGGTGCTTTCCTTCCCCGCGAGCCAGGCGCCGCTGCTTGGCGATGATGTTGACCGCCTCCACGAGCACCGAGAAGCCCATCGCCGCGTAGATGTAGCCCTTCTCGATATGGAACCCGAGGCCGTCGGCGACCAGCGACACGCCGATCAGCAGCAGGAAGGCCAGCGCCAGCATCTTCGTCGTCGGGTGCCTCGCGACAAAGCCGGCGATCGGACCCGACGCGACAAACATCAATCCGACGGCCACGACGACGGCCGCGATCATGACTTCGACATGCTGGGCCATGCCGATGGCGGTGATGATCGAGTCGATCGAAAACACCATGTCGATGACCACGATCTGCGCGATGATCGCCGAGAAGGCGGCTCTTGCCGTTTTCGCGAGATCGTCGCCGTGGGGCTCCTCGATCTCGGCGTGCATCTCGTGCGTGGCCTTGTAGATGAGGAACAGGCCACCGCCCAAAAGGATGAGGTCCTTCCACGAGAAGCCATGCCCGAACAGGGTGAAAATCTCGGCGCTGAGCCCGATGATCCAGGTCAGGAGCAGCAGCAGGCCAATGCGGAAGATGAGGGCGAGGCTCAGGCCGAGCCGTCGGGCCTTGTCGGCCTGCTCCTGGGGCAGGCGCGAGACCAGCACCGAGATGAAGACGATGTTGTCGATGCCAAGCACGACCTCCATCACCGTGAGGGTCGCAAACGCGGCCCATACGGAAGGGTTGGTCAACAGGTCGATCATTAGGGACTCCCGCAGCGCACGCTCGCCGCAATCTAGGTGTGGAGGGTTCAGGTTGGAAGTGTCAGCACGCCGGATATTGGCACATTCCTGTTTCCCTGTGGTGGACCGTCGCGGAAAAAATGCCTTTGTGCGTCGCTGGTTGCGTCTGGGGGTGGGTGCTAGACTCGAGGCAATCCAAGGAGTTCACGATGGAATCCTTTTCCCCCCTCTCGGCCAGCATCGGCGGCGCGCTGATCGGCCTGTCGGCCGCCCTGCTCTGGCTGGGCAATGGCCGCATCGCCGGAATCTCCGGCATCTTCGGCCAGCTGCTGCCGCCCGCCAGCACGGTCATCTGGCGGCTCGTCTTCCTGGTGGCCCTCGTCGCGGGAACGGCGCTTGCAGCGTTCATCTTCCCCTGGCTCGGCAACGCGCCGCAGCTTGCCGCGCCGCCCGCATGGTTCACTGGCGGCGTCCCCGTGTGGATCGCAGCCTCCGGGCTGTTGACGGGCTTTGGTACCAAGATCGGTAACGGCTGCACCTCCGGCCACGGAGTGTGCGGTCTCGCGCGCCTGAGCAAGCGCTCGTTCGTTGCGGTAGGCGTCTTCTTTTCGGTCGCGATCCTGACCGTGACCTTGACGGGGATCGTGTGATGAACAAGCCGTCCCTCGATTTCCGCTATCTCGGCGTCGCGGCCCTCGCCGGCCTGCTGTTCGGCTTCGGCCTCTATATCTCGCAGATGACCAACCCGCTGAAGGTGCTGCGCTTCCTCGATTTCACCGCCATTCCCAGCGGCGAATGGGATCCCAGTCTCGCCTTCGTCATGGGCGCCGCTCTCATCGTCATGGGCGCGGCGGTCATGATCGGCCGCAGGCGGCCGAAGCCGGCATTCGATCTGCAGTTTCACGAGCCCGAATTCACCCGTATCGACGCGCCACTGGTTGTCGGTTCGGCTCTCTTCGGCATCGGCTGGGGCATGTCGGGCATCTGCCCGGGACCCGCGATCTCCCTGATCGCCTTCTGGCCGCAGAACCTGCTGATCTACCTGCTGGCTCTGTTCGTCGGCTCCTATGGCGGCTCGTTCGTCATTCCCAGCGGCCGAACCAAGCGGCTGGCGATGGCACAATGACCGACGCGGTCGTCGTCGGCGGTGGACTGGTCGGCCTCGCGGCAGCGGTAGCGGTCGCCAAGGCCGGCCTGGAGACGGTCCACCTGACGCCCAAGGGACCGCCGGACCGCCGGACGTCGGCGCTGATGCTGCCCTCGGTCGACTATCTGCGTTCGAGCGGGCTCGTGTCCGATCCCGCCTCGATCGGGCATCCGCTGACCCATATCCGGATCATCGATGCCACGCGCCGCCTCATCCGTGCGCCCGAAACCCTGTTCGACAGCGCCGAGATCGGCCTCGACGCGTTCGGGTGGAACTTTCCGAATGTGAAGCTTGCCGAGGCCTTCGAGGGTGCCCGTGCCGGGCTCGCGAACCTGACGACGCTCGAAACCACGCTCGATGATCTCGAGGTCACGCCGGAAGGCTCGATCCTCAAGCTCGGCACCGGCGAGACCATCGTCGCCCCGCTGGTCGTCGGGGCCGACGGCAAGAAGTCGAGGGTCCGCGAAAGCGCCGGCTTTCGGGCGCGGGAGAACGGTTTCACCCAGGCGGCCCTCGTATGCGACCTTGAGCTCGAACGCCCCATCGGCGGCGCCTCGATCGAGTTCCACTACGAGAATGGGCCATTCACGCTGGTGCCGCCGGGCGGCAACCGCGCCAATCTCGTCTGGATCGACGACCGCGATGTGTTGCGGGCCGCCCAGGAGGGCGGCAAGGAGCACCTCGCGGCGATCTTTGCG
>JBIQKK010000076.1:9779-12563 GCA_044506585.1 Hyphomicrobiales bacterium
GACTATGCCGCCCGGCGCGCGGGCGATCTGGTGCGGACGGGAACGATGGTGGACACCCTCTTCAGGTCGCTCCTTGCCGAGTTCCTGCCGGTCCAGGCGGCCCGGGCGACGGGGCTCTGGACCCTCAAGCTCGTCCCCTCGCTGCGCAAGTCGGCGTTCGATGTCGGGATGGGCGTTCGTTAGCGGCCCAAATGAAAAGGGCGCCCGAGGGCGCCCTTAAATCTTCATCCCGATAAGCGGGCCTTATTGCGCGGGCGCGGCCGGCGGCTCCGACGACGCCTGCGAGGGCTCGGAGGATCCCTGTGCCGCGAGCTTCTTGGCGGCTTCTTCGGCGCGCTGCTGCAGAATCTGCTCGAGTGCCGCTTCGCCGGAATTGATCTTGTCCTGGTCTTCGACCGTGATGGCCACGTTGCCATCATAAACCGCTGTGAAGCCGGCGAGGTTGATCGTGATCGTCAGGTCCTCGTTCTTGCGGTTCTTGGCCGTCAGAGTGAGCTTATTGCCCTTCTTGAGGCTGTTCACATAGGCCTCGTTGACCACCAGGTTGGTCTCGCAGGAGCGCAAGTCGCACAGCATGAAGGGGACGCGCACCGGCTTGCCGTTATCGATCTGCCAGGTCATGCCGAAGGGCAGCAGCACCCCCAGCGGCACCTTGGCGATTGCCTGGAGCCGGCTCTCCTCGCTCGGATTGTTGACGAGCATGAACTGACCCAGGAACTGGCGGCCCTTGGTGGCCACAATCTGGTAGATCGCGCAGGTCTTGGCGCCCTTGTCCCCCGATCCGCAGACCTTCACCCAATTTTGCTCCGGCGAGCTGGCCTCAGGGGTACCAGCCGTTCCGCTCGGCGACAGAATCTCCCCATCGGCGGGAGCCGCGGGCTGTTCGGACGAGGCGTCCTGGGCGAAAGTCACGCTGGGCGTTGCCAGCATGGCGAAGGTCAAGCCTGTGGCGAGAAGCCTTTTGAAAGTCATGAGAATCCTTGGGTCCCCCGAGCGATCGAACAGCTCTGCCGGCTGCCTGAAGTGGCGCCCTTGAACGGGCGAATTCGGGCAATAACATGACCGCTCCCCGTTTCCAAAGCTTTCTCCCGGCGTCTGTGGCATGCCTGCAGGTGGTCGCCCGTGCTGCTGTTACGCGCAACACCATGGGGGCGATTCCCGGCAGTAGTTTGACCCCGCGGGGGCGGTTTTTGGCATCTCAGGCGGGAACGGCCTCGGCGAGCTTTGCCATCCTGCTCAAGATGGCCGCCGTGCCTTTGAGGCGGGAGGCCGCGTTTGGCCAGTCGCGCGAGAACACCAGCTTCTGGTCCGGCTTGAGCCGCACCGCCATTCCCGGATCGGACACCATCTGTACGAGGCCCGCCGGGTTGGGGAACTCGTTGCGCCGCAGGGTCACGACGGCGCCCTTGGGCCCTGCCTCTACCTTCTCGACATTGGCGGCCCGGCACAGCGCTTTGACCAGGATAACCTTGAGCAGTGCCTCCACTTCATCGGGAAGCGGCCCAAACCGGTCGATCAGCTCGGCGCCTGCGGCGTCGATCTCCCGGGCATCCTTCAAATCGCCGAGCTGGCGGTAGAGCTGCATCCGCAATTGCAGGTCCGGGACATAGTGCTCGGGGATCATCACCGGCATCCCCAGCGAGATCTGCGGGCTCCACTCGTTGGCGTCCTCGTAGGCGGCCTCACCTTGCCTGAGCTGGGCCACGGCTTCCTCCAGCATGGCCTGGTAGAGCTCGAACCCGACTTCCTTGATGTGCCCCGACTGCTCCTCGCCCAGCAGGTTGCCCGCCCCGCGAATATCGAGGTCGTGGCTCGCCAGCTGGAACCCCGCCCCCAGGCTTTCGAGTGACTGGAGCACCCCCAGTCGCCGCTCGGCGGTATCGGTGAGCTTGCGCTGCGGAGGGACGGTGAACAGGGCATAGGCGCGCTGCTTGCTGCGCCCGATCCGCCCCCGGATCTGGTAGAGCTGCGCCAGACCGAACTGATCGGCATGGTGGACCACGAGCGTATTGGCGTTCGGGATGTCGAGCCCGGACTCGACGATGGTCGTCGCCAGCAGCACGTCGAACTTGCCGTCGTAGAAATTGTTCATGATGTCGTCGAGCTCGCTCGCGGGCATCTGCCCGTTGGCGACCACGAAGCTGACCTCGGGGACCTGTTCGCGCAGAAACTCGGCGATGTGGGGCTGGTCCTTGATCTTGGGCACCACGTAGAACGCCTGCCCGCCACGGTACTTTTCGCGCAACAGGGCTTCGCGAACCGAAATGGGATCGAAGGGCGAGATGAATGTGCGGATCGCCAGGCGATCGACCGGCGGCGTCGCCAGCAGGCTCAGGTCGCGTACACCGGTCAGGGCCAGCTGCAGCGTGCGCGGGATGGGCGTCGCGGTGAGCGTCAGCACGTGGATATTGCCGCGCAGCTCTTTCAGCCGCTCCTTGTGGGCCACACCGAAATGTTGCTCCTCGTCAACGATCAGCAGACCCAGATTCTTGAACTCGATCGATTTGCCCAGCAGGGCATGCGTGCCGACGATGATGTCGACCTTTCCGCTCGCGATCCCTTCCTTGGCCTCTTTGAGCTCCGGAGCGGACACAAGCCGCGACGCCTGTGCTACATTGATCGGGAGGCCGGCGAAGCGTTCCTTGAATGTGCGGAAGTGCTGGCGCGACAGCAACGTCGTGGGCACCACGACGGCGACCTGCTTGCCGGACATCGCCACAGCGAAAGCCGCGCGCAGCGCCACCTCGGTCTTGCCGAAGCCGACGTCGCCGCAGACCAGCCGGT
>JBIQKK010000169.1:0-1944 GCA_044506585.1 Hyphomicrobiales bacterium
TCAGGCGCGCGCCCGGCGCAACGCCTGTGGGGGTTGACCGAGGCCGCGCAGGAACGCGCGCCGCATGCGGCCGGGGTCGCCGAAGCCCATCTTTTCGGCGATGCGCTCCAAGGACTCGTTGCCGCTTTCGACCGCGGTGCGCGCCGTCTCGAGCCGCAGGCGCTCGACCGCTTTGGCAGGCGTGGTTCCGGTCTCGGCGGTGAAGGCGCGGGCGAAATTGCGCGGGCTCATTGCCGCGCGGTCGGCGAGGCGTTCGACGGTAAGCGGCTGGGCAAGGTTGGTGCGCATCCAGTCGATCAGATCGGCGAAACGGCCGGTCCGTCCACCGAGTTCGACCAGCGCGGAGAATTGCGATTGCCCGCCCGGCCGGCGCTGGTGAACCACCAGCTGCTGCGCGACACGGCGTGCGATATCGGGACCGAGATCATCCTCGATCAGCGCGAGCGCGAGGTCGATGCCCGCGGAGATGCCCGCCGACGTCCACACATTGCCGTCGCGGATGAAAATGCGCTCGGCCTCGAGCTTCACGTTCGGGTAGTTGCGCTGCAGCCGTTCGGTGCTGTCCCAATGCGTGGTGGCACGCTTGCCGTCGAGCAAGCCAGCCTCGGCGAGGAGGAAAGCGCCCGAGCAGACGCTGGTGATGCGGCGCGCCGTCACGGTCCTGAGCCAGGCAACGATCTCGTTCACAGCCGTCATCGAGCGAACGATCTCGCCGCCCGACACGACGATCGTATCGAACGGACCTGCACCCAGGGGTTCGGCCGCAAGGCTGAGGCCGGCGGAACTTTCGACGCGCGCCGTCGCTCGGGAGATACCGGGCGCCATCACGACGAGGTCATAGCTCCCGGGGCGGTAGCGCTCCGCTATCTCGAACGCCGCGGTCGGCCCGGCTGTGTCCAGCAATTGGAAGCCTGGATGAAGGACGATCGCGACAGTTCTGAGCATGGCAGTTTTCGCCCGATTTATGTCATTTCGGCCATTCTCGGGCCGGCATAGGGTTCGGTCAACCTGGAAAACCCGGAGGACCAGAATGAGGAAGCGCATGGTTGTGTGGGGACTCATCGGCATAGTGGTGCTCGCGGCCGGCGGCTTCGGGGTGTGGCTCTCGACGCTGCCCGACGACGTGACGGCATCGCCGCCGCCCGTGGCGGCTACCGAGACGGCCGCAACGCTGGAGGCCCTCCGCCCGCACAAGCGGGAGCGTCCGGTCGTTGCCGTGATCGGCCTCAACGACGCGACGGAAACGACCGACTATATCGTGCCCGCGGGTATCCTGCGGCGCGCCGATGTCGCCGACGTGCTGCTGCTCGCCCCGCAGGCGGGGCCGGTGCAACTTTATCCCGCGCTCAACGCGGTCGACCCCGATGCAACAGTCGCCGAGTTCGACGCCGCCCATCCCGATGGCGCGGACTATGTGATCGTGCCGGCGATGAGCCGGGACGACGATCCAACGGTGATGGCCTGGCTGCGCCAGCAGTCCGGCAAGGGCGCGATGATCATTTCGGTCTGTGCGGGCGCCAAGGTCGCGGCAGCGGCGGGCCTGCTCGAGGGCAAGCGCGCCACGACGCACTGGTACTATCTGAAGGAGCTGCTGAACCGGAACCCGACGATCGACTATGTCGCGGACCGCCGTTTCGTCATCGATGGATCGGTGGCGTCGACCACGGGCATCACGGCCTCGGTCCCGATGATGCTCACACTAATCGAAGCCATCGGCGGTCGCGACAAGGCAGAGTCAGTGGCGCGCGATCTTGGCGTCGACCATTGGGACGCGCGGCATGCGAGCAGCGCCTTCCGCTTCAGCCGGCCGTTTGCGAGCACTGTCCTCGCCAATGTGCTCGCGTTCTGGAATCGCGATGAGTTCGGCATTCCGCTCGAGACGGGGATCGACGAGGTCGCGCTCGCGCATATCGCGGACGCCTGGTCGCGGACCTATCGCTCGAA
>JBIQKK010000170.1:0-1937 GCA_044506585.1 Hyphomicrobiales bacterium
CTCGTGTAGCTCAGCCCGTGCCCGAAGGCATAAAGCGGCTTGATGTCCTTCTTCGCGTACCAGCGGTATCCGACCTCCGCGCCCTCGTCATAGCGAATGGTGACGGGGGTGCCCCAAGGGGTGCCGAGGCCGGGCAGCGTCGGCCGAGGCGTGTCGGCCAAGTCTACCGGCCACGTTATCGGCGTACGCCCGGAAGGATTGACCTTGCCGGCGAGCACCTCCGCGATCGCTTGGGCGCCCGCCTGACCTGGATACCAAGCCTGCACTATCGCCCTCACCTTGCTGCGCCAAGGCATGGAGACCGGATTGCCCGTTTCGAGCACGACGATGGTGTTAGGGTTCGCGTTCGCAACCGCATCGATCACCGCATCCTGGCCCCAGGGCAGCGACAGGTCCGGCAGGTCGAACCCCTCGCCCTCGACGCGAATGCCGAACGCGACCACGACGTCGGCGCGCCTCGCCGTGAGCGCGGCTTCCGCCGGCGTATAGCCGGGATCGAACTCGATCTTGGCGTACGGGAAGGCTTCTTGCAGTTCCTCGACCGGCGACGGCTGGAACAGGAAAAGGTTGCGGTGTTTGCCCATGACGCCCGCGCCGCCGATCTTGCTCGTGCTGGCAAAACCGCCGACGGGAGCGACAGCGCCGGAGCCCGTCCCGCTGATCACTCCTTGCTGGGCATAGCCGCCGACCACCGCGATCCTCAGCGGCGCGTCGGTAGCGAGCGGAAGGATGCTGTCGTTCTTGAGAAGCACAATGCCCTGTCGCGCGATGTCGAGCGCAATCTCGTTGTGCCTGGCCATGTCGACCTCGGGTGTCGGCCCCCACCGGTCGATGCCAACTGCATAGGCCGAGCGCAGGATGCGGCGCACCATGTCGGACAGGCGCTCCGGAGGGAGCTTGCCCTCGGCATAAGCCTGGCGCAGCGGCTCGGTGAATGGCTCGGTCTCCAGAGCCCACATGAACGGATCGGCCTGGGCGCCGGATTCCTGGTCAAGACCGTGAAGTGCGAACTGCCATTCCGGCGTCGCCCCCCAGTCGGACATCACATAGCCCTTGTAGCCCCAGGCCCCCTTGAGCACCTCGTTGAGCAGGTGATTGCTGCCGCCGGCGTACTCGCCGTTGATCTTGTTGTAGCCGCTCATGATGGCGCCGGGCTGCGACCACTCGATAGCCATCTGGAACGCGAGTAGATCGGATTCGCGATGCGCTGCCGGATCGATGATCGCATCGAGCCAATGGCGGTTCGTCTCGTTGGCGTTGAGCGTGTAGTGCTTCAGGGTGGAGATGACCTGCTGGCTCTGGATACCGTTGACCTGCTCAGAAGCGAGCACGGCGCTGAGCAAGGGGTCTTCACCGTAGTATTCGAAATTCCTGCCATTACGCACCTCGCGGGTGAGGTTCATCCCGCCGGCCAGCATGATGTTGAAGCCGCGGCTGCGTGCCTCGCGGGCGATCGCCACGCCGCCCTGCCGGGCGAGATCGGGATTGAAGCTTGACCCCACCACGATCGACGCCGGGAACGCCGTAGCCCCAGGATCGTCAGGGCGATAGCCGGGGTTTGTCACGCCCATGCTGGCATCGCTGCTCTGAAGCTCGGGTATTCCGAGCCGCGGGACCCCGGGCGTCCATCCCGCACTCTGGTTCTCGATATGGGCGACGCGAGGGTCCGGCGGCACAGCGCCATCCGGCACGATCCCGAGAACACTGATCACGAGCGAAAAGCGCTCGTCATCGGTCATCTGACGCTCGGTTTCCCGAGCTCTGACATCCGCTTCCATTTCCTGTGGAAGTGCCGGCATGCTGCTGAGAACCAGAGGCAGCGCGATCACAGACGCGACAACTGCTCTCATGTCATCCTCCTCCAGGGGTAGCCTCAAGCCCGTCGGCAGTTGTCGAGGCCCCATGCTCGACCTGTCGGCGAGGATGAGATGCTACCG
>JBIQKK010000077.1:0-1310 GCA_044506585.1 Hyphomicrobiales bacterium
GCAGCATGATCTCGTAGTCCATCTTGTAGATGTGGTCGCCCGCCAGCAGCACGATATAGCGCGGACCGTAATCCTCGATGATATCCATGTTCTGGAACACCGCATCGGCGGTGCCCTCGTACCACTGCGTTTCGCTGACGCGCTGGCTCGCGGGCAGGATGTCGAAGCTTTCGTTTCGCTCGGTGCGCAGGAAGTTCCAGCCGCGCTGCAGATGGCGGATCAGCGAGTGCGCCTGATACTGCGTTGCCACCGAGATGCGGCGGATGCCGGAGTTGAGCGCGTTCGACAGCGCGAAATCGATGATCCGCGACTTGCCGCCGAAATAGACGGCAGGCTTGGCGCGGCGGTCGGTGAGATCGTACAGCCGCGTGCCACGGCCACCGGCCAGCACGTAGGCCATCGCCTCGCGCGCCAGCGGCGATGGAGTCCGGTAATCTGCCATTTCTCCCTCCTTGCCCGGATCAATCCGGGTCGTATTTCAATATCAACGTCGCCAGCGGGGGCAGGTAGAAATCCGCATAGGCCGGCATCCATCCCGTCTCCCCCGCGGCATGCGCTTCGACCTTGCCCTGGTTCCCCGTGTTCGAGCCACCATACCATTCCGCATCGGTGTTGATGCGCTCGCTCCATTTGCCGGCCTTGGGCATGGGGACGCGATAGTTTTCACGCGGCACCGGCGTCATATTCGAAATGACCACGACCGGCGCCGCACCGTTGGCGCGGCGCGCCCAGGCGAAGACGGCGTTGGTGTGGTCGTTGCCGATCAGCCATTCGAAGCCGTCGGGCTCGTTGTCGCGGGCGTGGAGCGCCGGCATGTCGCGATAGGCGGCGTTGAGGTCGCCGATCAGGCGCCGCACACCCTCATGCATGCCGGCATCGAGCAGCCACCAGTCCAGCCCCCTCGACTCGTCCCATTCCTCGCGCTGTGCGAATTCCTGGCCCATGAACAGCAGCTTCTTTCCCGGCCATCCCCACATGAACGCATAGTATGCCCGAAGCGAGGCGAATTGCTGCCAGTCGTCGCCGCTCATCTTGGCGATGAGCGAGCCCTTGCCGTGCACCACCTCGTCGTGGCTCAGCGGCAGCACGTAGTTCTCGCTGAACGCATAGAGCGCCGCGAACGTCATATCGTTGTGGTGATAGCGGCGATGGATGGGGTCGCGCGCCATGTAGCGCAGCGTGTCGTTCATGAACCCCATGTTCCACTTGAAGCCGAAGCCGAGTCCGCCCGCATGGACCGGCGCCGATACGCCCTGCCAGGCCGTGGATTCCTCGGCGACCATGAAGGCGCCGGGATGGAGGCGATAGAC
>JBIQKK010000077.1:1410-8338 GCA_044506585.1 Hyphomicrobiales bacterium
GTCGGCTGATAGCCCCAGCTCGGATCGAAGGGATGCTCGCTGATGGGCAGCAGCTCAATGTGGGTGAACCCCATGTCCTTGACGTAGGGCACGAGCTGCTCGGCGAACTGCTCGTAGCGCATGAAGCTGCCGTCCGGGCGCTTGCGCCACGAGCCCAGATGCACCTCGTAGATCGAGATGGGCGTGCGCCGCCAATCCTTCCTGGCGCGGGCTTCGAGGTATTTCTGGTCGGTCCAGGGGAACGGCGCCGGATCGGCCACGACCGAGGCCGTGCGCGGCCGCAGCTCCGACTGCCGGGCGTAGGGGTCGGCCTTGAGCGGCACCAGCGCTCCGTCCGGACCGACGATCTCGTATTTGTAGATCGTGCCGGGGGCGATGGTGGGGATGAACACTTCCCACACCCCGGTGTCGAGGCGCTTGCGCATGGGATGCCGGCGGCCGTCCCAGTCGTTGAAGTCGCCCACGACCGAGACGCGGCGCGCGTTGGGCGCCCAGACGGCGAAGTGGACGCCGGGGACGCCCTCGAACTCGATGTGGTGGGCACCCAGCTTGTCGAACAGCCGCAGATGCGTGCCCTCGCCGATGTAGTAGTCGTCGAGCGGGCCGAGGACGGGTCCGAAGCTGTAGGGGTCGAAGACGTCCCACTCGCCGCCGGCGTTCGCCGCGTGGAAGCGGATGGGCTGGCGCCGATCGATGTCCACCCGTCCCTCGAAGAAGCCTTCGTCGTGCCGCCGCGTCAGTTCACCCAGCACCTTGCCGTCGCGGGTATAGGCCGTGACGGTCTGGGCGTGCGGGATGAAGGCGCGGACCACCCAGATTCCGTGCGGCTGCTGCAGGCCCAGGATGGCGAACGGGTCGGCATACTGGCCCGCGACGATCTGGTCGACCTCGTCGGGATGGGCCTGCCACTTCTGCAACGCTGCGCCTTTCACTGTGCGACCGGCACGTGCCAGATGTCTTGGGCGTATTGCCGGATCGTGCGGTCGGACGAGAACCAGCCCATATGGGCGGTGTTACGAATGGCCATCGAATACCACTTGCGGGGGTTCTGCCAGATGCCGTCGACCTCCGCCTGCGCAGCGGCGTAGTCGTCGAAATCGCGCGCGACCATGAACCAGTCGTGGTCGTAGAGCCCGCCGATCAGATCGCGATAGCGATTGGGATCGTCGGGCGAGAAGACGCCTGAGGCGATCATTTCCAGCGCTTCGGTCAGGGACGGAGAGGCGTCGATGGCGCTGCGGGGAACTTCCGAGCGCGAGCGCTTGGCGGTGACTTCTTCGGCCGTCAGGCCGAAAATGATCATGTTCTGCTGGCCGACAGCCTCGAGCATTTCGATGTTGGCGCCATCCAGCGTGCCGATGGTCAGAGCTCCGTTGATCGCAAATTTCATGTTGCCGGTTCCCGATGCCTCAAGTCCGGCGGTCGAGATTTGTTCCGACAGATCGGCCGCCGGCATGACGACTTCGGCCAGCGACACGTTGTAGTTGGGCAGGAAAGCGACCTTCAGCAGTTCGCGCACCGACGGGTCGTTGTTGACGACCTTGGCCACGTCGTTGATCAGCTTGATGATGAGCTTGGCGTTCCAATAGCTCGGCGCGGCCTTGCCGGCGAAGACCTTGACCCGCGGCACCCAGTTTCTCTCGGGATGCGACTTGATCGACTGGTACTGCGCAACCGCCTGGATGATGTTGAGCAGCTGCCGCTTGTACTCGTGGATGCGCTTCACCTGCACGTCGAACAGGGCGTCGGGCGAAACGGTGACGTTGATCCTGTCCTTGATGATGCGGGCGAGGCGCGCCTTGTTCTCCCGCTTGACGGCCGCGAACTGGTCCTGGAACCCGGGATCGTCGGCGTGGCGGTCGAGCTGTTGCAACAGGTCGATGTTGTCGTAGAAATCGGGCCCGATGCGGTCGGTGATCAGCCTGGTGAGGCCGGGGTTGCACTCCATCAGCCAGCGCCGCGGCGTCACGCCATTGGTCTTGTTGTTGATGCGCTCGGGGTAGAGCTTGTTGAGGTCGGAAAAGACCGTCTTCTTCATCAGCTCGGTATGAAGCGCGGACACGCCGTTGACCGAGTGCGACCCCACGAAGGCCAGTTGCCCCATGCGCACGCGGCGCACGCCGTTCTCGTCGATGAGCGACACGGCGGCGACCTGCTGGTCGCTGAAGCCCGGCTTGGTCCTCGCCTCGGCGAGCACCTCGGCATTGATGGCGTAGATGATCTGCATCTGGCGCGGCAGCATGCGTTCGAGCAGGGCCACCGGCCAGGTTTCGAGCGCCTCGGGCAGCAGGGTGTGATTGGTATAGCCGAAGGTGCCCTTGGTGAGCCGCCAGGCCTCGGCCCATTTGATCCCATGCACGTCGATGAGGATGCGCATGAGCTCGGCGATCGAAATCGCCGGGTGCGTATCGTTGAGCTGGATGGCGACCTTGTCGGGGAGCGAGTTCAGGTCGCCATACTGCTGCACGTGCCGCCGCACGATGTCCTGCAGCGAGGCCGATGAGAAGAAATATTCCTGCCGCAGGCGAAGCTCCTGCCCCGAAGGCGTGGAGTCGGCGGGATAGAGCACGCGGCTGATCGCTTCGGCGCGCGAGCTTTCCTCCAGCGCCCCGATGTGGTCGCCCGAGTTGAACTTGTCGAGGTAGATCGGATCGACAGGCTGCGAACTCCACAGCCGTAGCGTGTTCACCCGCGCGCCGCGCCAGCCCACGATCGGCGTATCGTAAGCGACCGCAAGGACGTGCTCGGCGGCGCGCCACTCGAGGCGCGTCGAGCCGTCGGGTTCGGCGATCGGCACCACCTGTCCGCCGAAACCGATCTCGTAGGTGGATTCGCGCCGCTCGAACTCCCACGGATTGCCGTGCGCCAGCCAGTCCTCGGGCAGCTCGACCTGCCAGCCCTCGCTCATCTCCTGGCGGAACATGCCGTTCTGGTAGCGGATGCCGTAGCCGTAGGCGGGGATCTGCAGGGTGGCCATCGAATCCATGAAACAGGCGGCGAGCCGCCCCAGGCCGCCATTGCCCAGCGCCGCATCGGGCTCGAGGTTGATGAGGTCCACCATGTCGACGTTGAGATTCTTGAGCGCCTGCCGGACGGGCTCCATCAGCCCGATATTGCTCATGGCATCGCGCATGAGCCGGCCGATCAGGAATTCGAGGCTCAGGTAATAGACGCGCTTTCCGGAGTTCCGCCACGTGGCGCGGCTGGATTCCATCCACAGATCGATGATGCGGTCGCGCACGGCGAGGATGGTCGCCCGCAGCCAGTCGTGCGGACGCGCAACGATGGGGTCTTTGCCGACCGCATAGGTGAGTTTTTCGAGGATTTCGGCCTGCAGCGCCTCAGCCGTGCGGGCGCGTGGCTCCGGCTTGGGGGCGTCCAGAACGATAGGCTTTTGCGACATGACGCAATCCGGTCCGCATGACGATGTATTCCCCTCAGTGCGGACACAATTGCATCAATCCACGGCAGTGGGAAGCCCCACGCGGTCCTAGGAAGGGGAGCTTTCCGGAGCCTTTTCCGCTGGTTCCTCAAGCATTACGGGCTCGCTTTGGCGCTCCACGGCGCCGCTTTCGCGCGCCTGCTCGGCCGCGTTGGAGAGGAGCAGATCGCGGCCGGCCTGGAGTCCGCCGACGATCTGCGCGTTGAAGCGCTGGCGATCGCGGTCCCGTACACCGGCAATCACGTCCGCAATATCGCTCTCGTCCGTGCCGAGGAGCCGCAACGCCTCGCCCGAGAGCGTCAGCGCCGATTCGAACATCTCGCGGATCTGGTAGTCGACGCCGATCTTGACCAGTTCGATCGCGTGCCCGCGGTCGTAGGCGCGCGACAGGAGTTTCACCAACGGGAATTCGTGATGGACGAGCTCGGCAATGCGCGTCGCATCCTGCTTCTTGTCGACGGCGATGACCACGATGTCGGCGGTCTCGATGCCGGCGGCCCGCAGGATATCGAGACGCGTCCCGTCGCCGTAATAAACCTTGAAGCCGAAGGTGCCGGCGGCGCGGATCATGTCGGTATCGGTATCGATGGTCGAGATCTTGTGCCCCTTGGCGAGAAGGGCCTGGCTGACGATCTGGCCGAAGCGCCCGAAGCCGATGACGAGCACGTCGCCGGTCAGCCCGTCGGGCGCTTCGACGCCCTCCATCGATTGCCGCGGCGCCGGCAGGAGGCGGAGCGCCTGGATGGTCAGCGGCGTCAGCACCATCGAGATGATCACGGTCGCCGAGAACATCGCCTGCTGGTCGGGCGTGATGACTCCGGTTGCCGCCGCGGCGGTGAACAGCACGAACGCGAACTCGCCGCCCTGGGCCATGAGCAGGGCGCGTTCGAGCGCGTCTGCCGGGCTCGCTTTCAGCACCCGCGCGATGCCGAAGATCGCGCCGCCCTTCACCACCATGTAGGCGACGACCATGACGCCGATCATCTGCCAGTTGGCGGCCACAACGGCCAGGTCGAGCGACATGCCGACGGCGAGGAAGAACAGGCCGAGCAGGATGCCGCGGAACGGTTCGACATCGGCTTCGAGCTGATGGCGGAAGGTGGAGGTCGAGAGCAGGACGCCGGCGAGGAAGGCGCCCATCGCCATGCTCAGGCCGCCGAGCTGAAAGAGCAGTGCGGCACCGAGGACGACCAGCAGCGCGGCCGCGGTCATCACCTCGCGGGCCCGTGCGTCGGCCAGGAAACGGAACAGCGGATTGAGCACCCAGCGTCCGATGAAGTTGAGGGCGGCGAGGCAGCCCAGCGCGATCAGGATGCTGAGCCAGACGGGCGTTGCGTTTGCGTCCTCGACCCAGGCGCGCGGCGCGAGCAGAGCGACAATGGCAAGCAGCGGCACGATGGCGAGGTCTTCGAGCAACAGGATCGAGACGACCTTCTGGCCGGCGGGCGTCGCGAGATCGCCGCGCTCGGTCAACAGCTGCATGACGATCGCGGTCGAGGTCAGAACGAACCCGACGCCGGCCACGAAGGCGACGGCGGGCGACAGCCCGAGGGCAATCCCCACTACGGTAAGAAGGACCGCGCACAAGGCCACCTGGAGCACGCCGAGCCCGAAGATCTGCTTGCGGAGGCTCCACAGGCGGCTGGGCTCCATCTCGAGGCCGACGATGAACAGGAACAGCACGACCCCCAGTTCGGAGACGTGCAGGATCGATTCGGGATCGGCAATCAGCCGCAGGCCGAACGGGCCGATCGCCAGCCCCGCCGCCAGATAACCCAGGACCGAGCCGAGACCGGCGCGCTTGAACAGCGGCACGGCGATGACCCCTGCCGCCAGCAGGGCGAGGACCTGCCACAGTTCAATACCGCTGGCGGCGTGTGACGCGGCCTCCGTTGCCTCGATAACCGTTCCGTCCATGCCCGCCTCGGTGCCGCCTGGGCGCTAGACATGCGGGCCGGACCGCCCGAGGTCAAGGCGGAGCGGCGACGGCGGCCTTGCGGGCACGCCGTTTGGGCTTTGGAGGCGGGGCGAGATCGGCGGGATCGGGTTCAGGCGGAGCGGCGGTCGGCTCGGCGGCCTCGACGTCGGCGCTCGCCTTGGTGTCGAGTTTTTCGCGCACGACCTTGGGGATGTCGGCCGTCGTCGGAAAGACGTGCATGATGAAGGACTGGAGGACGAGCAGCGACGGTACGGCGACGAAGCCGCCCATCGGCCCCCAAAGCCACATCCAGAACGCGATCGAGACGAAGATGATGAAGGGGTTGAGCGTCAGCGCCCGCCCGACGAGATGGGGGAAGACGAGTTGGTCGGCCGTGAGGTTGATCGTGGCATAGACGGCGACGGGCAGAAGGATCGCGAGCCAGTCCGAATACGTGCCGAGCCCCACCGCGAAGAGCACGGCCAGCATGATCGCCTGCCCGATATAGGGGATGAAGTTGAGGATGGCCGCGAGGCCGCCCCAGAGCAGCGGCGACGGCATGCCCAGCGCCCACATCGCAAGGAAGGTCGCGACGCCCACACCCAGGTTGATGATGGTCGCCGAGATCAGGAAGCGGCTGACCTTGCTCTCGACATCGCGGAACACATGGGCCGCGCGCCACCGCAGGCGCCGCGAGAAGCACAGCGAGAGCACCGTCAGGCGGATGTTGTGGCGCGTGGCGAGGAAGAAATAGAGGCCGGCGAGGAAGAGCAGGATGTCGGCGAGGATGGTCGGCACCATCAGCGCGAGGTCCTGCATCGGGCCGCCGTCCTGCACCTCGACCGTCATGGCCGTGCCTTCGCCCATGGCGCCCTTCAACTGCTCCTGCAGGGCGCCGATGGTTTCGAAGGGTTCGCGAAAATTCGCGATCTGGATCTGGAGCTTTTGCCAAAGGACCGGCCCCCGGGCGATCCACTCGGACACGGGTGCCGCAAACAGCGCACCGGCCATGATGATCAGCGCAAGGAATCCCAGCACCACCATTCCGGCCGAGAGGCCCGACGGGATGCCGCGCCGCTCGAGGGCGTCCGCGACCGGTCCGAACATCAGCCCGATCACGACGGCCAGCGAGATCGGGGCGAGGATGAACTTGCCCAGGCCCATGGCCACGGTGAAGGCGAGGACGCCCAGAATCAGAACCGAAAATTTGGCTGAATTGCTGAGAATTCGCTCGAACTGCGCGCGATCCATGACGCGCGGCACGGGACTCCTGCGATTTGACGCTCGGGTGGCCACTCTTCCCTCCAGCCCCATTGAACCGCTCGCCGGGCGGAATCGTTCCATTCGTCGACTGGCGCGTCTCCGCCGCATACACTGGTGGGCATGACGGGCCGGGAGGGTGCCATGCCGCGCAAGATCATCATCGACACCGATCCGGGGCAGGACGATGCCGTCGCCATTCTCCTCGCGCTGGGCAGTCCGGCCGAACTGGACGTCCTCGGCATCGTCGCGGTCGCGGGCAATGTCGGGCTCGCGAAAAATGCGGTGAATGCGCTCAAGGTCGTCGA
>JBIQKK010000077.1:8438-12463 GCA_044506585.1 Hyphomicrobiales bacterium
TCGCGGGCAATGTCGGGCTCGCGAAAAATGCGGTGAATGCGCTCAAGGTCGTCGAACTGTCGGGGCGCAGCGACGTCAGGGTCTATGCCGGTTGCACCGGGCCCTTCCGGCGCAAACTGGTGACGGCCGAGGCTGTGCACGGAAAGACGGGGCTGGACGGGCCCAGCCTGCCCGACCCGAAGCTGAAGCTCGAACAACAGCACGGGGTCGATTTCATCATCGACACGCTCCGGCGCGAGCCGGAAAAGACCGTCACGCTCTGTGCCCTGGGGCCGCTCACCAACCTCGCGATGGCCTTCGTCAAGGCGCCCGACATCGTTCCGCGCGTCGAGGAGATCGTGCTGATGGGCGGCGGGCTCTTCGAAGGCGGCAACACCACCCCCGCCGCCGAATTCAACATCTATGTCGATCCCGAAGCGGCCGACGTCGTCTTTCATTCGGGCATACCGATCGTCCAGGCGCCGCTCGACCTCACCCATTCCATGCTGGCCAACCGCGAGCGCGTTGCGCGATTCCGCAGTCTGGGCAACCGCACCGGGGCTGCGGTCGCCCAGATGCTCGAGTTCTCCGAGCGGTTCGACGAGGCCAAATACGGCTGGGACGGAGCGCCGCTGCACGACCCGTGCGTGATTGCCTATCTGCTGCGGCCAGACCTGTTCCAGACCAAGCATGTGAACGTCGCCATCGAGACGTCAAGCGAGCTCACGCGGGGGATGACGGTGGTCGACTGGTGGGGCGTCACCGGCCGGGCGAGGAATGTCATGTACATCCGTTCGGGCGACGCCGACGGCTTCTTCGAGCTGCTGTTCGAACGGCTTGCGGGGCTCGCTTAGGCGCTCTATGGCATTTGCCCCCGTCCCGGAGCGCCCCCATGCGTACCTGCGTGTTGTTTGCCGCACTCGTCCTTCTGGCCTTGCCTGCTGCGGCGGCCGATGCCATCGCCGACCAGGCGGAACGGGCCTTCGCCATCTTTGCGGGCGGCAAGTCGCAGGTGGATTTCGCCGCCGCCGGATATGGCAAGAGCGCCCTCTCGGGCATTGCGGGGACGTGGGTGAGCCTGTCGGGCCCGGACCCTATATCGGGCATCGAAAGCTACGGCGCCGATGTGGAGAAATTCTGCGCCGGCGCCGCGGCTCTGACGCTCGCCTCGCCGGACGCCTTGACGCTGACGGTCAGCGCCAAGCCGCTCGAAGTGCCGTTCAGCCAGACCTATACGCTGGTCGCGGGCGCGACCTTTGCCGAGCACACCGACCCCCTCCCCTATTTCGCGGCGATCGGGCTTGGGCCCGAGAAGGTCGGTCCCGATTTCGATCGCAGGCGGGCCGCCGCGCTCAGCCTCGCCAACGGGATGGTGCAACTTTATCGGCCCTCGCCCGATATTGTCGTGCTGGCGCGCGGCGGCGGCTATCCCACCGTGCTCGCGCGCTGCCCTGAGAAGGCTGAGTGAAATGGACCTGCTCACGCTCCTCGCGTTCACCATCGCCTACGTCGTGGCGGTGCTCGTCCCCGGGCCCGGTGTCGCCGCGATCGTCGCGCGCGCCCTGGGTGGCGGGTTCTGGAGCGCGCTCCCGATGATCGTGGGCATCCTGGTGGGCGACCTGATCTATCTCGTCTTCGCGCTGTTCGGCCTTGCGGCCATTGCCACCTATTTCGGTCCGGTCTTCGTCGTGGTGCGCTGGGCGGGCGCGCTCTACCTGCTCTACATCGCCTGGCTGTTCTGGACGGCCAAGCCCGGCTCCGAGCAACTCGGCCCCAGGAAGAAGGAGCCCTGGCTGCGCGCCTTCCTCAGCGGATTTGCCCTCACCATGGGCAATCCCAAGACGATCGTCTTCTATCTCGCGCTCCTGCCCACCGTCGTGCCCCTCGACCGGCCGATCAGCGTGCTCGGCTTCGCCGAACTGACGGCGATCGTGGTGGTGGTGCTGTTCGTCATCGGCTGCGGCTATGCGGCGCTTGCCGCCTGGGCGCGCGAATTCTTCGTCACCCCGCACGCGGTCCGCCGGCTCAACCGCATCGCGGGCGGCATCATGGCGAGCGCGGCGGCGTTCGTCGCGATCCGCGGCTAGCGCACCACCGCTTCCGCCGCCTTCAGTCCCCACGCGAGGAGTTCGTCCGCGCGTGCCGCGGTTGACGCCTCGGTGTAGCAGCGAAGCTCCGGTGCGTTGCCCGATGGGCGATAGTGGATCACGTCGCCCGACGTGAGTTCGTAGCGCAGGCCATCGATGCTCGACAGCGACTTGATCGTGCCCTGGGCCCTGAAGTAGTCCGCCGCATCGTCCTGCAATCGCTCAAGTAGAATGGCGGTCCGCTCGGGCGGGACGTGCTCGAGCCGGTCGCTGCGGGCCACGCGCGGCGGCAGCGTTGCGACAAGCTCCGAGAGTGTCTGCCGGTTTGCCTGCGCGGCCCCCAGCACGCTCAGGATCGGGAG
This sequence comes from Hyphomicrobiales bacterium, assembly GCA_044506585.1. Taxonomy (GTDB): domain Bacteria; phylum Pseudomonadota; class Alphaproteobacteria; order Rhizobiales; family Devosiaceae; genus Devosia_A. The sequence continues at coordinate 10,867 of JBIQKK010000077.1, forward strand.
CAGCGCGTCCCGGGTCGGCAGTGCCGTGATGGTTGTGCCATTGATCGCAACGTCGGAGCCGAGCAGGACACCGCCATTGGCCTCAAAGCCGACCACAATCCCGGGCGCGGTCGCCATCCCTGCGATCACGTAGGGCGAGCCCACCCTGGTGCGGACGACGGTGCGGAAGTGACCGGTGGCTTCGATGGACGAGTTCGAGGTGACCGGGGTGACAACCGTATCGGCACCGAGGAATTTCGCGGTGAGGATGCCGAGAGTGTCACCGCGCACCACGGTACCGGTGTCATCGACGAGCAAAGGGCGATCCGCATCGCCGTCGGCGGAGATCAGCGCATCGAGGCTGTGTTCGGCGACCCAGCCCGCAAGCTGCGCGGCCACGTCCGCTGCCACGGCCTCGGTGTCGACCGGCACGAAGACATCCGATCGCCCCAGCGGGACGACCGTGGCGCCGTACCGGCCCAGCGCGTCCACAAACAGGTCGCGCGAAACCGTCGAGTGCTGCCACACGCCGATCCGCTTGCCGCCGAGCGCATCGGCTGGCAGGAGCCCCGCATACCGTTCGAGGTAGCGGGTGTTGACCTGCAGGTCCGTGACGGGCGGGCGATCGATCGTCGGAGCCCCGTCGAGCGCGGCCAGGATGCCCGCCTCATCGGCCTTATCGATCTCGCCGTCGGCGCGGTAGAATTTGAGACCGTTGCGGTCGGCCGGAATATGGCTGCCGGTGATCATGATTGCCGGGGCCCTGCGCCGCAACGCCTCGAGCGCCAGCGCCGGCGTCGGGACCTCACCGCAATCGACGACGGGGACATCGAGCGCGGCGATCACCGAGCGGGCGATTTCGGGGCTGCTTTCGCGCAGGTCGCGGCCGATCAGGATTTCGGCGACGTCGCTGCGCGAGCGGAGATGGCGGAGGAACGCGGCGGCGTACCGGCCGCTATTGACCCCCCTGAGGTCAGCGGCGAGGCCGCGCAGGCCGCTGGTACCGAATTTCAGGGAGCTCGCCATGGCGCCTTCTCGCATTCTGCCGGGCGCCGATCAACGGACGGCCGGTAAGGATTTGTTAAGCGGCACGCCGCAGGCTTTGGGTATGCAAATCCAGAAGCGCACGATGAACTGGTTGCCCAAGCCCTCGCTTTACCACGAGGCGGCGGCCAGGCGCGCCAAGCAACGGGCGACCCATCAAGCGTTCATCAACAATACGTCCTCGCTCACCACCGCGGTCAGCAACATCATGACCAACAAGGTCATCGAGACCGGCAACATCGTGTCGCGCGTTGCGATGGCCCGGTTGAAGAAGACCGTCTGAGGCTTGTCGCCACCCGGAACGGCCGCCAGACTGGCGGCATGACCCTTCTCGAATTCCTGGACCGCGATGCGGCAGCCGTCGCGCCTGCCCTGCTCGGGACCCTGTTTCTCGTCGATGGCGTGGGCGGGCTGATCGTCGAGACCGAGGCCTATCATCCCACAGATCCGGCGTCGCATTCCTTCCGGGGTGAGACGCCGCGCAATCGCGCGATGTTCCGCGGCCCCGGCCACGTCTACGTCTATCGGTCCTACGGCATCCACTGGTGCATCAACTTCGTCTGCCGGGGCGCGA
>JBIQKK010000078.1:0-9851 GCA_044506585.1 Hyphomicrobiales bacterium
CTGACCCCCAGATTCGTAGTCTGGTGCTCTATCCAGCTGAGCTACGGGCGCCTGGCTTCGTGGCGGGGCGGGAGGCCCCGGAAGCGGCGCCACCCATACACAGGGCGTTCTGGCTTGGCAAGCCGCAGGGGTCAGGTCAGCAGCGTCGAGGAGGGCATGGAAATGTCGAACTGCGTGCCCGGTTCGAGCGGCGTATAGCCGAGCTTGCCGCCATGGGCGGCGATGAGTTCGCGGGCGATCGCGAGCCCGAGGCCGGTCCCCCCGGCCTTGGCGGATCCCTCGAAGGCAACGAAGAGATTTTCCCGCGCGCGCGGCGGCAGGCCCGGGCCGTTGTCGGCGATCGAGATGGTATAGCCGTCGGCACTGCGCGTATACCGGGCCACGACGCTCGGCCCGTGCGTCTTGTCCGGCATCGTCTCGATCGCCTCGCGGGCGTTCTTCATGAGATTGACCAGAACCCGCGCCAGCTGTTCGGGATCGACACGGATCGAGATGTCGCCGGGGATTTCGTTGGCGAAGACGATGTCGGGATGGCTTCGGAGGCCCGCATCGATCGCCGATTCATCGACCAGCGCGCGCAGATCGACCGGCACGGGCTTGGGCGGAGTGCCGCTCTGGCGGCCATAATCCAGCACCGACTGCGCGAAGGCGACGGCCTTGTCCATCGAGTGCAACAGCCGGGGCGCGAGCCGCTGGATCTTGGGATCGTCGAGTGCCACCACCTGGTCGGACAGCATCTGTGCCGAGGTCAGCGTGTTGCGCAATTCGTGGTTGATCTTGGCGACCGCGAGGCCGAGATCGGCCAGGTGCCGGCGCTGGCGCAGCATCGAGAAGATGTCGGTTTCCATCGCCGCGAGCTCGTTCTCGACGATGCCGATTTCGTCGCGGCGGTTGGTCGGCGCGATGATCAACGAGGCGTTTTCGGGGTTCATGCGGTAGGCGACCATGTTCTCGGTCAACCGGCGGATGGGCACAATCAGCAAACGGCTGACCAGGACATACAGCACCGCCGCCGTCAGCACGGCGACCAGCAACGATATCAGAACGATGTTCCAGGAATAGGCGACGAGGTCGTCGTGCAGCGGCTTCTCGTCCATCAGCACTTCGACTTCGGCATCGCGGTCGTCGGCTCCTGCCGAATTGCCGAGAATGCGGATCGTGCGGTCGCCATTGTGGATCAGCGTATCGAGCGCACCCATGATCAGGGTCGGATAGTCGGTCAACCGCATGTCGATCGTGACTGCCTCGCGCGGCATCGGCGCCTCGTCGAGCTCGATGAGCTGGCTCGTGCCGTGGCGCCGATAGACGATGGCGATGGCACCCGCCGAATTGAGGAGATTGTCGGTCAGCATGGCCGGCACGCTCATCACATCGGGCACGGTGTCGAGCACGCGCGCTGCCACGATCCCGATGCGCAGCCGGTCGTTGAGCCAGGCCTGCCGGTAGTTACCGGCGGACGGCAGGTAAATGACCACCTCCACGGCAAGGATAACCAGCGTGATCGTGGCGATCAGCTTGACGGAGAGCCCGGAAAACGGCCCGGGCATGGCGCGAGGCTCGCTCATATTGCTGCGAGCCTAGTCAATATGCCCTAGCGCAACAAGCGGTTGAGGCGGAACAGCCGCGCGTCGAGCGCGCTGCGCGGCGCCCCATTCCCGGCCATCTGGCCCACTTGCCGGGCGAGGTCGGCGAAACTGGGATAGGGCGCGGTCAGTTCGGCAAGGCGGGTGGCGGGCAGCTTCTGCTCGATGGCCAGCGCGAAGATCGCCGCCAGTTCCGCTGCCGCTGCCCCCGCGATCCCCGCGCCGAGGACCTGTCCGCGCACCACGATCAGCTTCACCACACCCATGCCTTCGCGGCTGGCCCGGGCCATCTCATTTTCAGCGTAGCTCACGCGCAGCACCGAAAAGCCGGTGCGGAATCGGGACCGGGCCATGGCCTCGGTCAGCCCGATCTCGGCGATCGGGGGGTCGGTGAGCGTGAGGCGGGGGATCGCCGCCGGATCGTAGCGCGATGGCCGGCCCAGCAGAGCGGCCCGCACGACGAGATCGGCCTCGATCTCGGCCAGATGCGGCGATGGCGCATGCCCCGCCGCCTCCCCCACCGCCCAGACCCGCGGGTTGGTCGTGCGGAGCGAGGCGGTCAGCGACAGTGCACCGGCATCCGATTTCGAACGGCGAATCCGCGCGGCGTCGAGGTTGAGATCGGCCAGGTTGGCGAGCCGTTCGGACGCCACCAGAATATGCGAGGCATCGAGCTGCTCGGATTCGTCGCGCGCCCGCACCACTACCCCGATCCCCTGGCTGCGTGCCTGGATCGCGACGATAGCGGATTCCTCGAGTAGCGTGACGCCTTCATCGCGCAGGCGGCGCAGGGCAATCTCGGCGAGCTCGGGATCGACCTGCGGCAGGCTGCGGCCGGGATCGATCACCGTGACCTCGCACCCGAGCCGGCGGTGCGCGAGGGCGAGTTCGATGCCCATCGGACCGGCGCCGGCAATCACGAGGTGGGTGAGCTTGCGGGTGTTGTCGAATATCGTCTCGGTGGTGAAGAAGGGCACCGACAGCAGCCCCGGAATGTCGGGCTGGACCTGGCGCGCACCGGTGGCAATGACGAAGCGGCGGGCCTTGATCTCCGTATCGTCGACCTTGAGGGTCCGGGGGTCGCTGAACGCCCCTACCCCCTTGATCAGTTCGATTCCTTGCGCCGCGAGCTTTTCGGCCGCGACCTCCGGGCGGCCTCGTCCGATCGTCTCGGCCACATGGTCGCGCACCTTGCGAAAACTGACCTTGGGCGCCTCGGCGACCACCCCGAACTCGGCCCCCCGGCGGATCGCGGCAGCCTTGTCGGCGGCCGCCGAGAACGCCCTGAGCGCCAGGGCACCCGCCTTGAGGCTCATCCCGCCCGTCTGGCCCCGCTCGACGACGGTGACACTGGCGCCCAGCCGGCGGGCCGCCTGTGCGACGGCAAGGCCGGACGCTCCCGCGCCGATAACGCACAGATCGGGGGTCAAAACTTCAGCCAATCCGGACCTTTACCGCCGCCAGTGAACCCGAATGGACCCGGTTCTAGTGGAACGCCACAAAAACGCCAGAGCCGGGCGGGAAATCCACGGTGCGCCCGGACGCAGCGGCCGGCCCCAAAAACCGGCGAAATCGTTGACTTGACCGGGTCATTTCAGTATAGCCCCGCCCAATTCAGCCGCGCGACGGATCGGCTTTGCCGGACCTATCGTCAGGCGTTCGATCCCGCGTGAACGATAAAGCCAAGAAGGACCGCGCCCGGCGTGGTGTGAACTATGAAGCGTACTTACCAGCCGAGCAAACTTGTCCGGACCCGCCGCCACGGCTTCCGCCATCGTATGGCGACGGCCGACGGCCGCAAGATCATCAATCGCCGCCGCGCGCTCGGCCGCAAGACTCTCTCCGCCTAAGGGCGCGGGCCGCAATGACGGCCGGGCCGCGCAACGCTGGATTGCGGCGCCTCACCAAGCGGGCGCAGTTCCTCAATGCGGCGCGCGGCGTGCGGGCCGGCCGGACCGGATTCACGCTGCAGGCCATTGCCGTCGAGAACGATATCCCGGGCGTGGGGCTGACCGTCACCAACAAGACCGGCAATTCGCCCGAGCGCAATCGCATCCGGCGGCGGCTGCGCGCTGCCCTCAGGACTTGCGCCGGCCAGTTCCAGCCCCGACATGATTACGTCGTCGTCGGTCGCAGGGATGCCCTGACGCTGCCTTTTTCGAGGGTCGTTTCCGACCTTTCTTCCGCCATAGCCAAAGTGCACGCACGGCGTGACACCGGGGACCACAGACAATGAACGAGACCAACCGCAACATGATCCTCGCCGTCGTGCTGAGCATGGTGGTGATCTTCGGTTGGCAGTTCCTCGTGGCAGGGCCACAGCTCGAGCGCGCGCAGCGTCAGGCGCAGCTGGCGGCCGAACAGGCGGCCGCAGCCAACCCCGGCATCGCATCGACCACGGGCACGGGGACCACCGCCAACACGGCCTCGCCCGACGCCGCCCCGGCAACCGGCGTGCCCACCAGCTTCGCCGACCGTGCCAGCGCCATTGCTGCGAGCGCGCGCGTTGCGATCGACACCCCCGCCCTCACCGGTTCGATCAATCTGCGCGGCGGACGTCTCGATGACCTGCAGCTCAAGAAGTACACCGAGACGATCGCCGACGATTCTCCGATCATCACCCTGTTGACGCCGTCAGGCGCGCCCAATGGCTACTACGTCGAGCAGGGCTGGGCCGCTGCGAATGGCAGCGGCACCGCCGTTCCCTCCGCGACGACCGTGTGGACGGTCGCGGGCAACGACAAGCTGACGCCGTCGACACCCGTGGACCTGACCTGGGACAATGGTGCGGGCCTTACGTTCCACCGCACCTTCGCGGTCGATAAGGATTATCTCTTCACCGTTACCCAGCGCGTCGAGAACCAGTCGGGCTCCGACGTGGCGCTGTTCCCCTATTCGCGCATCGTGCGCGAGGGCACGCCGCATGTGTCGAACTTCTTCGTCCAGCACGAGGGCCCGCTGGGCGTCCTCGGCAGCAATAACCTGGTGTCGAAGAAGTACGGCGACATGCAGAACGACAAGCAGGTCCGGCTCGACAATACCACCGGCTGGCTGGGCTTTGGCGACAAATACTGGGCGACGGCGGTGATCGCCGACCCGGCCGAGCAGATCAACGCGCAGTTCACCTACCTCAAGCCCAACAACCGCGAAGAATATCAGGCGAGCTTCGTCGAGACCGATCCCGTGGTCGTCGCTGCCGGTGGCACCGGCGAGGACACGAGCTACGTCTTCGCGGGCGCCAAGGAAGAGGCGGTCATCGCCGCCTATGAATCGAACCTCAAGCTCGACCGGCTGGAGCTGCTGATCGATTGGGGCTGGTTCCACTTCCTCACCAAACCGATGTTCTACCTGCTCCGCTTCCTCTACGGCATCCTGGGCAATTTCGGCCTGGCGATGCTGGCCCTCACGGTTATCGTGAAGGTGGTCTTCTTCCCGCTCGCCAACCGGTCCTATGCGTCCATGGCCGCCATGCGCCGCGTCGCGCCGGAAATGAAGAGCATCCAGGAACGCTTCAAGGAAGATCGCGCCGCCCAGCAGCAGGCGATGATGGAGCTTTACAAGCGCGAGAAGATCAATCCGCTCTCGGGCTGCTGGCCGGTGCTGGTCCAGATCCCCGTGTTCTTTGCGCTCTACACCGTCATCTTCATCAGCCTCGAAATGCGCCACGCGCCCTTCTTCGGCTGGGTGCAGGATCTGGCGGCACAGGATCCGACCAACATCTTCACGCTGTTCGGCCTGATCCCGTGGACCCCGACAGCCCTGCCCATCATCGGCGGCTTCCTCCATCTGGGCATCTGGCCGCTCATCATGGGCCTGACGATGTGGGTGCAGATGCGGCTCAATCCGCCGCCGCCCGACCCGACCCAGGCCGCCATCTTCAACTGGATGCCGGTGATCTTCACCTTCATGCTGGGGACCTTCCCCGCGGGTCTGGTGATCTACTGGAGCTGGAACAACTTCCTGTCGATTTTGCAGCAGTACTTCATCATGAAGCGTCACGGCGCCGACGTGGATCTGTTCGGCAACATCCTGACCTCGATCGGGCTGAGGAAGCCCAAGCCCACCACCTGAGGTGGACGCGATCACGATCATCACCGGTCCACGGACCGGTGCCGGTCATCTCATGAGCCTGCTCGACAATATCGAGGCCGCCGCCCCGCGCGACGGCCTTCTTGCTGCAGCATCCGCCGACATGCAGGGCCAGCTCGACATCGCCGAGCTCGAAGCGCGGGGCGAAGGCAGGTCACTGCTCGTTCTGAAGGCCACCTCGGCGACACCGCGCGACGTCGTCGAGCAGGTGCTCGGCCGTCCGGGCATGCGTGCCGTCGTCGTCGTGCGGCGGCAGATCGACGCCTACGTATCGCTCGCAAAAGCCATGGCGCTCGACGCCTGGCGCGAGACGGACCTCACCAACGTCAAGGTGAAGCTCGACCCAGCGCGCTTTGCCCAATGGCTGGACGAACAGGAGGCCTGGTACGCGCATTGGAAGAATTGGCTCGAACGCCGCAGCTTTCCCGTCCCGATCCTGCGCTACGAGACCCACATCAATGTGCCCCCGGAATCGGCGCTCCGCCGCTTCGCTTCCGCAGCCGCCCAGGTGGGCATCACGATACGCGTTCCTGCCGAGCTCCCGCATCCCGGGCTCGTCAAGCAGGACCGGGAGAACGCCGCGGCGTTTCGCGTCAAGAACTGGCCGGACTTCTCCCGGGGCCTGATCGAACGCGGCATCGAGAAGCGCGCCTTCGGCTATCCGATCTGAGCGATTTGCTCTAGAGACGCGCCATGACCGATGAGATCGACATCGAAGCCGGCCGCCTGCTCTTCGCGCGGCCGTTCAAGTTCGTGAAGGGCTGTGTGCGGATCGCCGACCTGCCCCCGACCGACCGGACCGAAGTCGCCTTCGCCGGCCGGTCCAATGTGGGCAAGTCCTCGCTGATCAATGCCTTGACCGGCACGAAGGATTTGGCACGAACCTCCAACACCCCGGGCCGCACGCAGGAACTCAACATCTTCGAAGCGGAGAGTACGCCGCTGCGCATCGTCGATATGCCGGGCTACGGTTTCGCGCAGGCACCCAAGCCCAAGGTCGAGGCCTGGACAAAGCTCATCCACACCTACCTCACGGGCCGTCCCAACCTCCGCCGCGTCTACATCCTCGTCGATGCGCGGCACGGTCCGAAAGCGAATGACCTCACCGTGATGAACCAGCTCGATACCTCGGCCGTGAGCTATCAGGTCGTGCTGACCAAAGCCGACAAGCTCTTGCCCGCAGCCCTCGAAGCCATCATCGCGGCAACCAAACAGGCCATCGCCAAACGGCCGGCGGCGCATCCCGAGATCGTCGTCACGTCATCGGAAAAGCGCACCGGCCTCGACGTGCTGCGCGCCGAGATCGAGTACCTCACCCGCAGCTAGGCGCCTCGGAGAAAGGCGGCGAGATAGCCCGCCACCTCTTTGCTGTCGCTCTTGCGGTCCAGGCTGGCGAGCGCGGTATCGACGACGTCGTCCGGCGCCTTGCCGCGGCGCAGTTCGGCCAGCGCCTGCGTGTAATCGTCCTCGAATTCGGGGTGCGGCTGCAGGCTCATCGCCGCGCCGCTGCGATACATCAACCCCGCATGTGGCGTGAACGCCGAGCTCAGGAAGGTCTCGGTTCTGGCGGGCGGCGTGATGACCTGATCCTGATGCGAACACGCGATCGCGAATTCAGGCAGCGACCCGCCGATCGGCGCGGGCCGCGACCGCACTTCATAGACGTGACGCCCGAGGCCCCAGCCCTTCTCCGATTTGCGCACGTCGCCGCCCAGCGCGTCGGCCATGATCTGGTGCCCGAAGCAGATACCGACCATCGGCGTCCGCGCCGTGTAGGCCCCGCGGATATAGTCGCGCAGCGGATCCATCCACGGATAGTGCGTGTCATAGACGCCCGCGGCCGACCCCATGATGAGCGTCGCATCGAGCCCCGCCGGATCGGGCAGCGGTTCGCCCTCGCTGAGGCGCACCGTCTCGAATGTGAAACCTGCATCGGCAAACAGCCGCTCGAACATCAGGTGATACGGGCCGAAGCGTTCGCGCAGCGGGCCGGGCACGTCGGTGGGCTGGATGAGGGTGAGCTTCATGCCCCCCAGATGGGACAGTTCGCCCGGCCACGCAAGCGCCCGGACGAACCGCAGAACAAGCCGGCTAGAAGACGAATGACGCCGTCATCAACGCAATGATCACCACGACCACCGCGCCGATCAGGAACAGCGCGAAAAGGATCTTGGCGATCGTGCCGGTAGCCGCCGATGTCCGGTAGAAGCCGAAATAGCCGGCAACGAGCGAGATGAGGAAGAATATGAGGGCCCATTTAAGCATGGCGCAACTCCGCTGACGCTGTGACGCTTTTCGGCGGAGTCAACTCGCAAGGGCGGGTTTGGGTTGCCTCAGGCGGTTTTGGGCTCGAACTTCAGTGCCACACCATCCATGCAGTAGCGCAGCCCCGTCGGCGGCGGACCGTCGTCGAACACATGACCCAGATGCCCGCCGCAGCGACGGCAATGCACCTCGGTGCGGGGGGTGAGCAGGATCGTGTCGATCATCGTTCCCACCGCGTTGTCGAGCGGCTGCCAGAAGCTGGGCCAGCCTGTGCCGCTCTCGAACTTGGTCGCCGCATCGAAAAGGGGCAGGTCGCAGCCCGCGCATTTGAACGTCCCCTCGCGGTGCTCGTCGAGCAGCGCCGAGGTCCACGCCCGCTCGGTGCCCTGGCGCCGCATGATGTAGAAGGCCTCGGGTCCGAGGATCTCCATCCACTCTTCGTCGGTGTGCGTCACCTCGAAGTCGCCCGGTACGGGTTCGCCTTCGCCGGCAATTGCCCGGGATACGATGGGGACAGCAAACATCCCGGCAAAAGCGGTTCCGCCCAGCAACAGCGAACGTCTGGTCAAATTCGCCATGGTCCATCCCTCCGAAAAGCGATGCGCGTGTCCTAGCATGGAGCGGGGACACGCGCGTCTCAATTGGCCGTGTTCGGCGACTGCGGCCGAACCGCCCGACTCTTACATCTTGGGCAGCAGCACGTGGTCGATCACGTGGATGACGCCGTTCGACTGCATCACGTCCGCAATGGTCACCGTGGCGGTGCCGCCGGCTTCGTCCTTGATCGTGACCTTGCCGTCCGCAGCGGTGAGCCAGAGCTTGCAGCCGCCAACGGTCGTGACCTCGTGGGTGCCGCCGTCGTCCATCGCCATCTTGGTGATGTCGGCGGAGAGCGCCGTACCCGCGATCACGTGGCAGGTCAGGATCTTGGTGAGCGTATCCTTGTTCTCGGGCTTGAGCAGATTGTCGACAGTGCCCTCGGGCAGCATCGCAAACGCGTCATTGGTCGGGGCGAGCACGGTGAAGGGGCCGGCGCCCGACAGCGTTTCGACGAGACCGGCAGCCTGGACCGCAGCAACGAGCGTCGTGTGATCGGCCGAGTTCACGGCGTTTTCGATGATGTTCTTGTCCTCATACATCGGCGCGCCGCCGACATCCGGGTTGGCGGCGTAAGCGGTGCCGGCGAGTGCCGAGACCGAAAGCATGGCGGCGAGCGCGAGAGTGGAGAGTTTCATGGGATGACGTCCTTCCTTTTTCGAACCGGCATTTTCCGGTTGAGACAGGCGGAGCTACGGACGGACCGTCGGCCCAGTTTCGCGAAAATCGATCACGAAAAAATATCGTTCGAACGGCGCTCTATCGTGAAACTTGTGATCGCGATCTGCCGTTCTGGCGGCCGCGCCTGCGGGGGCCGGCAGGAAGCGATCGAGAACGATCCCGAGCCCCTCTCCCCGCCGGCCCCCTTCGCGCAATGACCGAAGTCGAGCGTGTCGTTCAGACACAGCAGTGAGACGCGAGGCGCGCGCGAGTCCTTGGGGGACGGACCTTCACTCAGGCTAAATCAGCGTAGCCTTGCCGACGGCGACAATAGGCCCCTGCGCGACGCCGGTGGGCGAGCCGCCCTTCTGCTCCAGGGTGACCGCCAGCGTCGTGCCCTCGCCGAAATCGACAAGAATGTCCTGGCTGACTTTCACGTCCTGCCGGACATTGGCCGCAATCACGCCCATCGACTTGGCCGGTCCATCGCCCTCGATGGCCCACAGCTCATAGTCCTTGTCGGTGAACTGCTCGCCCGACAGCGGCGTCACACGGAGCTCACCGCTCTGTCGATTGTAGAGCGCGACGAAGCTGACATTGGAGCCTTCCGCATGAAGCGCCGCCACCAGTTCGGCGGCGAACGCCTTGGGGTCGGGC
>JBIQKK010000078.1:9951-12318 GCA_044506585.1 Hyphomicrobiales bacterium
TCCCTGCCCGAAATGTTGCCCTCGTCGCTCATGCCGTCAGGCACTCTCTCAGTTTCATCAGGCTGCGGCGCAGCCAGGTTCGCATCGTATTGAGCGGAACATTATGGCGCTCCGCCAGCTCTTCGTAACTATAGCCGTCGAGGTAGGCGCCGCGCACGGCGTCGGCCCGGTCGGTGTCCAGCTGACCCAGGCAGGTGTCGATGCGCGAACGCTCGCCGCTCGCCATGGCCGCCTTCTCGGGGTCCGGTCCCGCGTCGGCCACATCCAGGGCCAGGTCGATGTCTTCGCTCTGGGGCTTGCGGGCGCGGAGAACGTCGAGCGAGTGGTTGCGGGCCACGGCAACCAGCCATGAGATCGGGCTGTAGCCGCTCGGAACGTAGCGGTCCGCGCGCTGCCAGATCTTGACGTAAACCTCCTGCAGCGCCTCTTCGGCTTCCGAGCGGTCCTTCAAGATACGCAGCGTCACGCCGTAGAGTTTCGCGCTGGTCCGGGCGTAAAGATCGCGGAAGGCCTGCCGGTCGCGAAGCGCGCAGCGGGCGATGAGGTCGGCGATCTCGCCGGTCGAGGCTTCCATCGGCGCAACCTATCCGTTGGCCTTGCGACTGCCTACCCCTCGCCGTATTTGCCCATGGTTTCCGACACATAGAACGGGCAAAAGTGATTGACGCCACGGGCGGCAGTGATGACCGTGGCGCGACGAACGGGGGTTCAATTGACCGAAGCGGCCGGCGCGGGCGAGCGCAAAACCAATGTCTTCATCTCCTATTCCCGCAAGGACAGTGAGGCCGCCGACCGGCTCCACGCCGCGCTGAGCGCCCAGGGTTTCAACCCCTATCTCGACAAGCACGACATCGCTGCCGGCGAAGACTGGAAGGCGCGCCTCGGTGGGCTGATCGAGTCCGCCGATACGATGGTGTTCCTGATCAGTCCGGATTCGATAGCGTCCGATGTCTGCGACTGGGAGGTCAACCACGCCGAGCTGAAGGGCAAGCGCATCCTGCCGGTCGTCACGCGCGACGCGGCCAACGTGCCCGAGCGCCTGCAGCGCCTCAACTACGTCTTCATGCGCTCGGCGGAGGAAGAGTCGGCGCACCTGCCCCGCCTCGCCGATGCCCTCGCCGTCGATATCGGATGGATCCGCGCACACACCCGCTACGGTGAAGCCGCCGGCGAATGGGAGGCCGCCGGCCGGCCGTCGCGTCTCCTGCTGCGCGGCGCCTCCATCGGCGAAGCGGAACACTGGCGCGATACGCGCCCGGCCACGGCGCCGCAACTCACCGAGTCTCAATCGGCCTTCATCGCTGCGAGCCGGCGCGCCGCAACCAACCGCCAGCGCGGATGGGTCGCGGGCAGTGCAACCGTCGCCGCCATCGCGATCGGTCTCTCCGTCTATGCCTTCATCCAGCAGCAGGCCGCCGAGGCCAGCCGGCAGGAAACGGTGAGCGTGCTCGCAACATCCGACCTCCGTCAGGGGACCCAGCTCGCGGCATTGCCCGACACTGCCGCCGACGGCCTCGCCTATCTCGCGCGCGCTGCGGAAGGCGGCGACACGCGGGCGCAGACGCGGCTGTGGACCATGTTGCAGCAACGCAGCTTCTGGCTCCCGAGCGAGAGTGCGAGCCCCATCACGCCCAGCGCTTCACCGGTGCCGCGCGAGGTGCCTCCGGATGTCCTCGAACGCTTCGCAACCGTCGATGTGAATGGGGAGATGCATCCGACGATCGACGTTGCGGTCAGCGGCGACGGCCGCTTCGTCTTCACGGCGGTCGGCGATGTCCCGGAGATGGTTCCGGTGATGATCCGCGTGTGGAACGCCGACGGCACGCCGCTCACCGACTGGTGGGAGCCGCCCTACAACGGCAACTTCTACCTCTATCGCGTGCGCGGCTACTTCAACGAGACGGGTCGCTATCTGGCCGTCGAGCTCGAAGGCTGGCGCGAAACGGCAACGCTGATCGCCTATGACCTCGAAACGATGAAGCAGCTCGACACCGACATCACGGCCTCGGGCCTCTTGCCCCAGACGCAGTCGATCGGCTTCACCGATGTGCGCTTCGTCGAGCTGCCCGCCACGGCCAATCGCGAAGCGCGCGTGCTGCTGATGACTGCCGCCGCCAAAGGCGATGCGGTGATCTACGAGCTCTCCGGCGACTATTTCGGCGAGGTGGCCCGCAATCGCCATCGCGCCGCTGTCGCCGTCGCCGACATCGATCCCGATGCGCAATGGCTGATGAGCGCGGGGACGGACCGCAGCGTCAACATTTCGACGCTCCACACGTTCAATCCCGTCGGCAATCTCATCTATGCCGACACCGTGCCCACCGCGCTGCGCCGCAACGGCGCGTCGGGGCTGCTGGTCGAGGAGGC
>JBIQKK010000079.1:0-4361 GCA_044506585.1 Hyphomicrobiales bacterium
CCGTGACCGACGACGAGAACGATCTGACTGGTCGTCCCCGGCGCCGGCGGATTGCCCTGAGGCCGGATGGAAATATGCGCGAGGGCCGGTGCCGTCCCCAGCAGGAGCGCCAGAACGGCGCTCCCGACCATCAGCTTTTTCATTGCGTATCCCCTTTCGTGTGACCGATCGTCTCAGTGGCCCGAGGCGTTGTCATTGGGCGGAGCGTCGAAGATCTCCGGATTGGGATCGCCCTCGACGATCAGGTAGCCTGCAAGGCCGCGTTCGGCCCGCGACAGGGCGTGGTCGACCAGTACGAAGGTTCCCGGGACTTCGAGCTTGAACTCGACAATGTTCGCCGAGCCAGGCGGTACCGCAATGCTCTGCACGCCCTCGATCGGCGGAGAGACCACCGACCCCAGCTGATAGGCGCGGTCGAAGATTTCGCCGATGACGTGGAACGAAGACGTGAAGTTGGGCCCGCCGACGCCGAAATAGAGGCGCACGGTCTCGCCGACCTTGGCACGAAGCGGATAGTGTTCGGTGAGCGAAGCCACGTGGCCGTTGAAAACGAAATATTCCGGCCGCTCGTTGATGAGCTTGTCGTAGCTCTCGGTCAGCAGGCCGGCCGTGCCGAACGGCTCCTCGGTGTAGATTTCGCCCTGCATCACGTAGAATTCCCGGTCGACCGGCGGCAGCCCGCCCTCCGGCTCAACGAGGATCAGCCCGTACATGCCATTGGCGATGTGGGACGCCACCGGCGGTACGGCGCAGTGATAGACATAGATGCCCGGCTGCAGCGCCTTGAAGCGGAAGCCCTTCTCTTCTCCCGGCAGCGCCGAGGTCGCGCCGGCGCCGCCGCCGGGGCCGGTGGCGGCGTGGAAGTCGACATTGTGCATCATGATGCTGTTTTCGTTGTTCTTGAGATGCACATCGACGGTGTCGCCCACGCGGACGCGAACGAATGGTCCGGGAACCGTACCGTTGAAGGTCCAGAACCGGTACATTGTCCGCGTGTCGAGACGGGCCTCGACCTCCACTGTTTCGAGGTCCACGCGGACCGTCTCGGGAGACGTGCGGGTGATGGGCGGCGGAATGTCCGTGGGATCGTGGGCGATATCGGGGATCCCCTCGAAGACATTGATCGGATAGATTCGGCCGCTGCCGACATCCTCGCCGGGTCCGTGGACGTGGGCCTGGGCGTTCGCCAGCCCTGTGCTCAATGTCAGGCCGGCCAGGCCGAGCCCGGCCGAACCCGCCAGCAGGGCACGCCGCGACACGGCAACGGGCTCCTGCTGATCGGACTCTTGCCGTGGTGTCTTGTCTGCGCTCATCGTTGTCCCCTTTGGTGCGATGTTTCCGCGTCTTGGTACGAAATTACTGCGCTTCGAGTTCGGCGTAGATGTCCTCGAACCGCTCCTCTGCCTTCTTGGGCAGCTTGGCGTCCTTGATCTCTTCAAGATTTGCCGGGTCGTCTCCGACAACCACCAGCGCAACCATGCCCATCGCCAAATGAGGCAGGCATTTGATGCCGTAGGCGCCGGGCACGTCGAAGGTCACAGCGATTTCCTGGCCGATCTTGCCCTTGAAGGCCTCAGCGCCTTCGGGAAGCATGTCGGGGATGGTCTCGGCGTTGTGACCCTTGTCCACCGGTACGAAGGTGACCGTGTCGCCCGGGGCGATCTTCACCAGGGCCGGTTCGAACACCATGGTCCCGGCTTCGCCCTTGTTGAGCATCTTGACCTCGAAATTCTCCGCCATGGCGGCGGGCGCGAATGCCAAGGCTGCGGTCATTGCGATCAGGGGCAGTGCGGTGAAGAGTTTCATTTTGGTCTCCTTTTATTGACCGGCCTCGTCGGTCGTGGCGGTTCTATCTTACGGAAGAACAAGCTCTTTGTTCTCGCTCAAAGAGCCCACACTTTGTAAATCCAGCGTTAGGGTGGAGGGCTGCTTTGATTACTAACATGACGCTGTAGCAAGGGGTTCCCACCTTGCCGTGATCGGGGCTTTTTCGGCCGGCTGGCTGGTTCATGCCCGCTGCAAGCGCACCGCCATCGAATCTTGTCCCCGCAACTGCGCGATGCGTATCCGGAAGCTGTAGCCGATGCGCTCGGCGCGATCCACGAAGAGCGCGGCAATATGCGGCGGGCAGAGCTCTTCGACCGTCTCGCGGAACAGCGTCAGCCAGCGCTGGAAATGGGCGTCGTTGAGCTCGGAAATGGCCAGGTGCTTGGGCATCGGCCGGCCGCTATAGCGCCCAGTGCCCAGCAGCATCGAGGACCAGAAATCGGTGATGGTCTGGATATGCTCCGGCCAGCGCTCATCGGGGATGACGCGGTTGAAGACCGGGCCTATCACCTCGTCTCGGCGGGCCCTTGCATAGAAGGCAGAAACGACCGCCGCCACCATGGCTTCATCGAGATCGGGAGGCACCATGCTGCCGGTCGGCGTCATGCGGTGCGGGGCATTGTCGGTCATGAGACCTATGTAGATCGCTCAACGCGGCCAATCCAGAGTTGGCAATGCCGCAGGCTGCGCGTCGGCAGGTTACGTTATCTCTGTGTGTCGCCGTATCGGCCGTGCATGACCACGGAGGCGACTTCGATCTGCTTGTCGGCGACCAGGACCTGACCCGTCGAATCCGTGAGCGCGAACCTGCCTTGTTCGAGAGAGAAGATGGTCGCGTCCCCCGCGGAGCCGGGACGGAACGTCCCAAGGTCGTGCCGGCCAATGATCGCAGCCGGCGATGAGGTCGTTGCCCGGATCACGTCCGGCAGCGGCATGCCGAGTGCGAGAAACTTGGAGAGTGTGACCGCCTGGTCGATCACGGGGCCGTCGAGATTGAGATCGTGAATATCGGAGGAGATTGTATTCGGCGCGAAACCCGCCGCGAGCATTGCGCGAGCGACGTCGAAAGAGAACGACCCCATGCCGTGTCCGATATCGAACAGCACACCCCTCTCGCGCGCCGCAACCACCCCGGGCCTGGGCCGGCCGTCATGGGTCACCGGCGAGTTGGGGAATGGCCTGAAGCAGTGGGTCAATACGTCGCCCGCCCGAAGACGGGCAATGACCTCCTCATAGGTTGGCGGCGGCTCGTCGATATGCGCCATCAGCGGCAGGCCCGTCTCCTCCGCCACTTGGAGGGCAATCTCAAGCGGCGCGATGCCGGAATCGCCGCTGGCGAAACGGCCAACGCGCACCTTGATGCCGATGATCGTCTCAGGATTGGCGCGAGCGACGTCCACTGCGTCGCGTGGACTCATGAGGCGCATGTCGCCGCTTTCGCCCACCATGATGTTGCGCGAGAAGGCGAAGATGCCCGCGAACGACACGTGCAGATAAGCAAGGATCCGCGGCTCGCTCGGCTCGATGACGTGCTTGAGGAAACCCTTGTAATTTCCGGGCCCCGCACTGCCGGCATCGACGAATGTGGTGACGCCGCTGCGCCGCGCAATCTGGCCGGCGTCGACGCCCAGCGACGTGCCGCCCCAATAGACGTGCGTGTGCAGGTCGATGAAACCCGGCGTCACTATCTTGCTGCTCACGTCGCGGACCTCGGCACCGGGGGAGGAAAGCCCGGCGCCGACCGCCGCGACTTTACCGGACGCGAAGGCGACGTCGGCAACCTCGTCCAGGCTCTGCGCGGGGTCGAGCACACGACCGCCTTTGAGGATCAGATCGTAGCTCACAGCGGCGCCTCAATCGCCGAGGGGTTCGTCAGCGTTGCCGTTCGTCGAGCGCAGCAGTTCCAGCTTGATCCGCCGCATGCGTTCCTGTGACTCGCGCGGCCGACTGTAGGCCGTTGCGGCGGCGAGCAGATCGACTGCGGTCAGGAGCGCATAGCGCGACGCCGTAGGCTTGAGCGCATCCGGCGCCTCGGGCACGTGCACGCACAGGGCGATGTCGGCCATTGCGGCGAGACGACTCTTGGGCTTGGTGATAGCGACGATAGTGGCGCCGTAGCGCTTGGCGATGCTGGCGGCTTCCACCACATCGGCGGCATTGCCGGTCGTTGAAACCGCAATGACCACGTCGTTCTTGCCCAGGGTTGAAGCGACCATTCGCATCAGGTGCGGATCGGAACTGTGCGAAACGGCGATGCCGAGCCGAAAGAAACGATGTTCTATTTCGGTTACCGCTACCGTCGATCCACCACCGACACCGAACGCGGCGAGCTTGCCGCAGGCGGCGATGGCGGCTGCAGCCTTCTCGACATCGTCTTTCCGCAGCTGTTCTTCCACCGAGGAAATCGCCCGCCGGATTTCCTGGAACACCGACCGCCACATCGCCGGTTGCGCGAGATCCGTGCCGGCATGGGGCGGCGGCTCGAGATAGATGCGACCCACGACCATGCTCTGGGCAAGCTTCACCTTGAGGTC
>JBIQKK010000079.1:4461-12250 GCA_044506585.1 Hyphomicrobiales bacterium
TCCTCGCGCTTGCTGGGCGCGGCGTGCTGCGCGGCTCTTTTAACTGCGGATGCCAAGGGCTGATCCTCGCCTCATTCGACGCTGAAGGCTTCTCTGTAAGAAACAAACCAAAGCTCGCGATGGCCGAAAAGTCAAAGGAATTCCGGGAGTCTTGCGAGTTTTGCACATGGGGCTTGAAACCATCTTCATGATGTATGAAACTTTCCTACAGGTGGAGGGGAGCCTTGGATCCGGTGTCACGCGACGCCCCCGGCCCTACCCGGCACCAAAATGGGGAGGCAGGACAATGAAGTCCGGATTGAAACGACTGATACGTGGTGCCGCGGCACTAGCCGCTGCCCTTATGCTCATTCCAAACGCAAATGCCGCCGGCGGAACGTTGCGCTATGCAGCGGTCAGCGAGCCGGCGCCGCTCGACATGATGCTGACGACCGCGGGCGTTTCGCTCGTCGTCGGCATGCACATTTTCGAGGCGCTTTACACGCTCGATTCGCATTTCGAGCCGCAGCCGATGCTCGCCGAAGGCGAGAAGGTGGAGGATGGCGGCAAGACGATCATCATCGCGCTTCGCCAGGGCGTCCACTTCCACAACGGGAAGGAGATGACCTCCGAAGACGTCGTGGCGTCGATGAATCGCTGGGCCAAGTACGGTGTGCGGGGCAAGCTGCTGTTCGTCGAGGGGGCGACGGTGGAAGCCACCGGCAAGTACGAGGTCACGATCAAGTTGCCGCAGCCCAATGGTGCGTGGAAGAACCTGCTCGGCCACCTCGAGGGCGGTGCGGCGATCTATCCCGCCGAGATCGCCAGCAAGGCGGCCGACCAGCCTATCGAGCAGGCCGACTACATCGGCACCGGCCCCTACAAGTTCAAGGAGTGGCGCCCGAACCGCTACATCGAGGTTGTACGATTCGACGAGTACGACGCCCGCAGCAATCCGGGCGACGGGTATGCCGGAAAGCGCGAAGCGCTCTTCGACGCGATCCAGTTCATTCCGGTTCCCGACGTCGGGACTCGCGTGAGCGGGGTCCAGGCCGGCGACTACGACTATGCCGAGACGATTTCGGGTGATCTCTACGATCAGCTGAGTGCCGATCCCTCCGTGGCTATCCGCATGAGCGGTGCGCCGCTGTTCGGGCTGTTCTTCACCAACAGTAAGGAAGGCATCCTCAAGGACAATTACAAGCTGCGCCAGGCGATCCAGATGGCCCTGGGCAAGGACGAAGCGCTTCGCGTCTCGTTCGGCCCCGAGGCCCTGTGGGACGCACAAGGCTCGATCTTTCCCAAGGGGAACTTCTGGTATTCGGAAGCTGCCATCGAACGCTACAACCAGCACGACGCGGCCGGGGCAAAGGCTCTGGCGGCCGAAGCCGGTTATGACGGCACGCCGATCCGATTGCTGACCTCGACCAACTACCAGACGCATTTCGACCAGGCGACCGTGTTCGTGCGGCAACTCGCCGAGGCCGGGATCAACGTGCAGATGATCGTGGTCGACTGGGCGACGCTGCTGAAGATGCGCGCCGAGCCCTCGCAGTGGGACATCTTCGTGACGCATCATGGCGGTCCGCCCGATCCGATCCTGATCACCTTCCTCAACTCCGGTTACCCCGGCTGGTGGGCCAGCCCGGAAATCGAAGCTCTGAGGCAGGAGTTCACCGGCACCGCCGACCTGACCGAACGCAAGGCGGTGTGGGACAAGATCCAGGCGCTGTTCTACGAGCAGGTGCCGGCCATCAAGGTCGGTGACGCCTACTCGTACGATCTGATGTCGCCCAAGCTGCAGGGTGTCGGCCCAATGATCTTCTGGCCGACCTTCTGGAACATCTCGTTCAAGGAGTAGCCTCCCTGGCGTGGTCCGGGCGCGAGCGATGTGCGCCCGGACCGCTAGGCGGCCCGTTGCTCTCTGCCGGAACCCGTGAATGTGGTCGTATATCCTGAAACGCGCGACGGCGATGCTGCTGACGCTCTTCCTGGCGTCCATCATCATCTTCGGTTTCATTCATGTCATTCCGGGCGATCCGATCTATGTCATGCTCGGAGACATGGCGACGCCCGAGCAGGCGGAAAGGCTGCGCCATACGCTGGGCCTCGACCAACCCATTTTCGTCCAGTACTTGCAATGGGCCGGCAAGGCACTCAGCGGCGACCTGGGGCGGTCGATCTTCTACCAGGCCCCTGTCCTCTCCGCGATCGCGGACGGGGCCGAGACCAGCATCCTGCTGGCCTCCATCACCATGGTGTGGATCGTCCTGATCGGCGTGCCGATCGGCATGATCTCGGCGATGCGGCATGGGTCGTTGCTCGACCAGGGCCTGTCCGGAGCGGCAATGCTCCTGGCCTCGGTGCCCACTTTTTGGGTGGGGCTCTACCTGATCCTTATATTCGCGGCGTGGCTGGGCTGGCTGCCCAGCTCAGGTTATCCCTCGATCTTCGAGCAGGGCGGTCTCGCCAATCTACGCTATTTGCTATTGCCCAGTTTGACTTTGGCCGCACCCAATGCAGCGCTGATCCTGCGCCTGACGCGGGCGAGCATGCTCGATGTGTCCCGTGAAGATTTCGTACGGACCGCGCGGGCCAAGGGCATCCGTCCCTGGCGCGTCACCACGCGGCACATCTTCCGCAATGCATTGCTGGCCGTGGTTGCGGCGTTCGGCTTCACCTTTGCGGCGCTGCTTTCGGAGGCAGTGGTCACCGAAACCGTCTTCGCCCTCCCCGGAATCGGCCGGCTGGTCGTCCAGTCGATCCTCAATCGCGACTACCCCGTGATCCAGGGCATCGTACTGGTCGTTGTGGTCATCTACCTGGTGATCAACCTCATCGTCGACATCTCGTACCGCTTCCTCGATCCAAGGGTCCAACTGCAATGAAGTTGGCGCGCTCGTGGCTTGCTCCGTTTCTTGCACGCCCAATCGCATTGGCGGGGCTGGCGCTGCTCGTGGTCGTCGCGCTCGCTGCGATCCTTGCTCCCTGGATCGCGCCGTTCGATCCCTTCGAGATGAATCCGATCATCCGGCTCAGCCCGCCCGATCCAACGCACTGGTTCGGCACAGACCAGTTTGGCCGGGACACGCTGTCGCGCGTGATCTATGCCTCGCGCATGGCACTCCTGGTCGGCGTCGGCGTCGTCGTGTTCGCTCTTTTCACAGGCGTGCCGATCGGCGTCTTGTCCGCGCTTTTCCCGCGCTTCGGCCACGTGATGATGCGCCTCGTCGATGTGCTGATGGCCTTTCCGTCGCTGTTGCTCGCACTCGGCCTCATCGTCGTCCTCGGGCCGAGCGTCGTGAACTCGGTGATTGCCGTGGGCGCGGGATTCCTGACCACAACGACCCGGATCGTGTATGGCCTCACATTGCGCCTCAAGTCGGAAACCTATGTGGAGGCGGCACGCAGCATGGGCTCGCGCACCGGATGGCTGATCGCACGGCACATCCTGCCCAATCTCGTCTCGCCCCTTCTGGTACAGGCCAGTTTCGTGTTCGCGTTCGCGCAGCTGGCGGCTGCCTCGCTCGACTTTCTCGGGTTGGGCGCACCACCGACGATCCCGAGCTGGGGCAATATGCTCGCGGAGTCTCGCCAGTTCGTCACGCGCGCCCCGTGGCTGCTGTTCTTTCCCGGCACGATGATCGTCCTCACGGCGTTTGCGCTCAATCTTGTCGGCGACTCGCTACGCGACCGCCTCGACCCGCATTTCCGCGACATGCTGCGGGGGGAGGCATGACGATGCTGGAGATAGCGGATCTCACGATTTCGGTTGGAGCGCAGGCGGCGCCCATCGATCTCGTGAGCGGCGTGTCCCTGGCTATCGCGCGGGGCGAAATCCTCGGGCTCGTCGGTGAGTCGGGCTGCGGCAAGAGCATGACCTCGCTTGCCGCAATGGGCCTTCTGCCCAAGCCTGGACCGCGAATCCGGTCCGGCACAATCTCCGTCGCCGGTGTAGATGTCACCGAGCTCGAACCTTGGCAACGCGTCGAGCGCGGACACGGCGTGATGGCAATGGTGTTCCAGGAACCCATGACCTCGCTCAATCCGGTGCGACGGGTTGGCGATCAGATCGTCGAGGCGGTTCTGGTGCGTGAAAGAATACCGCACGCTGCCGCGGCGGAGCGCGCACGCGAGTTGCTCGAGATGGTGCGCATTCCCGACGCGGCACTGCAGCTCAGCGCCTTTCCGCACCAGATGTCCGGCGGCATGCGGCAGCGCGTGATGATCGCCATCGCGCTCGCCTGTCGGCCGCAGATCCTGATCGCGGATGAACCGACGACGGCGCTCGACGTCACGGTCCAGTTCCAGATCCTCGGCCTCCTGCGCGAACTCTGCAACAAGCTCGACATGGCGATGCTCTTCATCACCCACGACATGGGCGTCATCGCCCAACTGGCCGACCGGGTGGCCGTGATGTATGCGGGACGGGTCGTCGAGACCGCCTCGGCCCGCGAACTCTTCGGCGCGCCCTCGCACCCCTATACACGCAGCCTGATGGCCTGCATGCCGATTCGCGGCGCAGGGGCAGCACGACTGAAGACCATCCCCGGGCAGGCACCGCGGCCGGGCAGTATCAAGAGCGGCTGCGCCTTCGCGCCGCGATGCCCCGACGCGCGGGATATCTGCCGCGAGGTTGCGCCGCCACGCTACGAGGTAATGGCTGCTCACGATGCACTTTGCGCTTTTCCCGTCACCGACGGGAGGCCGCTGTGAGCACGAACGCGATCCTCGCGGTCGAAGGGCTGCAGATGGGCTTTGACGTCAAGCGCGGCGGCCGGAAATTGCGCGTGCAGGCCGTCGATGACGTCAGCTTCGTCCTGGGCGAAGGCGAAGTGCTGGGCATCGTGGGAGAATCGGGCTGCGGCAAGACGACAGTGGGACGCTCGATCATGCGGCTCACCCAACCGCAGGCCGGCCGCGTGCGTTTCCGCGATACGGACGTGCTGCAGGCCAGCGGCCCGGGCCTGACGGCCCTCCGGCTCAACATCCGAATGGTGTTCCAGGATCCCTACGCCTCCCTCAATCCGCGGCGAACCATCGGTGATTCGATTGCGGAGGCCGGAGACATCAATGGCGCCTTCACGTCGCGCGCCGATCGGGCGCAGCAGGTGGCGGACAGCCTGACGGCGGTCGGGCTCGACCCCAGTTTCGCAGGTCGCTATCCCCATGAGCTCAGCGGCGGACAGCGCCAGCGCGTCGGGATCGCCCGCGCGATCCTGCCGGTTCCGGCCGTCGTGGTCGCCGACGAACCGGTGTCCGCGCTCGATGTCTCGGTTCAGGCGCAGGTTCTGAACCTGCTGATGGACCTGCGCGAGCGCCTCAAGCTGTCCATGATCTTCATCTCGCACGACATGGGTGTGATCGGGTGCGTCAGCGACCGCGTCGCGGTGATGTATATGGGACGCGTCGTGGAGATGGCGGACACAAAGACCATCCTCGAACGGCCCCGCCACCCTTATACGCTGGCGCTGATGACGGCCGTGCCGCGACCCGACCCATCGCTGCGGATTGCGGGCGTAATGCCCGCCAGCGAGCCGCCGAGCCAGTTCAATCGCGGGGCGGGCTGTCCCTATGCCGGGCGCTGCCCGCTGGCCACGGACCAGTGCCGGGTTGAAATGCCGGCGCTGCGGGCGCTCGGCGACCGGACCATCGCGTGCCACAACGTGATCGCGTAGGCTCTACCGCTCAGTTGTCCGACAATACGAACTCGGCGGCGCGCTCGGCGATCATGATCACGGGCGAGGCCGTGTTCCCCGAGACGATCGACGGCATCACGGACGCGTCGACGACCCGCAACCCGCCGAGACCGCGGACGCGCAGCCTCTCGTCGACCACCGCGTCGTTGTCCTGCCCCATGCGGCAGGTCCCGACCGGGTGGAAGATGGTCGTCCCGATCTCGCCGATGGCGGTCAGCAACTCGGCGTCGCTGGAGATGGAGGGCCCCGGCAGCAGCTCCTGTGGCGCGTATCGTTTCAGCGCGCGGGTATCGACGAGGCGACGGGCCTGCCGGACGGCCTTGAGGGCCACGTCGCGATCTCGCTGGGCGCTGAGATAGTTCGGCCGTATCGCAGGCGCCGCCGCGGGATCGCGGCTCCGGATGTGGCTCGTGCCCCGGCTCTGCGGCCGCAGATTGCACACCGAGACCGTCACTGCAGGGAAAGGATGCAGCGGATCGCCGAGCTTGTCGGTCGACAGCGGCTGGATGTGGTATTCGAGATCGGCAGTCGCCACACTCTCGTCGCTGCGTGAGAAGATGCCGAGCTGGCTCGGTGCCATCGACAGCGGACCACTGCGCCGAAGGCCGTATTCCACGGCCATCGACATCTTGCCTACCATGCTGTTCGCAAGCTGGTTCAGCGTGCGCGCGCCCGAAACGCGGAACACCGTTCTGATCTGCAGATGATCGTGCAGGTTCGCACCCACGCCCCTGTTCTCGTGCTGCACGGCGATGCCTTGCGACGAAAGAACCTCCGGATCGCCAATGCCCGACAGTTCCAGCAACTTGGGCGAGTTGATCGCTCCGGCGCAGAGGATGATTTCGCGATGGGCCTCTGCCTCGAATTCTTTCGTCCCGCATAGGTAGCGGACAGCCTTCGCGCGCCGACCATCGAGCACAATGGACTGGACCAGTGCGCCTGTGACCGCACGCAGGTTCGGTCGCGAGCGCGCGGGCCTCAGGAAGGCTTTGGCGGTGGTCCAGCGCACACCGCCGCGCTGGTTGACCTCGAAGAAACCACTGCCTTCATTGTCGCCATCGTTGAAGTCATCCCGCCGGGGAATGCCGATCTCCTCGGCTGCATCGCGGAAGGCCTCGAGGATGTCCCAGCGCAGACGCTGCCGCGCCACGGTCCATTCGCCGCCCGCGCCATGCAACGGACTGGCCCCGCGGAAATTGTCTTCGGATTTCGTGAAATAGGGCAGCACATCGTCCCAGCCCCAGCCGACATTGCCCAGCTGCCGCCAGTGGTCGTAATCGGCCGCCTGCCCGCGCATATAGATCATGCCGTTGATGGCCGAGCAGCCGCCGAGCACCTTGCCGCGCGGATAGGCCAGCGACCGGCCGTTGAGGCCGGGTTCGTTCTCCGTGCGCATCATCCAGTCGGTGCGCGGGTTGTTCATGGTGTAAAGGTAGCCGACCGGGATGTGTATCCACGGATAGCGGTCCTCGCCGCCCGCCTCGAGCAACAAGACCCGATGCTGCCCGCTCGCCGTGAGACGGTTGGCCAGTACGCAGCCGGCGGTACCGCCCCCCACGATGATGTGGTCGTAATCCCCTTCAGTCCGCTCGGAGGTGGTCACGTCACTTGGTCCCGCGCACTTGCGCCATATCGGCCCAGACCGGCTTCATCGCCTCGGTGATCCGCCCGAACACACGGTAGCGGTCGTCATAGTGCGCCGACATCGCCGCATCGGCCTCGAAGCTGGCGCCTCTCCGCGTCATGGCACCGACGCCTGCCTCCAGATCCCCGAATACGCCAGCGCCGACTCCGGCCGCGATCGCCGCGCCCACCGCACCCGTCTCCGCGCATGATGCAATCGAGATGGGCATGTTGAGGATGTCGGCGAACATCTGGGGCCAGATCGGGCTGCGCGCACCGCCGCCCGAAAGGATCGCGCTGTTGAAGCGGATACCGGCCGAGCGCAGCACGTCGATATGCCGCCGGTGCTCGAATGCGACGCCCTCGTACAGGGCCCGCAACAAGTGACCTTCGCCATGCCACCCCGCAACGCCGTAGAATCCGGCCCGCATCGTCGCCCCCAGGCGCGAGCCGTAGAGATAGGGGTGATAGTACGGATCGTCGGCCGC
>JBIQKK010000080.1:0-4747 GCA_044506585.1 Hyphomicrobiales bacterium
AGGATCGAGTCCACTTCGTCGACGATGGCGTAGGCGTGGCCGCGCTGCACCATCTGGCTGCGCGCGTACTTCATGTTGTCGCGCAGATAGTCGAAGCCGAACTCGTTGTTGGTGCCGTAGGTCACGTCGGCGGCGTAGCTCGCCTTGCGCTCGGCATCGCTCAGCCCGTGGACGATGATGCCGGTGGTGAGCCCGAGGAAATTGTAGATCTGGCCCATCCACTGGCTGTCGCGGCGGGCGAGGTAGTCGTTGACGGTCACCACATGGACGCCCAGCCCCGTGAGCGCATTGAGATAGACGGGGAGCGTTGCGACCAGCGTCTTGCCTTCGCCCGTCCGCATCTCGGCGATCGAGCGCTCGTTGAGCACCATGCCGCCGATCAGCTGCACGTCGAAATGGCGCATCCCCAGCGTCCGCTTGGACGCTTCGCGCACCACCGCGAAGGCGGGCACCAGCAGGTCCTCGAGCCGGGCGCCGTTCTTCAGCTGCTCGCGAAACTCGGCGGTCTTGGCCTTCAGCTCCCCATCGCTCAGCTTGGCCATCTGCGGCTCGAGCGCATTGATGGCGTCGACCTGGGGCTGGTAGCGCTTGACCTGCCGGTCATTGGCTGAGCCGAAGATCGCCTTGGCGATGGAGGCGAAGACCATTGGGCATTCCTTGTCTTGATGGCGCCATCTTTGGTGGCGCTGACGACGGTTCGTTTGGCACGCATGAAGCGCGAAAAACCGCCGCTTTTCGGGCGTTTGAAAGCGTTGGGCTATGTAAGTGCGGGGGTCTCTATTGTCAACGGAGCCCAAATGGGCGACACCTCGCCCCCGCGCGCCAAGAGGGCCTGGGCGCGACACACGGAGCATGAGTCAATGACCTCGACCTTCCTTACGGCCATGCGGCCGTTCACCCTGAAAATTCTGGCCCTTGCGCTGCTCGTCACGTTCGGCGCGACTGCCTCCTACGCCCAGGACGAGTCCAGTTCGTCCGAGCCGCCCTCGCAGGAACAGCCCGCCCCGCAGCCGATTGGTCCGGACACGGTTGTTGCGACCGTCGGTGGCGAAACCATCACCGAGGCCGATCTCGCGTTCACGGCCGAGGATCTCGGCCAGGAGCTCAACTCCATTCCGCCCGACCAGATCCGCGCGGTCCTGCTCGCCCAGATGATCGACATCAAGATGATGTCGCAGAGCGGCGACAAGGAAGGGATGCGGGACGATCCGCTGTTCAAGCTGCGCCTCGAATATCTGACCGACCGCGCCCTGCGCCGCGCCTACGTCAAGCAGGCGATCAGCGACACCATCACCGCCGAGGCGGTGAAGGCCGAGTACGACAAGCGCATCGCGGCGATGCCGGATGAGGACGAAGTCCACGCCCGTCACATTCTCGTCAGCTCCGAGGACGACGCCAAGGCCATCAAGGCCGAGATCGACGCCGGCGCCGATTTCGCCGAACTCGCCAAACAGAAGTCGATCGAGCCCCAGGCGAAACAGTCGGGCGGGGACCTCGGCTATTTCAAGCGTGCCGTCATGGTGAAGCCCTTCGCCGATGCGGCCTTCGCGATGGAGGTCGGTCAGGTTTCCGATCCGGTGCAGACCCAGTTCGGCTGGCACATCATCAAGGTGGAGGACCGTCGTCCGGCGGCCAAGCCGACCCTCGAGGAGATGACCCAGCAGATCGGCAACGAGCTCTATTCCGCCCGTTACCGCCAGGTCTTCAACGACCTGCGCAAGACGGCCGCGATCGAGATCACCGATCCCACGCTCGCCGAACAGGTCAACCAGCAGCTGGGCCCGCTCGAGTAAGCGCCGTCCCATACCGATATCGAAAGGCGGGCCCGGTGCCCGCCTTTTCTTTGCGCTGCCGCATCGAATGCTCACGATCTAGGCAGGCCTACATCGGCTGCTGAAAATTGCGGCAGCACCACTTCCGACCTCTCGCGGACACCCCCGCTCTCCCCGGCAGTCGCGGCTGGCACGCTTCGTGCATTTACCTCGGCGGCAGCGCCATGCGCTCCCCCGAATTCCCGCGTCCAAGGACGGGCGCTTTCCCAGGCATCGCCGCTATCGGCCCGACCGGCGGGCATCGTGCAGCCCCTGCTGCCGACCCGTCATCCTGTTTCTCGTGGAGATTCATTATGTCCTACGTATCCCCTCCTGAGCTTCTCAACCGCATGATCGAAGCGGGCGAGACGAAGGTGAAATTGTCCACCCGCGATACCCTGGTGCGCGCGTATATGGGCGGCGCGCTCCTCACCATCGCGGCGGCATTCGCCATTACCGTTACGGTGCAGACGGGCCAGCCCCTGGTGGGCGCGATGCTCTTTCCTGTCGGCTTCATTATCCTCTTCCTGCTCGGGTACGATCTGCTGACCGGCGTCTTCACGCTCGCGCCTCTCGCCTTGATTGCGCGGCGGCCGGGCATCACGGTGCCGGCGATCCTGCGCAATTGGGGCCTCGTCTTCGTCGGCAATTTCGCCGGCGCGCTCACGGTCGCCGTGCTGATGGCGATCGTCTTCACCTTCGGCTTCTCCGATGTGCCCAACGAGGTCGGGCAGAAGATCGGCCATATCGGCGAGGGCCGTACGCTGGGCTACGCCGAACACGGCGCCGCCGGCATGCTGACCCTGTTCGTGCGCGGCGTGCTCTGCAACTGGATGGTGTCGACCGGCGTCATCGCGGCGATGCTCTCGACGCATATGTCCGGCAAGGTCATCGGCATGTGGATGCCCATCATGGTCTTCTTCTTCATGGGCTTCGAGCACTCGGTCGTGAACATGTACCTCTTCCCCTCGGGCATTATCCTGGGCGGTCAGTTCACCTTCATGGACTACCTGGTCTGGAACGAGATTCCGACCATCGCCGGCAACCTCGTGGGCGGCCTCACCTTCGTCGCCCTGCCGCTCTACATGGCCTACAGCAAGAAGGCCAAAGCCGCCGCCAGCACCCCGGCCCCCGCCGAAAGCGCCATCTCGCTCGTCCCGGCCGAATAAGCGAACGCAGGCTTCGGGGACGGGCCGCACCGTCCCCGATCCTCCCCACAAACATCGCCGTCGGGAGTCCTCGCCCGCTCGCGGGGGAGGGGACCAGCCGAAGGCTGGAGGAGGGGGGTGCCCCACCGCCCGCCCCCGCCGCACAACCCCTGCCGCGCCCCCGGCGCTCTGCCTTCCCCTCACCTTGTGTCCCGCCCCAACATCGGGCAATGGGTCGGGGGCAAGAAGAGGCAGGCGACATGGCCCACAAAGTTTCACCGCTCGCTCCCAGGAGCTATCCCGAGCTGCCCGAGATCGCGGGCGTCCGCTTCGCGACGGCGGAAGCGGGGATCAAGTACAAGAACCGCACCGACGTGCTGCTCGCCGCCTTCGACGAAGGCACCAGCGTCGCGGGTGTCCTCACCTCGTCGAAGTGCCCCTCGGCCCCGGTCGACTGGTGCCGGGCCAACCTGGCGCAGGGCCGCGCGCGGGGGCTGTTGGTCAATTCGGGCAACGCCAATGCCTTCACCGGCATGCGGGGCAAGGCGGCCGTCGAGCAGTCGGCGGCGATCGTTTCGGCGGCGCTCGATATCCCGCCCGACGAAATCTTCCTCGCCTCGACCGGCGTGATCGGCGAACCGCTCGATGCCGGCAAATTCGCCGATGTCGCGGGCGAGACCGCGCTCCGCCTCGCGCCCGGCCCGTGGATGGATGCGGCCAGGGCCATCATGACCACCGACACCTATCCCAAGCTTGCGGCCGCGACCGTCGATTTCGACGGCACCACGGTGTCGATCTCCGGCATTGCCAAGGGCTCGGGCATGATCGCGCCCGCGATGGCGACGATGCTGAGTTTCGTGTTCACCGACGCGCCGATCGCGGCCCCCGTGCTGCAGCAGATGCTGCCGCCGCTGATCCAGCGCTCGTTCAACGCCATGACCGTCGATGGCGACACTTCGACCTCCGACACCTGCCTCGTCTTTGCGACCGGCAAGGCGGCGATCGAGCCGATCACCTCGATCGACGATCCGCGTGCAGGCATCTTCGCTGCGGCGCTGGGCGACGTGCTGCACGATCTGGCGATCCTCGTCGTGCGCGACGGCGAGGGCGCGACCAAGATGGTGACGGTCAATGTCGAGGGTGCGGTGTCGGACGAGAGTGCCTTCCGCATCGCGCAGTCCATCGCCAACTCGCCGCTGGTCAAGACCGCCATCGCGGGCGAGGACGCCAATTGGGGTCGCGTCGTCATGGCCGTCGGCAAAGCGGGCGAGCCCGCCGACCGCGACCGGCTGTCGATCGCCTTCGGCGATTTCACCGTCGCCGAGCGGGGCGAGCGCGCGTCCAACTACGACGAGGCCGCCGCGTCCGCCTATATGAAGAACCAAGAGCTCGAGCTGCGCGTCGGTATCGGCCTCGGCACCGGCAGCGCCACGGTCTACACCTGCGATCTCACGCACGGCTATATCGACATCAACGGCAGCTACCGGAGCTGACATGGCGCTGCCTGGCCCCGATGTCTTCGAGCGTGCCGGCCTCAAGGCGTGGCCCGGCATCGAGGTCGAGTGGGACGGCAACTGGGTTCGCCGCGCCGCCAACGGCTACACCAAGCGCGCCAATTCGGTGCAGAGCTTCGATGCCGCCGATGACGGCAACGCGGCGGCACGCATCGCGGCCGCCGCCGCATGGTTCACGGCCCGCGGCATCAGGCCGGCCTTCCGTGCGACCCCGCAGGCAGGCCCCGCCACGCTCGCGGCGCTCGATGCCGCCGGCTGGCGCGCGATCGACGCC
>JBIQKK010000080.1:4847-11966 GCA_044506585.1 Hyphomicrobiales bacterium
GCGGCCCGAGGGCAAGCCGCTGGCGGGCCTGTGGGAGTTTCCCGGCGGCAAGGTCGAATCGGGCGAAACGCCCGAAGCCGCATTGATCCGCGAACTCGCTGAAGAGCTGGGGGTTTCGACCAAAACCGCCTGTCTCGCGCCGCTGACATTCGCCTCGCATTCTTACGAAAGCTTTCACCTTCTCATGCCACTTTTTGTGTGCCGTAACTGGCAAGGCGTCCCGCAGGCGCGTGAGCATGCGGCTCTCAAATGGGTTCGGCCGCAAAACCTGCGCGACTACCCGATGCCGCCCGCGGATGAACCGCTGATCGCGCCCTTGTGCGACCTGCTGTGAGCCCAGGAGGGGCACGTGACGAGCGTCAGGAAGTTCATTGCCGATGAGGATGCAGCCACAGCCATCGAGTATGGGCTGATTGCCGCGGCGATGGCGGTTGCGCTGATCACGGCCTTCTCGGTTTTTGGCGACGCCCTGCTCGGGCTGTTCGACTTTGTCCGCGATCGGGCGGGCAATGCGATGAACAACGCCGGCATCTAGCCCTTCGTCTTCAGCACCTTCGTCAGGCTGATCTCGGCGCTGCCGGGCTTGAGCGGCTTCTGCTGGCTCTCATGGGGCGCCCAGCCGCTCATCCAGATGATCTCGAGCGTCGCGCGCACCCGCCCGTCCTCGTCGCGCGCCAGCCGCTCATAGGCCGCCGACGCCGCGCCGATCAGCCGCTTGCTCGCCATCCTGCCGGGACGGTCCGCAAGCGGATTGGACGCCCCCAGATGCTTGAGCTCGCGCATCAGGGCCAGCGGCGTCTCATAGCGCACCACATGCGTTTCGACATCGCTCACCGGCAGCGCCAGTCCCGCGCGCTGGAGCAGCCCGGCCGCTTCGCTCAGCGGAATGAACGGCGCGACCCTGAGCGTCGCACCGCCCCCGATCTCGGCCTCCGCGCTGAGGAAGGCCTCGCGCAGTTCGGTGAGGCTCTCGCCACCGATCGCCGCCGCGAGGAACAATCCATCGGCGCGCAGATGCGCACGGGCCCGCGCGAGAAAGCCCGGCACGTCGTCGACCACGTCGAGGTCGAACAGCGACACGATGAGATCGTAACCGCGCCGGGGCAGGTCGAGCACTTCGGGATCGACGAGCGGCAGGCCCGGCGAGGCCAGCACGCTCGACACGCGCTCGAACGCGAACGGCCCGTTTGCGCTTCGCCCTCCCGTTGGCAGCACGCGCGCATCGGGCGCCATGATCAGCGCCTGCTCGAAACTGCGCGTCACCGGCGACAGCCGCTCCTCGAGATCGGCCAGCACCATGCGCGTCACGAAATCGTCGAAGCCTTGCGGCCGGCGCGCCAGATGGTGGCCGATCAGAGCGCGGTCGAAGACCCTGGGCGCAAATCTGATCTCGGGCATTGGCGGAAAGGGCCTTGAGAGTGCAGGATGGCCTTATGGAGACGGGGGCGCTCATTGTCAAAACCGGCAGGTCGCTGCGGCGGCTCGGTGCGCTGCTGCTCGACCAGCTCTATCCGCCCGTCTGCCTGGGCTGCGACTCGCCCGTCGCGGTCGCCGATGGATTGTGCGTTGCCTGCTTCTGCGCCCTGAGGCCGATCACCGCGCCGCTCTGTCCCGTCCTCGGCCTGCCGTTCGAGGTGTCGATCGGACCCGGCGCCATTTCCGCCGAAGCCATCGCCAATCCGCCCGAGTTCGGCCGCGCGCGCTCGGCGGTCGTTTACAACGCGATGGCGCGCACCCTCGTGGGCAAGCTCAAATATGGGGACCGGCCCGAGCTCGCGCGCTTTTGTGCGCGCTTCATCGCCCGCGCCGGGCACGAGCTGTGGGGACCCGACGCCGTGCTGGTGCCGGTGCCGCTCCATCGCGTGCGCCAGTTCTCCCGCCGCTACAACCAGTCGACGGAACTGGCCCGTGCGCTGGGCCGGCTCACCGGCCTGCCGGTCGATCCGGGGCTCGTCATCCGCAAGCGCAATACCCGCCACCAGGTCGGCCTCACCGGCCAGGCCCGCCGGCGCAATGTCGCGGGGGCGTTCGCCGCCCATCCCGACCTGCCCGCGCGCCTGCATGGCCGCCGCGCCGTCATCGTCGACGACGTCATCACCACCGGCGCGACGGTCACCGCCGTCACCAGGGCCCTCAAGGCGGCTGGCGCCGAGCGCGTCGATGTGGTGAGCTTTGCGCGTGTCGTTGTCGGAGCCGACGCCTGATGGGTGATCTGCGCATCAACCGCCCCGCTCGAGGCCGCCGCCGGTTTTGGCAGCGGCCCGTTGACCTGTCGGCCGCCATCCTCGACGGCTATGGCCACAATGGCGGGCCTCCGCTCGACGATCACATCCCCGAATGGGGCCCCGGCGGCATCGGCACCTATTTCGCCTGGCGCGCCGCCAGCGAGGCGGCCTTCAAGAAGGTCCCCGTCGAAACCGCCATCCGCCGCGCCCGCAAGGCCGAGGAGCTCGGCCTCACCTATCGCGAATACCAGCTCGAAATCCTCGAACGCGGCCGCTTCCTGCAAAAGGAAGACACGGCGCGCATCGCCGAAATCGTTGCTGCGCGTTCACAGCGTTGAGAGCGGCCTCGTGAATTTGCCGGGGCACCCCATATCACCCCCATGAGCAAGGTTCAGATCTACACCACAGGCTGGTGCCCCTATTGCTACGCCGCCAAGGCGCTGCTCGACGACAAGGGCGTCGCCTATGAGGAGATCGACGTGTCCGATCCGGAACGCCGCATGGCCATGATCCAGCGCGCGCATGGCCGGCGCACCGTGCCGCAGATTTTCATCGGCGATAGCCACATCGGCGGCTATGACGAGATCGCCGCGCTCGAGCGGCGCGGCGAGCTCGATCCCTATCTGGCGTGAGTTGCGGCGGCGCGTCGCTTGCCAATGTCGACGAATTCGCTATCCGTTAACCCTGCGGGCGCAAGCTGGGCGTCCAAGGGGTATTTCCGCGTGATCCACTACTCGCTCGTTTGCGACAAGTCCCACAAGTTCGACGGCTGGTTTTCGAATGCCGCCGCCTACGATGCCCAGAAGCGTCGCGGACTGGTGACCTGCCCGATCTGCCTCACCACCTCGGTCGACAAGGCGATCATGGCCCCCGCCATCGGCCGCACCGACACGAGCGAAAAGGTCTCCTTGTCCATCGGTCATCCCGACCACCAGAAGCTGCGCGAGGCGATGCTGGCGCTCCGCAACAAGGTGACGAGCGAAGCCGACTATGTCGGCGACAAATTCGCCGAAGAGGCGCGCAAGATCCACTTCAAGGAAGTCGATCCGCGCGGCATCTACGGTGAGGCCACCAAGGAAGAAGTGGCGGCGCTGGTCGAAGACGGCGTCGATTTCATGCCGCTTCCCTCGGTCAAGGAAGAGCACAACTAAGGTCGCGTGCCCGCGGCCTTGCCATCCATCGTAAATTGCCGATAGCGTTTCCGTCCAAGCACGGAGACTCACTATGCTCACACCCGACGCCTCGCTCTCGGGCACATTCGCTATTGGCGGCGACATGGTCGTCCATCGCCTCGGCTTCGGCGCCATGCGCGTCACCGGCCGCGGCATCTGGGGTCCGCCCGCCGATCTTGACGAAGCGCGGCGCACCCTGCGGCGGGTGCCCGAACTCGGCATCGACTTCATCGACACGGCCGAAGCCTACGGACCCCATATCTCCGAGGAACTGCTGGCCGACACGCTGGCGCCCTATGGCAAGGTGATCATCGCCACCAAGGGCGGCCACACGCGCCAGGGCCCCGACCGCTGGACGCCGGTGGGCCGGCCGGAATTCCTGATCCAGGGCGTCAAGACCTCGCTCATGCGGCTCAGGCTCGAGCGGATCGACCTGTGGCAGTTGCACCGGATCGATCCCAAGATTCCTGAGGCCGAGCAGTTCGAGGCCATCGCGCAGATGCAGAAGGAGGGGCTCATCCGCCACGTCGGCCTCAGCGAAGTCGGCATCGCCGAGATCGAGCGGGCGCAGAAATTCTTCCCCGTCGCGACCATCCAGAACCGCTACAATCTCGCGGACCGCGCCAGCGAAGCCCAGCTCGACTATTGCGAGCAGCACGGCATCGGTTTCATCCCCTGGCGTCCCATCGAGGGCGGGCCGGCAGGCGCTGCCGACAGGTTCTCGGCGATCGCGCGCAAATACGGAGCGACCAACGCGCAGCTCTCGCTCGCCTGGATGCTCAGGCGGTCGCCGGTGATGCTGCCGATCCCGGGGACGGGCAAGGTCGCCCATCTCGAGGAAAACACCGGCGCGGCCTCGATCGAGCTGAGCGATGAGGATTTCGCGGCATTGAACGCGATGCGCTGACGGCACCGATCCCCGGGCGGCCCTCCGTCCAGGGAAGCGCACAACCGGCGTCCCCCCGCTAGGCAAGCGCCGCCGTTCGGCTAGTATCGAGCGGGGGTTTTTCGATGGCCGACGTTTTCATCTCCTACAAGAGCCGCATGCGGCCGCGGGTGCGCGAGATCGCCACCGCGCTCGAGGAGCTTGGCCTCAGCGTCTGGTTCGACGTCGAACTCGAGGCCGGCCGCAGCTTTGCCGCCGTGATCAATTCAGAGCTCGGCAAGGCGAAATGCGTCGTCGTCTGCTGGACGCCGGACGCCTTCGCGCCCGAGGACGGGTCGGAAGTGAGCTGGGTGGAAGCGGAAGCCTCGATCGCCCGCGAGCGCAAGGTGATCGTCCCGGTCATGCTCGAGCGGGTGCCGCTCAAGGCGCCGTGGAACATGTTCCACACCGAGCGGCTGATGGACTGGCCGGGCGGCGCGCATGACCATCCCGCCTGGCAGTCCTTGCTCGAAGCCATCGGGCGCAATGTCGGACGTCCCGGGCTCGCCGAATATGCGCTGGCGCTCGGCAAGCCACAGGCGCTGGCGGACTGGGCCGCCCGGTATCCGGACGATCCTCTCGCACCCATCGCGCCGGGTTCGGCGACACCCCTGACCCGGGCGCGGACCCTGCTGCGCCGCGCCACGCGGCTGAGCCGGCCCATGCAGTGGATGCTGGGTGCGACGCTGCTCAACACGCTGGCCGCGACCTTCCTCCTGCTGCGTTTCGGACCGGACGCGAGCGGTGCAATATCGGGCTTCATCAATGCCGGCCCGCTGTTTTCCGCTGCCGTCTGGGCGGTCGCCCTGTGGCGATCGGGGACACT
Organism: Hyphomicrobiales bacterium; assembly: GCA_044506585.1. Classification (GTDB taxonomy): domain Bacteria; phylum Pseudomonadota; class Alphaproteobacteria; order Rhizobiales; family Devosiaceae; genus Devosia_A. Next base: position 9,996 of record JBIQKK010000080.1, read on the forward strand.
CGATATCGGCCGCGCGCTGTTCACGATCATGGCGACGGCCGTGGGTTTCGTCGTCGCGATCTTCTCGGCGCCGCTGGTCGAGCCGCTGATGAGCCTGTTCAACACCGAAGCGGACGAGGCCCGTGGCTTCATCAACGGCGTGCTGTCGGGTTTCGGCGGCGCGTTCGTCGCGCTCGGCGGCATCGCGCTGCTGATCGGCGATGTCGGGCGGCAGCGCTGGATCAATATTCTAGTGGGCAGCCTCGGCCTCGGCGTGATCTGCGGAATCCTCGGGACCGGCGTAATGAAGCCGGTCTACAGCAGCAACTTCGTCTGGATCTCGGTCGTATGGACCTTGGGCTACGGGCTGCTGCTCACGCGGCTGGCGCTCGGGCGCCCGGCGAGCACCATATAGTTGATGCCCATGTCGCGGCTCTTGCGCCACTCGTCGCCGAGCGGGTGATAGACCACGCCGGTCTCGTCGAGGATGCTGAGGCCGTTGCGCCGCAGCAGGGTCTTGAGCTCGTCGGGCGTGATGAACTTGCTCCAGTCGTGCGTGCCCGGGGGCAGCCAGCGCAGCACATATTCCGCCGCGAACTTGGCGAAGGCGAGCGCGCGCGCCGTGCGATTGATCGTTGCCGAGAACAGCAGCCCGCCGTCGGCGGTCAGGTCGGCGCAGCTCTTGATGTAGAGCGGCACGTTGGCGACGTGCTCGACCACTTCCATGTTGAGCACGATGTCGAAGCGCAGGCCTTCGGCGGAGAGGGCTTCCGACGTCGTTTCGCGATAGTCGATCGCGAGCCCCATGCGCTCGGCATGGAGCCTGGCGACGCCGATATTGCGCCCACCCGCATCGATGCCCGTCACGCTCGCGCCGAGCCGCGTGAGCGGTTCGGTCAGGAGCCCACCACCGCAGCCGATGTCGAGGACGCGCAGCCCCTCGAGCGGCCGCATCTCCGCTTCGTTGCGGCGGAAATGCCGGATCGCCCAGTCGCGGATATAGGTCAGCCGGACCGGGTTGAATTTGTGGAGCGGCATGAACTTGCCGGCGGGGTCCCACCATTCGTCGGCCATGGCCGAGAACTTGGCGATCTCGTCGCTGTCGATCGTGGTGTCGGTCATCTCAGGCCCCTTGCGCCGCTGGCCGCCCGGCGATCGCCTGCCAGATGATCAGCAGCACCGACACGCCGACGATCGGATAGACGAGAATGTTCACGACCGTCCACCCGCTCGCAACGAGGATGCCGCCCGACGAGAAGGAGGCCGCCGCAACAAACGAGAACAGGATGAATTCGTTCATCGCCTGCACGCGGAACGCTTCCTCGGGCCTGTAGAGTTCGGTGACCATCGCGGTCGCGGCGATGAAGCCGAAGTTCCAGCCCACGCCCAGCAGCACCAGCGCAATCCAGAAGTGCCACAGGCTCGTCCCCGCCAGGGCCACCGTCGCCGATGCCGCGATCAGCACGAGCCCCGTCGCGGCGATCCCGGGCTTGCCGAAGCGCGCGATCAGGTTGCCGGTGAAAAAGCTCGGCGCGAACATCGCGATCACATGCCACTGGATGCCGGTCTGCGCATCCGCGTGCGAGTGGTGATGCTCGATCATGGCCAGCGGCGTTGCGGTCATCACGAGGCTCATCAGCGCATACGAGCTGATCGCCGCCAGCAGCGCGACGAGAAATTTCGGCTGCAGCAGGATCGTCAGCAGCGGCCGTCCCGTCTGCCCGACGATGACGGGCGCCGGCGGCGGCACGCGCAGCTGCGAGATCACGATCGCCGCAAGGCCGATCAGCACCGCCAGCGCAAAGAAGGGACCCGCGAGCGGGAATGACGGCACCAGCGGCTGCGCGTGGATGGCGAGCTGCGGCCCGACGACTCCCGTCACCACGCCGCCCGCCAGCACCCAGGCGATGGCGCGCGGCTTGAACGCGGGTTCGGACGCATCGGCCGCCGCGAACCGGTACTGCTGGCCGAACGCCCCGGCGCAGCCCATGA
>JBIQKK010000081.1:0-5408 GCA_044506585.1 Hyphomicrobiales bacterium
CGCTTTCGAGGGCCTGGACGCAGGCATCGGCCGTGTCGCGCGAATCCACATAGGCCCACAAATTGAACATGCGGGACTTGGGGTCGGCCCAGAACCCCGGGATCTTCTCGTAGCTCGTGGTGTGGCCGGGCGTGTCGTAGAAGATGTTGGAAAAGCGCAGGCCGACAAAGGGCATACCGAAGCGGCGGTTCATGTGGCGCGCGAGGTCTTCGGTCACGGCCTTCGAGATGCCGTACGAACCGGTGGGGACCGGCGGGTCGTCGTCGCTGGTTGGCAGCACCTTGGGCGGCACGTCGCGGAAGGGGAAACCGAGGACGGTTTCGGACGACGCCCAGACCACCTTCTTCATCCCCAGCGTGCAGGCCGCCTGGAAGACGTTGTAGGCAATCATCGTGTTGACGTGGAAGCGCGCCGCGCCCTGGACATGGTTGAAGTCGGGCTCGCCGTTGGCCGCGAGATTGATCACCGCGTCGTGGCCGTGCAGCGCCGCGAAGGTCTGGCCATAGTCGGTGAGGTCGGCGCGGATGAAGCCCCAGCGCTCGATCTGGCCCGGTGCCAGGGCGCGGTCGATATTGGTGACTTCATAGCCCCTGGCCTGAAGCGCGGCGATGACCACGGGGCCGAGCCCGCGATCCCATGAGCCGGTGCCGCCGGTGACGGCGATCTTTTTCATTCCGTCCGTCCTAGATGTCGTAGCGGTCGGTCGCGTGACGCTGCGGCCGATAGGTGAAGGAGTCGAAATCGGCGTGGAGCGCCGTTCCATTGAGGTCGGACGCGGCGACGCCGACGAACGCGCCGGTGAAGCTGCCATGCGCCTGGTGGCCGCCGCACTCGTCCGAGAGGATCGAGGCGTCGAGCACCGGGCCGATCTTTTGCAGCGGCTCGCCTTCGAGGGCGTAGAAGAACTGGAGCGCGGGGCCCCGCACTTCGAGCGCGAGTTTCACCTTGCCCTCATTGGGGATCTTCACCGGCTCGGCGGGGAAGCTCAGATTGCCGTCGGGCCAGGAGACCTCCGAACTCAGGATCAACAGCTCGCGCTGTCCGTCCGAATGAGCGGTGACCGTCAGGTAGAAGAAATTGTAGCGCGAATAATAGGCGGTGAGCCCCGCGAACTGCCGCTCGTCGGCCGGCGAGAAGTCGATGACGGTTTCGGCGTCGTAGGAGAAATGCGTCTGCCGGCGCGCGACCAGCGCCTGCTCGAACCATGAGCCGATGGATTCGCGGCCATAGAGCCGGAGCTTTTCGTCCCTGATCTCGAAGATGCGCTCGGGTTCGGGCGTGCGCAGCCATTGGAAGTCCTTGTGCAGCGCCGTGCGGAAGATGTAGCGCCGTTCGGTCCAGTACGAATTGTCGTCGCGGACGCCGGGCACATCGACATAGAGCGAGGGCACCGGTCCGTTCTTGACGTAGAGCCAGTCGTCGTCGCCCCAGTAGCATTCCTGGATCGCGGTCTCGCGGCCGAGCACCGAGCGCCGCTGCTGCGTCGTGGGGCGGCTGGTGAGATGGACGAGATACGTCTTGCCGTCGGGCGTTTCGACGATGTCGCCGTGGCCGCCGCGCTGCAGGGCCGCGTGCGGCGCATCCTTGCTGGTGAGGATGTGCTTGTCCGGATGCGTCTCGTAGGGGCCCCAGATCGAGCGCGAGCGCGCGAAGGTGCAGGCATGCTCGTAAGCGGTGCCGCCTTCGGCGGTGAGCATGTAATACCAGGGCCGGCCGTCCTTGCCGTTGCGCTTATAGATGTGGGGGCCTTCGACCAGCTTGAGGTCGGTGCCCTGATAGGCGTTGACGCGCTTGCCGACGAGCTTTTGGGTCTTGGGGTCGTATTCCTGCACCATGATGCCGGCGAACAGCAGCGGCCGGCGCCGATGGTCCCAGCTCATGTTGACGAAGTATTTCTTGCCGTCGTCGTCGTGGAACAGCGAGGGGTCGAAGCCCGAGGAATTGATGTAGACCGGATCGCTCCAGGGACCCTCGATGCTGTCCGCGGTCACGATGTAATTGTGCGCGTCCTTGAACGAGCCGTCCTTGCGCTTGACGTCCGTATAGACGAGCCAGAACTTTTCCCCGTCATGGGTGAGGCAGGGCGCCCACACGCCGCAGCTGTCGGGATCGCCGCGCATGTCGAGCTGCGCCTTGCGGTTCAGCGGCCGCGTCACGAGCTCCCAATTGGCGAGATCGCGCGAGTGGTGGATCTGCACGCCCGGGAACCATTCGAAGGTCGAGGTCGCGATGTAGTAATCATCGCCCACCCTGAGGATCGAGGGATCCGGGTTGAACCCGGGCAGGATTGGATTGCGAACGAGTGCCATGGATGTGCCTCTGGGTCGTCGATGGGCGGGGCATGTTCCCCCTCATCCGGCCGCCGGCGCTCCTCCCGAGAGCACCGTGGACCGGGACTGATGGACGTTCCTTGCCGGCGCGTCCATGACGGGCGGACGGAACTTCGTCCCATCCGCCCCGCTTGGTTCAGATGAACCGGTTGATGAGGTTCTCGAGATATTCCTGCTGGCCGGACTGCGGCTCGGGGTTGAGCTTGGTCTTGAGGACGCGATCGGAGATCTGCTCGAGGCTGCGCTTGCCCGAAAGCATAGCCTTGCCCTCGCGCTCGTTCCAGCCGGCATAGCGGGCCTCGCGGGCGTTCTCGAGCGTGCCGTCCTCGAGGATCGCCGCGGCTGCCTTGAGGCCGCGGGCGAGCACATCGAGGCCGCCGACATGGCCGTGGACGAGATCGACCGGATCGATCGACTGGCGGCGGACCTTGGCGTCGAAGTTGAAGCCGCCCTTGCCCAGCCCGCCATTCTTGAGGATCTCGATGAAGGCCAGCGTCATCTCGCCGGGGTTGTTGGGGAACTGGTCGGTGTCCCAGCCGGACTGGAGGTCGTTGCGGTTGGCATCGACCGAGCCGAGGATGCCCAGGACGCGCGCGAGGTGCAGCTCGTGCTCGAACGAGTGGCCCGCGAGGAAGGCGTGGCCCACCTCGATATTGACCTTGACCTCTTTCTCGAGGCCGTAGGTCTTGAGGAAGCCATAGACCGTCGCGACGTCGAAATCGTACTGGTGCTTGGTGGGCTCCTGCGGCTTGGGCTCGATCAGGATCTGGCCCTTGAAGCCGATCTTCTTGGCGTGCTCGATGACGAGGCTGAGGAAGCGCGCCGCCTGCTCCTGCTCGCGCTTCATGTCGGTGTTGAGCAGCGTCTCGTAGCCCTCGCGGCCGCCCCATAGAACGTAGTTCGCCCCGCCCAGCTCATGGGTGAGCTCGAGCACGTTCTTCACCTGGCCCGCGGCGTAGGCGAAGATTTCGGGATCGGGATTGGTCGCGGCCCCCGCCATGTAGCGGCGGTTCGAAAAGAGGTTCGCCGTGCCCCACAGCAGCCGCGTGCGCTGCTTGCTCATCTTCTTGGCGAAGATCTCGCCGATGATGCGGGTGTTCTTGTTGCTCTCGGCGAGCGTGTCGCCTTCGGGCGCGATATCGACGTCGTGGAAGCAGAAGAACGGCACGTCGAGAATGTCGAACAGCTCGAACGCGACGTCAGCCTTGAGCTTGGCGCCGTCCATTCCCGTATCGTACCAGGGGCGCGCGAAGGTCCGGCCGCCGAACGGATCGCCGCCTTCCCACGCGAAGCTGTGCCAATAGGCGACGGCGGGACGGATGATGTCCTCCATCCGCTTGCCCATCACCTTCTCGTCCTTGTTGTAGTGGCGATAGGCGAGCGGGTCCTTCGAGCGGGGGCCCTTGTAGGTCACCTGCTTGATGCCCTTGAAAAAGTCAGTCACTTGCGAGCCTCCTCGATGGCTGGATAGAGCGCGCGGTAACGCGCATACTGGGCCGAATAGGCGTCCCGCAGCGACGCCTCCGGCTGGATGATCTGCTTGATGGCGGGCATGGTCATGATGTCCGCCGGGTCGGCGTTCTCTGCCGCGCACAGCCCGAGCCGGGCCGCGCCGAGCGCGCCGCCGAAATCGCCGTCCTCGGGCAGCGCGATTTCGGTATCGAGATTGGTCGCGATCAGCTTGAGCCAGAGCGGCGATTTGGAGCCGCCGCCGACCGCGAGCAGGCGGCCGAATGTGGTGCCCGCATCCTTGAGCACGCGCTGGCAATCGCGGAAGGCGAAGGTCACGCCCTCCATCACCGCCTGCGCGAGGCGCCCCTGGTCGCTGAGATGGCTGAGGCCGACGAAGCTGCCGCGCGCGCCGGCATTGTTGTGCGGCGTACGCTCGCCCGACAGATAGGGGAGGAAGATCTCCTCGCCCGGCCCCGTAAAGCTCGCTTCCGCCGCGCCCGACAGTTCGGGCTGCGATTTGCCGGTGACGTGGCTCAGCCAGTTGAGGCTGTCGGTGGCCGAAAGGATCACGCCCATCTGGTGCCAGGTGTTGGGCACGGCGTGGCAGAAGGCATGGACGGCGCCCGCCGTATTGGGCCGGAACCTGTCGTTGGAGACGAACAGCACACCCGACGTGCCGAGCGACACGAAGCCCTCGCCGGGCTGGATGGCGCCGATGCCGCAGGCGGCTGCGGCATTGTCGCCGGCCCCGCCCGCGACCACGACGTCCTTGCCCATGCCCCAGCGGGCGGCGAGGTCGGCGCGGAGCGTGCCCGAGGGCGCCGAGCCCTCAACGAGGCGCGGCATGTGCTGGCGGGTGAGGCCGGTGAGCGCCAGCAATTCGTCGGACCAGTCGCGCCTCGCGACGTCGAGCCAGAGCGTGCCGGCGGCGTCCGACATGTCCTCCACATAGTCGCCCGTCAGCAGCAGCCGGACATAGGCCTTGGGGAGGAGGACCTTGGCGATCTTTTCGAAGATTCGCGGCTCGTGCTTTCTGACCCAGGCGATCTTGGGGGCCGTAAAGCCGGGCATGGCGATGTTGCCGGCGATGTCGCGCAGGCGTGGCAGCGCCGCTTCCATCTCGGCGCATTCGGCCGCCGAGCGCCCGTCGTTCCACAGGATGCAGGGGCGCAGCACCTCGTCATTGGCGCCCAGCAGGGTCGCGCCATGCATGTGGCCGGAAAGGCCGATGCCGCGCACCTTGGCGATCTCGGAGGGATGCGATTTGCTGAGCGAATCCAATGCACTGGTGACCGCATTCCACCAGTCGGCCGGATTCTGCTCGCTCCAGCCCGGATTGGGGCGGACCGGCTCGACGGCCTTGGCGTGCGCTTCGCCCAGCGCCTTGCCGGCGCGGTCGATCAACAGAACCTTGACACCGGACGTGCCGACATCAATGCCGAGATAGGTCATGAGGCACGTACCTCATGGCACATCGCTCTGCTTTTGATTTTCCCCTCCAAGAGGCGTTTTCCGCCTACTGACATGTCAGCGCAGATTGTCGCGCAGAAAAATGCCGATTTCAATGGGTTCCGAATGCACCTCGGCATCGGGCGAAAGGGCGACCTGGCGAGCGGCGGTAATGGC
>JBIQKK010000081.1:5508-7724 GCA_044506585.1 Hyphomicrobiales bacterium
GTGTCGTCGTCATAGCCTTCGAGCGGGCCGACGATGCTCAGATGCCGGAATTCGCGGCCGAGCACACCCGCAAAGCCCTCGAACCGTTCGCGATGGTCGCGCAGGCCGAGCGAGCCGGCGATGATGCCGACCTTGCCCGGATTGGCGCAGAAGCGGCCCAGCAGCGAGGCCGCGGTGCGTCCCGCCGCCTGGTTGTCGATGCCGATGAAGTGCCGGCGGCTCGAACTGGGAAGGTCCGACACCAGCGTCACGATCGCCACGCCGCGCCGGGTCGCCGCATCGACCGCCTTGACCACGGCCGGATCGTCCGGCGCGACGATCACCGCGCAATCGGTCTCGCGCGGATTGAGGGCATCCAGCCGGGCGATAAGTGCCGCCGGGTCGAGCGCATGATAGGTGGTCGCCGCGAGTGTCAGCCGCTCGTTGCGGGTGGCGCGGATGCGCCGCCCGACCGCGGCGACGAGGCTCTCCATGAAGGCATTGCTGCCGTCGGGGATGAGAAAGCTCACGCGCAGGTCGCGCGCCCGGGCGAGCAGCGACGCCGACAGATCGCGGCGGAAATCGAGCGCCTTGATCGCCGTTTCGACCTTTTCGGCGGTTTCGGGCCGTACGCCGGGCCGGGCATTGAGCACGCGGTCGACCGTCGCGAGCGAAACGCCCGCGGTCCGCGCCACGTCATGCACGGTTGCCCGCTTGTTGTCCTGAGCCTCGTCCACCGCCCCCTCCGTACCGCCGCGAAGATGGCGAGGGGCTACAGGCGCCGTCAACTGGAATCCACCCCTCGCGGGCTGGTTCGCGATCCGATTTGCCGATACATCGGGCGCCGGCATCCGGATGGGGAGAGCAAGATGGTTGCGGTCAAGCCCTTCGGCACGTTCGAGGGCAAGCGTGTCGATCAATTCACGCTGACATCGGCGAGCGGCGTCGAAGTCGACATCATCAATTGGGGCGTGGTCGTGCGCGACTGGCGTGTACCGGTCAAAGGCGGCCTCCGCTCGGTGGTGCTGGGTTTCGATTCGTTCGACCACTACCCCACGCACTCGCCCTATTTCGGCGCCATCGCCGGACGTGTTGCGAACCGCATTGCCGGGGGACGCTTCGAGCTCGGCGGCAAGACCTACACGGTGACACCCAATGAAGGGGCCAATTCGCTGCATGGCGGGCCGCGGGGCCTGAGCCGGCTGGTGTGGGACGCCGCGCCCGACGATGCCACCAATTCGGTGGTGTTCTCGATCGAATCGGCCAATGGCGATTCGGGTTATCCCGGCCATGTGCGGATCAAGGCGACCTACCGGCTCGAGGGGAACACGCTGCGCCTCGAGCTCGGCGCCACCACCGACAAGCCGACGCCGCTGAGCCTCGTCCAGCATCAATATTTCAATCTCGGGACCAGCCCCGACGTCCTCGACCATACCTACTGGTTCGCGGCGGGCGCCTATACCGAAGTCGATCCCGTATCGCTTATTCCGACGGGCAATATCATCGAGGCGAGGCCCGGCACGCAGTGGAACTTCCGGACGCCCCGCAATCTGCGCGATACCGGTGGCAACCCCATCGACTATGACGGCAACCTCGTGCTCGACACCGGCCGCGACCTCCGCGAGCCGGCCGGCATCGTCAAATCGCCCGATGGCGACCTGACGCTGAAGCTGTGGACCGACCGGCCTGGAGTGCAGTTCTATGACAGCGTGATGATGGGCAAGCTCGAGGGAATCGGCCGGGGCGGCGCGACCTATGGCAAATATGCGGGGTTCTGCGTCGAGGACCAGGCGTTCCCCGATGCGGTCAACCACCCGCATTTCCCCGACGTGATCGTCACACCGGACCGGCCCTACGCGCATTGGTGCGAAATCGAGATCGCATGACCGTCTATGTCGCGCTGCTGCGGGCGATTGGTCCTGTCTCGCACGCCAAGATGCGGCCCGCCGCGCTGCGCGACAAGGCGGAGGAAGCCGGCTTCACCGATCCGGTGAACTATCTGGCGACCGGCAATCTGATCTTCGCCTCGCCCAAGAGCGCCGCAGCGGTAAGAAAAGAGATCACCACGCTGGTCGAGAGTTTTGGGCTCACCACCAGCGAGGTGTTCATCGCAACGCGCGCCGAGATCAAGCGCGTCGTCGAGGCCGATCCGTTCCCGAAGGCGACCAGGGATCATCCCGCACAGGTCGGCGTCTGCTTCTTCCACAGGGCTCTCGACTGGCCGCCGGAGCTGTTGC
>JBIQKK010000081.1:7824-11964 GCA_044506585.1 Hyphomicrobiales bacterium
TCCGGCCTAAGGGTTCCCACTGTGGCAAGGTCAAGAGGCTGATCGTGGACAAGACTGAGCGGCTCTTTGCGGTGATGGATGCGTTGCGCCGGCATCGCCGCCCGGTCACGGCGCAGGCGCTGGCGGACGAGCAGGGCGTCAGCGTGCGCACGCTCTATCGCGACATCCAGACGCTGATCGGGCTCGGCGCGCCGATCGATGGCGAAGCGGGGATCGGCTACATGCTGAGACCCGGCTTCTTCCTGCCGCCCTTGATGTTCACCCCGGAGGAACTCGAGGCGCTGGTGCTGGGTGCGCAATGGGTCGAGGGCCAGCCCGATGAGGGGTTGCGCGCTGCAGCGCACAATGCGCTGGGCAAGATCGCGACGGCTTCGCCCGAGGACCTGCGCGACCGGTTGTCGACGACCGGCCTGTGGGCGCCGAAGGCGTCGTGGACGCGTTCGGCCGAGCCGTTACTGGGCGTGATCCGCGAAGCGATGCGCAGCGAAAAGACGCTGCATCTCGGCTATGCCGACGAGGCGGGAAAGGCGACGCAGCGGCCGGTGTGGCCGCTGACCCTCGCCTATTACGAGGAAAAGCAGATCGTCGGCGCCTGGTGCACGATGCGCAACGACTTCCGCAATTTCCGCGTCGATCGTATCGCGGATGCATCGGTCGGCAGCGAGCCATTCGGCAAGCGCCGGGTGATCCTGCTCAAGGAGTGGGAAGCGGTGTGGTCGGGACGCACGCGGCGGGACGACACCGCCTCCTGACACACCCTGTCAGGAGGGGTGCGCGAGGGTCTCTGCAACGGCGAATGAGCGCCGCAAAGGAGACAGAAAATGGAAATCACCCCGTTCACCATCGCCATTCCGGATGCCGCCATTGAAGACCTGCGGATCCGTCTCGAAGGGACCCGCTGGCCGCACGCGACGAGCACCGACTGGAGCCACGGGCAGCCGGTCGGCTTCATCCGCGAGCTGGCCGACCAGTGGCGCAAGAGCTTCGACTGGCGGGCCGCGGAGGCGCGGATCAACGCCTTCCCGCAGTTCACCACCCAGATCGACGGCCAGCGCATCCACTTCCTGCATGTGAAGTCGAAGGCACCCAACGCGATCCCGCTGCTGCTGCTCCATGGCTGGCCTTCGAGCGTCTATGAATTCATCGACGTCATCGGCCCGCTCACCGACCCCGCGGGGCATGGGCTCGACGCGGATGTGAGCTTCGATCTCGTCATTCCCTCGCTGCCCGGCTACGGGTTTTCGACCCCGCTCGCGGCGACCGGCTGGGACAGCGCGCGGATGGCCAGGGCCTTCGATGCATTGATGCAGGGGCTCGGCTATGAACGCTACGGCGCGCAGGGCGGCGACGCCGGCGGGCTCGTGGTGCGCGAACTGGGCATCCTCGCGCCGCAGGGTCTGATCGGCATCCATCTCCAGCAGATTTTCGCGTTCCCCACCGGCACGCCGGGCGAGATGGAGAAACTGTCGCCGTTCGAGCTCGAGGGCTTTGCCAATCTCGACAGCTTCCAGCGCTACAACGGGTACCAGTACATCCAGCAGAAGCGTCCCGGCACGCTCGGCTATGGCCTCGTCGATTCGCCGGCCGCGCAGCTCGCCTGGAACACCGAGCTCTTCTTCGGATTCGAGGGCACGGGCGTGCCCTACATGGACCGCGACAAATACCTGGTCCACGCCTCGATCTACTGGTTCACCGCGAGCGGCGGCTCGGCGGCCAATCACTACTTCGAGGACGCGCAGACCGGAGCGGGCTATCGCGAGGACCGCAACCAGACGCCGACCGGCGTGTCGGTGTTCCCCTGGGACTTCCGGTCGGTGCGCAGCTTCGCCGAGCGCTCGACCAATGTGGTCTACTGGCGCGAGATGCCCGAGGGCGGCCACTTCGCGGCGGCCGACACCCCGGCGCTGTTCGTTGAGGAGATGCGGACGTTCTTCCCGCAGGTCCGCTGAGGCTCAGCCGGCGACGAGCTCGACCTCGTGCGCGTAGCGGATCAGGTTGGAAATGGGGCAGATGTCGTGGGCGGCCGTCATGGTCGCCTCGATGTCTGCCGTCTCCCATCCGGGCACCTTGGCGGTGAGCTTGGGGATCATCGCGAACCCCACCTTGTCCTCGCGGTCGGCGAAGCTGACGTCGGCGGTGACGGTCGCCTCGGCGGGCAGCGTCTTGCCGGCGCGCTTGGCGGCAACGCCCATGGCGCCGAGAAAGCAGGCCGAATAGGCGAGCGCGACGAGTTGCTCGGGATTGGTGCCCGGGCCGTCGTCGCCGCCCATCGCCTTGGGCGTCGAGAACTTGACCCCCAGCCGGCCATCGTCGGTCTGGGCGTCGCCGACGCCGCGTCCCCCGTGGCTGGCCGTCGCATGGGCTGTGTAGGCAATCTTCATCGTGCTGTTCCTCTTGCTGGCCGAGGCCAAACGCCTCGCGACAGGGTGGGTTGCGGTTTGAGGATTGAAGCGCCTCGCCACCGCGAGGTCGAGTCCGACCAAAGGCGCGGTCGTTGCCGCGAGGCGGGGCCGGATGGTAGGTGACGGTATGACCCAGCGCGCCCTCTTCACGACCCTCGGCCCCATCACCCGCGACCGCCTCGGCATGATCCTGCCGCACGAGCACGTCTATGTGGACCTGCGCACGCCCGACCAGCCGGGCTATGCGAGCGGCGAGGCCGCCGATGTGGTGGCGCTGATGGCGCCTGAGATCGAGGCCATCAAGGCGCTCGGGATCACCGCACTGGTCGAATGCACGACGGGCGGCGTGGGCAGGCGGGCCGATTTCGATCTCGCCGTCTCGCGGGCGACGAACTTTCCCATCGTCGTGCCGACCGGCAATTATCGCGAGCCGTGGATCCCCGGCTGGGTCCGCGAGGCGAGCGAGGCCGAGCTCGAGGCCTGGATGCTGCGCGAACTGACCGGGCGGCTGGACGAGGCCGACTATCGCGCCGGCTGGATCAAGCTCAGCGCCGGCGACGACGGCATCACCCCGCTCGAGACGAGGATCCTGCGCGCCGCGGTGCGCGCCTCGATCGCGACGGGCGCGATCATCGGCAGCCATACGATCAAGGGCCGCGTGGTGATGGACCAGCTCGACATCATCGAGGCCGAAGGCGGCGACCCGCGCCGGTTCATCTCGATCCACACGCAGCTCGAGCCGGACCGGGCGCTCAATTTCGCCGTCGCCGAGCGCGGGGCGTGGATCGAGTTCGACAATGTGAGCTGGGTGCCGGACGAGGATCTGCTGCCGCGCATCCTCGAGGTGATCGAGAAGGGCAAGGCCTCGCAATTGCTGCTGAGCCACGACAATGGCTGGTACGATCCGGCCAAGCCCGGCGGGGGTACGGCGCGGCCCTATACGACGCTGTCGCTGTCGCTGCTGCCCAAGCTGCGCGCGGCGGGCGTCGATGAAGCGACGATCACGCAGCTGACCCACGACAATCCGTTCGACGCCTTCTCGCGGCCGCTCTAGAGGCGATGGAACTTCAATTCAGCGACGACTTCCGCGGGGCCGCGCTCGACCGCTCCAAATGGCTGCCCTTCTACCTGCCGCATTGGAGTTCGCGGGCGGCGTCGGCCGCCAATGCGACGACCGGGCCGCGCGGACTGACCCTCACCATCGGCGCGGACCAGCAGCCCTGGCTCCCCGATATCGACGGACCGCTCCGCGTGTCCTCGATCCAGACGGGCGAATGGTCGGGGCCGCTGGGCTCGGGCGCCGGCCAGCATCGCTTCAACCCCGCCCTGAGGGTGCGCGAGGAGCAGCCGGTGGAACGGCTCTACGTCCCGCAATATGGCCGCTTCGAAATGCGTGCCCGCATGGACCTGCGCCCCGGCCAGCTGGCTGCGCTGTGGATGATCGGCTTCGAGGACGAACCGCACCGCTCGGGCGAAATCACCATCATGGAGATTTTCGGCGACTCGATCGACGGGGTGAGCGCGGAGCTGGGCCACGGCATCAAGGCGGTCAACGACGCGGCCCTCACCACCGACTTCGCGGCACCTCGGCTGAATTTTTCGCCGGCGGAGTTTCACACCTACGCTGCCCAATGGGACGCGAGTGGAGTATCGTTCTATCTCGACGGCGGCTTACTGCGCCGTGTGGAGCAGTCGCCCGCCTATCCGATGCAGTTCATGCTGAACGTCTATGAACTGA
>JBIQKK010000082.1:0-3030 GCA_044506585.1 Hyphomicrobiales bacterium
CTCAGCTCGCCTTCTTCGCCAGCTTTTCCGCCTTCTGGAACTTCTTGAGCACGCGGTCGCGCTTCAGCCGCGAGAGATAATCGATATAGAGCACCCCATCGAGGTGATCGAGTTCGTGCTGGATGCAGATCGCGAGCCGGTCGGTCGCCTCGCGCTCGACCTCGTTGCCGTCGAGATCGGTATATTTGACCGTGACGTCCGCCGGCCGCTCCACGTCGTAATAGATCTCGGGGATCGAGAGGCACCCCTCTTCGCTTGTCACCGTGTCCTCGGAGTATTTGAGGATCTCGGGATTGATCATCACGATCGGGTCGGGCTTCTCGCCTTCCTTGGCGAGATCCATCACCACGAGGCGCTTCATCTCGCCGATCTGGGTCGCGGCGAGCCCGATACCGGGGGCGTCGTACATGGTCTCCAGCATGTCCTTGGCCAGCGTCTTGATCGAGTCGTCGATCTTTTCCACCGGATCGGCCACCTGCCGCAGGCGGGGATCGGGCAGCACAAGGATTTCGCGTTTCGCCATGGAATGTCGGCCTTTAAGGGGGTTTCGGGCTCAATATGGTATGTTGCGCCCAAGGGTCAACCGGCTGTTGACCCCGCGTGAACAATACGAGAACTTGTTAAGCCGAATCGGCTAGGCTCCCTGCCCATGGACAAGGTTCTGTTTTCGCTCGGCGAGTTGCCGGTCACGCTCGAGGCGGCGCTCTATGCGGTCGCCACCCTGGTTACCGGCCTGCTGGTGATCCTCGTCGTCATGACCATCCGGGCGCAACGGGAGCGCGCAGCCGAAGCGGCAATGCGCGCCGCCGAGCTCGAGGCCGCCCGCGCCAAGAGTGCGGATCTCGAGGCCAAGCTCGCCGGCATGCTGCAGGGCCAGTACGAAATGAACGCGCGCATGCAGACCATGGCGCAGATTTTCGGCGACCGCACGTCGGACCTCATGCGCACGGTCAACGAGCGGATCGACGCCCAGGGCCAGCGCGTCGGCCAGGCGCTTACCGAAACCAACACCAAGACCGCCGAGAGCCTCAGCGCCCTCAACGAGCGCCTCGCGGTGATCGACCGGGCCCAGACCAACATCACCGAGCTCAGCCGCGACGTCGTCACGTTGCAGTCCATCCTCTCCAACAAGCAGACGCGCGGTGCCTTCGGCCAGGGACGCATGGAAGCCATCATCACCGACCAGCTCCCGGCCGGTGCCTTCGCCTTCCAGTACACGCTCAGCAACAACAAGCGCCCCGACTGCGTGGTGTTCATGCCCAATGGCGGGCCCAAGCTGGTGATCGACGCCAAATTCCCGCTCGAAGCGTGGGAGCGCGTGCGCGCCGCGCAGGACGACGCCGAGCTCAAGCAGGCCAGCACCGCGTTCAAGAACGACATCGCCTATCACGTGCGGGCCATCGCGGAGAATTACCTCATCCCCGACGAGACGCAGGACACCGCCTTCATGTTCGTGCCGTCCGAATCCATTTTCGCGGACATCCACGAGCACTTCGACGACGTGGTGCAGAAGGCCATGCGCCAGCGTGTCGTGATCGTTTCGCCGCTGATGCTGATGCTCTCCATCCAGGTGGTCCAGAGCCTCTTGCGCGACGTCCGCATGCGCGAGGAAGCCCACAAGATCCAGAAGGAAGTGCGCGAGCTGCTGACCGATGTCGGCCGCCTCAAGGACCGGGTGATCGCGCTCCAGAAGCACTTCGCCCAGGCCAACAACGACATCGGCGAGATCCTCACCTCGACCTCCAAGGTCGTGCGCCGCGGCCAGCGCATCGACGAGCTCGAGCTCGACGAACCGGTCAGCGCAACGATCGAATCCATCGTGCCCGACCGCAAGGTGTCCGGCGGGCTCTTCTAGCGGCGGCCCGACCGTCGCGGGACCTGTGAAACCCGCAAGCTCGCTGCCGCGTTGTCTCCCCAGGCGCCGGTCGGCGTTTCATTTTGCGGGAGACCATCATGAGCAATCTGCATCCGGGGCGCGTGCTGCCGCAGGATATCGTGCCGCAGGACGGCTGGGGCGACATGCTGACTGCCCTCCCCGTGAGCCAGGCCGAAATCGAAGACCTCCTTTATGGCGACGACCGCCCGGCGGAGGAGCGCATCGAGCGCCTGAGCGAAATCGCCGACTCCCTGCGCAATCGCGAGCCGGGCGATTTCGGCGACAACGATCCGGGCGTGCTGCTGGGCGAAATCGACAGCGCCATTGCCCGCATTCGCAGCGCCCTCGATCGCGACCCCGATCTCGAGAACGACGAACCGACGATGGACGACGATCCGCTCAATCACCGCGAAACGCTGTCGCCGGATTCCGATGAGCTCGAGGCACTGGAAGCCCAGGACGAAGCGTCCCTCGCCGACGACACCGAACCGCTCGAAGACGAAGTGCTCGATCCCGAGGAGTGGAGCGAGGACGAGCTCGACGTCACCCGCGGCGTCCACTGACTACATGTCGGTCCTCGCCTTGAGCGCCTGGCTCAGCGTGCCTTCGTCGAGATAATCGAGCTCGCCCCCGACCGGCACGCCGTGTGCGAGCCGTGTGATCTTCACGCCGCTCTCATGCAGCCGGTCGGTGATGTAGTGCGCCGTCGTCTGCCCCTCGACCGTTGCATTCACCGCGAGCACGATCTCGTTGAACCCGGCCGCCCGCGCCAGCAGCGCGTCGATCGTCAGGTCGTCCGGGCCGATCCCGTCGAGCGGCGACAGCACCCCGCCCAGCACGTGATACTTCACCGCGCCCACGCCGGCGCGCTCGAGCGCCCACAGGTCGGCGACATCCTCGACGACGATCAAAATGCCGCTCGAACGCCGCGGATCGACACAGATGCCGCACGGCGAGCGCGTATCGACATTGCCGCAGACCTCGCAGACCTTCACCGTCTCGACCGCGCGCTCCAGCGCCCCGGCCAGCGGGATCATCAGCTGATCCTTCTTCTTGATCAGGTGCAGCACCGCCCGCCGCGCGGACCGTGGCCCCAGCCCCGGCAACCGCGCCAGCAGCTGGATGAGTTGCTCGATTTCAGGTCCGGCGGCCAT
>JBIQKK010000082.1:3130-6618 GCA_044506585.1 Hyphomicrobiales bacterium
CCTAGAACGGCAATTTCATGCCCGGCGGCAGCGGCAGGCCCGCCGTCATCTCGGACATCTTCTTTTGCATCATCTCCTCGGCCTTGGCCTTGGCTTCGTTGTGCGCGGTGACGATCAAATCTTCCAGCACTTCGACATCGTCTTCCTTGAACAGCGAGGGGTCGATCGTCAGTCCCTTCATCTCGCCCTTGCCGCTCAGCGTCACGGTCACCAGCCCGCCGCCCGACCTGCCCTCGACGGTGGCCTGGCTCGCTTCTTCCTGGATGTCGGCCATCTTGCGCTGCAGCTCCTCGGCCTTCTTCATCATGCCCATAAAGTCGACCATCATTCGTCCTCACGCTCGTCGCTGAATGCATCTTCATAGGCTGCGTCGGGGATCTGCTCCTCGCGCAGCGTCACCGAAACCCTGGCCCCGGGAAAAGACTCCACAATGGCCTTGACCAGGGGATCGTCCACCGCCTCCGCCTGCGCTGCCGCCTGGTGCTGCTCGCGCACATCGCGCATCGTCGGCCCGGTCGCACGTTGCATCGAGACCGACACGCCCCAGATCGTTCCCGTCCACTCGCGCAGCCGCGCCGACAGCACCTGGATGATCGCGGGATCGGCGCCTTCGACCAGCGCGACCTCGATCGATTTCTCGCGAAACGCCACGGGCCGCATCTGGGTTTCGAGCGCGGTCTTGAGCAGGATATCGCGCCGCTCGCCGGCCAGCGCCACGAGTTCCAGATACGAGCGCGGGCTCACCGTCGGCGGCGCGGCAGGCACCGCGACCGGCGCGGTCTCGTAGCGCGGTGCCAGATCGACCGAGCGCAGCGCCTGCGGCCCCGCATTCACCGGCCCGCGGTGCGGGATCGAGGGCGTGCTCGCGCCACCGGACGGACCGCCGCCCGCCTGCAGCTTGCCGATGATCTCGTCGGGGCTGGGCAGTTCGCTCGCATAAGCCAAGCGCACCAGCACCATTTCGGCGGCCTGCAGGCCATTGCCGGCGGACTTCACTTCCTCGCTGCCCTTGAACAAAATCTGCCAGGCCCGGCTCAGCGCGCGCATGCCGAGCTTTTGCGCCAGCTGCGGTCCGCGCGCGCGCTCATCGGGGGTCAGCGACACATCGTCCGCCGCCGCCGGCACCACCTTCATGCGCGTCACGAGGTTGGTGAAGTCAGCGAGGTCGCCGATCACCGTCTCGGGGTCGGCGCCCGCGTCATACAATTCGCGCAGCAGCGTCAGTGCCGTCGCAACATCGCCCTTCATCAAGGCCTCGAACAGGTCGATCGACCGCGCCCGGTCGCCAAGACCCAGCATCGCCTTGACGGTCGCGGCGGTCACCTTGCCGTCGCCATGGCTGATCGCCTGGTCGAGCAGCGACTGGTTGTCGCGCACGCTGCCCTCGCCCGCGCGCACGATCATCGCCAGTGCTTCGGGCTCGTAGGGAATACCCTCCTTGTCGAGCAGCTCGATCAGGTGCGCGGTCATCGTTTCGGGCGGCACGCGCCGCAGGTCGAAGCGCATGCAGCGGCTGAGGATCGTCACCGGGACCTTGCGGATTTCGGTCGTCGCGAAGATGAACTTCACATAGGGCGGCGGCTCCTCGAGCGTCTTCAGCAGCCCGTTGAAGGCCGCCGTCGAGAGCATGTGCACCTCGTCGATGATGTAGACCTTGTAGGGCGCCGAGACCGGACCGTATTTCACCGAATCGATGATCTCGCGGATGTCGCTGATGCCGGTGTTGGACGCCGCGTCCATCTCGATCACATCGACATGCCGGCCCTCGATGATCGCCCGGTCGTGGATGCCTTCGGCCTCGAGGTCGAGGTTCGGCCGGCGCCCGTTTTCATCCTCGTAGTTCACGGCGCGCGCGAGGATGCGCGCGGTCGTCGTCTTGCCGACGCCGCGGATGCCGGTCAGCATGAAGGCATGCGGGATACGGCCGGTGCGGAACGCATTGCGCAGCGTCTGCACCATCGCATCCTGCCCGATCAGCGTCGCAAAACTCGACGGCCGGTACTTGCGCGCGAGCACGAGATAGGGCGATCCGGCCGCTGCTGCGGGCGGGCTCATCTCGCTCTCGGGGAACAGTGCGTCTGCCATGGAAAGTATATAGCGGTCCAAACCATGAACCGCAAAAAGATGCTGGCTTACTCCACTGCGGCATCCAGACCGGTGTGGACGGCCCAACCGCCGGCACGCGAAAATGTGGGAAGGCGAGAGGCTGGCAACGACCCGTGAAGGTCTCGTTGGGGCTGCTTCCTTCCGGACCTGACCCGGTTGGCGAGGAACACGTCCGCGCCAACCTCTCGGGGCCTTATATCGGACAGGATTGGGGCCGATGCAAGGCTCGTCCCGTAGAGGTTTTTTCATGCGCGCACCGCTCCTCGCCCTGCTGGTTGGCATCGGCACGCTCGCCCTTTCGGCGCCGGCGCCGGCGGCTTCTCCCGCCTGCGCCAGCTTTGCGGCCACCCTGCCCCAGATCGTGCGCAAGGACGCCGTCTCCGCCGTCGATGAGAGCTACGACATCCACCTGTGGAGCTTCTGCCGAGGCTTCCAGTTCCTCGATACGGGCAATGCCGGCGGCCTCAGCCGCACCATCGAGAACAATCCCGTCCTCGCCCGGGCCATCGCCGATGCCGACCCGCAGGCCCGCCCCGACGACGTCAAATACGTCCGGATCGTCGGCAAGCGGATCGATCTGTGGCTCCACCACGATCCGCGTTAACTGTCCCTATTCACTCAATAGAGTGAAAACCATAGCTATGTGGAGCCGAAACCCCTGTTGTTTCCCCGCATTCACTCCTTAGATCATGAGGAGGAGGAGCCTATGTTGACCTCACCCGACAGCGAAAACAGGCAGACGCAGCGCCGCACCACCCTCAAGGGCGGGCGCATCGTGTTCAACGCCGGCCGGTCCACCATCGACTGCAAGGTGCGCAATTTGTCCCCCCGCGGCGCCAAGCTGCAGGTGGCCTCGGTGGTCGGCATCCCCGACACCTTCGATCTCGTCCTCGACGGGACGTCCCGCCAGCCCTGCCGCGTCGCCTGGCGAACGCTCAAGGAACTGGGCGTCGAGTTCCGCAACGAGAACTAGGGGCGGCTCGGCTTGATTGTGCTGGCCGTTTTGGCCACCATGCCCCGATTGCGTTCGAACGCCTGGGGGAAATCTTGCATCGTATTGCCGCGCTCTGCGCCTTAATTTTCATCGTCCTGCCTTCGGCCGCCCTGGCCCAGACCGTTGAGGATCGCGCGGGCGAACTCAAAGCCTGGCGGGAACAGTGCAGCGACCCCGATCCCGATCTGCGGCTCGCCTATCTGGAAGCGGCAATTGCGACCGACGACGCCTCAATCCAGAGAATCTGCGTCCGTCAGTCGCTCGAGAGCGACAATGCGGACATCCGCAATCTCGGCCTGCGCGCCGCTATGGGCGCCATCGACCAGCTGACCTTTACCGTCCAGATTCCGCCCCAGCTCGAAAAGGCACTCAAGGATGCCGGCAGCAA
>JBIQKK010000082.1:6718-11802 GCA_044506585.1 Hyphomicrobiales bacterium
TTACCGTCCAGATTCCGCCCCAGCTCGAAAAGGCACTCAAGGATGCCGGCAGCAATGAAGATAAACTCGACGATATCTACCGTTGGTATGTCTATCGTGACTGGGCCGCACTGAGGACGGGCTTTGTCGTGGCCATCAGCGACGCCAGCATCGAGTCTGCGGGTTCGACGTGGTCGCCGCTGGTAAATCTCACCAAGGTCGACGACGACTACGAGGGGAAGGCCACGATTGTGGGAGACCACGTTACCTGGGTCGGCTCGGCTTATCTGTCCCGCCGGGACTGTCACCTCACGCTCTCGCTTCAGACCGGGCCAAGCCTGGCGGGCGAACTGCAATGCGGCGACATCGCGCCCTTCGCGGTCTCGGCGAAGCTGCTCTAAGTTCAGTAGAAGCGGATCGCGGCCAGTTCGACCACAGTTCCGGGCACACGGATACGAAACTGCCGCGGCGCCCGGAGCTCAAACCTGCAGCTCGCTTCCTCGGGCAGAGCGGCATCGACCGTGCAGGTCTTGACGACCGACCACGATCCCGCTGCTTCGGCGCGCTGCTCCACGATGTAGCTCGCTCCAGGAGCCGCGCAGTCGCCGCTCGCCAGCGCCATGCCCCGCGTCGCGCTCTGCTTGTCGGTTAGCGACACGATGATGTCCACCGCGCGCTGTCCGCCCTTGGGCGCCATGCGGAAACAACCCTCGGCCGTCGTGAGGGCCGAGGGCCCTTTGCTCCCGGCGAGCGGCAGGCCGATCGCCTCGTCGATCGCGATCGGCAGCCCGTCGCTGGCGACGAGGTCGTCCCGATAGGCGCGTTTCGCTTCGGCTTCGACCAACCGGAAGGCCGCCCGCACCCGGTCGAAGCGCAGCGCGAGTGCCGTCAGCGATTGCGGGTCGACCTGGAGGATCATCGCCACCGGCGCGAGCGTTCCATTGCGGTCGGCCTCCACCACCGCGCCGCTGATGCCGCCGCTCAGATATTGCCGCGCCAGTTCGGGCGTCGTGGCCGTCAGCCGCAGCAGTCCGCCACCGTCCGCAATGGTCGCGCGCTCGATGCGCAGCGAGAACGGGCCGTAGCTCGTGGGCGACATGCTCCACGTCGTGAGCTGGTCGATCGATTCGATGAACCCGGCATAAGCATAGTCGGGAAGCCCCAGGCGCGACCGGCAGTCCCCGCCGCCGGAGGCGACGAGCGCGAATGCCAGGTCCTGCTGTCCGCTCGCCGCATCGACCGCGCCTTCGACGTCCCCGATCCAGAACGGCGTTCCGGTATCGCCCGTGCGCCCCGTCGCCGTCACGAAGTTGAACGGCAGCAACCCGTCGCCGCCACGCTCGCGCACGACGTGGCGGGGCACGGCGATCCAGCACGCGACCTTGCCGTCCCACTCGGCGCCGAACAGCCAGCCGTGGCCTTGCTCCTCGCTGCTGGCCGAGACGAACACGCGTTCGGCCTGCGCCGCAGGTGCACCGCTCAGCGCGACGGCCAGCGCGATTGCCGTCCACCACCTCACGATTTGGCCTCCCGCGGCTCGCGCCAGGTGCCCACCCAGCTCGTGACGATCTGGAACACCGTGGTCGCGATGAAAAAGAAGAAAAAGATTACGCCGATCTGCGGGTCGCCGAAGAAATCGGAGAACACACCGAAGGCAAAGCGCTCGGTCTGCAGGTTCGCACCCGGCCGGAAGAGGCTGATCTGGTTGGCGTCGGCCGTGGCCGAGATCTCGAATCCTTCCGGCGTATATGCCACGACGCCGAACAGGGGCCGCTCGGTGCCTGCACTGGAGGCGACGCTGAGCCGGCTCCCCGCGGGGATCGAAATCGCGTTGTCGGTGATCGGGTAGAGCACGTCCGACGCCCACGGCGCGATCGAGCGGCCGAACACCTGGAACGAGCCCGCGCGCAGCAGGTCTCGACCCGTCCCCCCACCCGTCATCGCGACGCCGAATTCGCGGCCGATCTCGGTCGCACCGGCGAGCGGCAGGGGCGTTCCCGGCGGCGGCGAGCGCAGCGCGAAGAAGACGTTGTCGGCGTCGAGTACGCATTCGGCCTCGCCGTCGGCCGTCAGCTTGATGGCCGCTCCCTCCGGCGCGTCGATCCCGATCGCGACGCCATCGGGGCGCCACGCATAGGCGACGCGGCTGCCGACCGGCGGCTGCACGACACCCGCAAAGCTGCGGTCCGCGCCCAGCACGGTCTCGCAGCCCGCGGGCGCCGAGATCGTCGCGCCGCGCAGCGCGATGGCCGAAAGCTCCGGACGGGAGACCTGCTGCTCGAGATATTCCGCGACGAGCTCGAACATCACGAGCGGGGCCTTCTTGGGCACCAGCGTCAACAGTCCGAGCAACACCACGGAGACGCCGAGCGAAACCCACAGCACGGTCGCGCCGGATTTGGGCAGTGGCCGCAGCGCGGGCAGCTTGAACACGGGCTTCATTGCGCAGCCATGGCCGGCAGCGCGATCTGATAGTCGTAGACCTCATCGGCAAAGCCATCGTTGAAGACGAGGCTGAGCGTGCCGTTCCGTGCCGGGCCGGCGGGCAATGTCGCGCTGCACGACATGTCGTAGGCAATGCGCGCGCTGTCGCCCGCCTGCGCGCACTCGGCGGCGGCGAGCACCGCCCCGTCGTCGGCCTTGAGTTCGAGCCGCCCGCTGAAGCTTCGTCCGTTGACCAGCGCCACCAGCGTCGCCGCCGGTTCGGGGCTGCCGCTATAGGGCAGGTTGGTCGCGTTGGCCGGATTGCAGTCGGCGTCGGCGGCCGCAAATATCCGCACGGCCACCGCGCCCGGTGCATATTGGCCGAGTTCGCTCACATAGTGCTGCGAAATTGCCGGGATCCGCACGACCGCTGGAGCGCTCGCGGCGGGAACGGCAAATGGATTGGCCGCCGAGTATCGTCCGTCCTGGCTGATCGTGCGCACGCAGAGGGCCGCCGCCGGCGAATCGAGCCGGACGTAGAGCGGGCCGACGAGTGGTGCACTCGCCCCCAGCTGCAGCCCCACAAGCCGCGCGCCCGACACATCGGCGTTGCGGTCGAAATGTTCGGTGAAGGGTTCGGGCGGAATGGCCTCGACGATCTCCTGCGCCACCGACGGCGCGCTCACCAGCACGGCAAGCGCGATCCCGGCTGTCTTCAGCATGCGTCCCCCGTCCCCCCACATGTTCGATGAAAGGCTAGTCGCTCAAGCCGTGTCTGGCAACGATGCCGCCAGCCGCGAACCGGGCGCTGCCCCCCGGCGCGCACCCGCGGCTTGACTCGCCGCGGCCCTTCTGTTCTCCTTTCGTTCCAACAGAGAACCGCGCGATGGAAGCCGAGGCGACCATCCTTCATGCCGACCTCGACGCCTTCTATGCGTCGGTCGAGCAATTGCTGGACCCCGCGCTGAGGGGCAAGCCCATCGCCGTCGGCGGGGGCGTCGTGCTCGCCTGTTCCTACGAAGCCAAGCGGTTCGGCGTGCGCGGCGCCATGTCCGGCCGCGAGGCCAAAAAGCTCTGCCCCGAGCTCATCTTCGTGCCCGGTCACTTCAAGGAATACCAGCGCCTGGGCGACGCCGCGATCGCGATCCTCGACGACTACACGCCGCTCGTCGAGCGCATCTCGATCGACGAGGCCTTCGCCGACGTCGCGGGGACCGCGCACCTGTTCGGCCCACCGCTCGCCGTCGCGCAGACCATCCGCAAGCGCGTGCGCGACGAGATCGGGCTCGCCATCTCCATCGGCGTTGCGCGCACCAAGCATCTCGCCAAGATCGGCTCGCAGGTCGCCAAGCCCGATGGCCTCTGCTTCATCGATCCGGCGACCGAGCTCGAGTTCCTGCACAATCTCCCCGTGGAACTGATGTGGGGTGTGGGGCCCGCGACCAAGGCGCGTCTCGCCAATATCGGCGTCACCACCATCGGCCAGCTCGCGGCGACGCCGGGCCAGTCGCTCGAGCGGCTGCTCGGTCCCGCCGCCAGCGAAAAGCTCAAGGCGCTGTCGTTCAACCGCGATCCGCGCTCCATCGACATGGACCGGCGCGCCCGCTCGGCCGGCGCGCAGGCGGCGCTCGGCAAGAAGCCGGCGATCGGCAGGATCATCGGGCCGACGCTGCGCATGCTGGCCGACCGCATCTGTTCGCGCCTGCGCGCCAAATCGCTCGCCGGCCGGACCGTCACGGTGCGCGTGCGCTTTTCCGACATGCGTGCCGTGACGCGCGCCCTCACTCTGGATGCGCCCGTCGCCGCCACGAGCATCGTCACCGAGATTGCCGAGGATCTCGTTGCGGGCGTGCTGCGCGACCATCCGCGCGAAGCGACCATCTCGCTGCTCGCGATCTCGGTTTCGCATCTCGAGTTCCAGCCCGTATTGCAGCTCGAGCTCAGCATGGGCCTTGCCGGCGAAGCGCGCCGCCCGGGCACGCGGCGCGGCGCCTCGCGCTGGATGGCCGACAAGGCGATGGACAAGGTCCGCACCCGCTTCGGCTGGGAAGCCATCGGCTACGCCAACGTCGTCCTCGAAGGCGCCCGCTCGGTCCCCGACGCCTTCCGCGAACTCGCCGAAAAGGATCTGTAGGCGGGCTGCGTGCCGGATGCGTTTGGGCCGCCAGCCTCCCGGGTCCTTGGCCTTCCCACCATCCAGATGCATCTAGAAGCAGGAACGCAACTCTCCAGCTGAGAACGAGACACGATCCCGTGCTCGTGGCCTCCCCCTCATCCGTCTCGGCCTTCGGCCGATCCACCTTCTCCCACCAGGGGAGAAGGGGGTCATGACTGCGAATGTAGCTGATAAGGGAGGTCGCGGTTCCTTGGCCTTCTCCCTTGACGGGAGAAGGTGCCCGAAGGGCGGATGAGGGTGGGGCCGCATCAACGAAGGACGGTGTGAATCCCCAAGAACGTCATGGAGGTGGACGCCCACCCCGGTGTCATCCCTGCGAAAGCAGGGATCCCACTCGCCTCCCGCTGAGGACGACAGGCGATCCCGTGCCTCTGGCGTCGACAACCACGACGATCCGCGACTCATGAAGGCCGGGTGAGGGTGATGCCCTGCCCAGCACCTTCAGCGTCCCCCGCCCCTACGGCTTGCCCGCCGGATACACGCCCAGCACGTGGAAGTGGTTGGT
>JBIQKK010000083.1:0-11754 GCA_044506585.1 Hyphomicrobiales bacterium
TCGAACAGCACGCGGCCCGCCTTGGCGCGCACGAGACCGGAGATCGTCTTGAGGGTCGTGGTCTTGCCGGCACCGTTGGCTCCGAGCAAAGTCACGATCTGGCCGCGCTTGACTTCCAAATCGATGCCTTTGACCGCGTCGATCTTGCCGTAGGCGCTCGCAACTCCCTCGAGCTGCAGGATGATCTCAGATGTCAAGGTCAGCCTCCTCGACACCGAGATAGGCTTCGATCACCCGAGGGTTGGACTGGATCTCTCTGGGCGATCCCTCAGCGATCATCACGCCGTGGTCCAGAACGCTGATGCGCTCGGAGATGCGCATGACGAGTCCCGTGTCGTGTTCAATCAGCAGCACCGCGATGCCGCGTTCGTCGCGGATGCGTCCGATGAGGCCGATCAGTTCTTCCTTCTCGCTCGAGGTGAGTCCCGCCGCCGGCTCGTCCAGCAGCAGCAGTCGCGGTTGTGTCGCGAGCGCGCGGGCGATTTCCACGCGCCGTTGCCAGCCATAGGCAAGAGTGGTCGCCACACGGTCCCAGCCATCCGTGATGCCCACAAAGCTCAGGCATTCTTCCGCGAAAGCAGCGATCGCGGCTTCTTCGCGCCGCTGCGCCGGCAGCCGCAGGATCGCATCGACTATTCCTGCACTGGTCCGGCAATGCTGGCCCGACATCACGTTTTCGAGCACCGTCATCTCGCGGAACAGCCGCACGTTCTGGAAGGTGCGTGCGATGCCCAGGCGGGTCACCTGATGCGGTTTCAGGCGGAGGGTTTCCGTGCCGTCGAGCGTGATCGATCCGGACTGGGGCTTATAAAACCCGGTGATGCAGTTGAAGAGCGAGGTCTTCCCCGCGCCGTTGGGCCCGATCAGGCTGACCAGCGAATTGGCGGGGACGTCGAAATCGACGTTGCTCAGTACTTGCGATCCGGCAAAGCCGAGACTGACGCCCTTGAGTGAGAGAAGGCTCATTTGCCACCTCCCCGCGCCGGCCAGATGCCACTGGGGCGGAACAACATGATGAGCAGCAGGCCGACCGCGAAGATCAGGTATCGCAGATCTCCCACGCCACGCAGCAGCTCGGGGCCCAGGATCACGATGAAGGCTCCGAGGATGACGCCGGGGATCTTGCCGATCCCACCCAGGATCACCACCATCAGGATTTCGACCGATTGGCGAAACGAGAAACTCTCAGGCGAGATTGCGCCCAGGTTCGCCGCAAAGAATGCACCGCCGATCGACCCGTATATGGCGCCCACAACGTATGCAGCGAGCTTTACCCGCACGCGTCCGATGCCCATCGCTTCTGCGGCGTCCTCATCGTGCCGCACATAGAGCCACGCGCGACCCAGCCGTGAGTTGGCGAGGCGCACGGAGACGATGACGCCGATCACTGCCAGCGCGAGAAACACAAAATAGAAATCGATATTGCTCTGAACGTGGTACCCAAAGATCCAAGGTGAATCGATGCCCCGGATACCGCTCGCGCCGCCGGTCTCGCGGAGGTTTCGGGCCGTCAGGCGGACGATCTCACCAAAACCGAGCGTGACGATCGCGAGATAGTCCGAGCGCAGCCGCAAAGTGGGCGTGCCGATGATCACCCCTGCAATCATCGCAAAGACGATTGCGAGCGGCAGAGCCAGCCAGAAATTGAGATCGAAATACTGCGTCGTGATTCCGACCGTATACGCGCCTACCGCGAAGAAGGCCGCGAACCCCAGGTCGAGCAGGCCAGCATAACCCACCACGATGTTAAGCCCGAGCGCCAGGACGACGTAGAGCATCGCGTGGGTGACGATCACCGTGATGTAGTCGCTGGTAACGAATGGCAGCACCACCATCACGAGCAGGATGACGCCGATGGCAACAGCCTGTTTGGCCGGAGTATCGAGGATACGGGACAGGCCGCCCCAGGCGCTCGGACGTGCAGGAAGCCGCGCCATCACATGCGCTCCTGCTCTGGCTTGCCGAGAAGACCGGTGGGCTTGAACACGAGCACCAGGATCAGCACGGTGAAAGAGAAGACATCCTTCCAGCCACTGCCGACGCCGGGGATCATCGTGCCGAACGATTCAAGCAGGCCGAGGATCAATCCGCCCAACATGGCGCCGGGGATCGAGCCGATCCCGCCGATCACCGCGGCGGTGAACGCCTTGAGGCCGATAAGGAAGCCCATGAAGTACCAAAGGGAGCCATAATAGGCGCCGGCCATGGTCCCCGCGGCGGCCGCGAGCGCAGAGCCGGCGAAGAAAGTGACGGCGATCACGGCATTCACGTTGATGCCCATCAAGCGGCACATGTCCTTGTCGACGGACACGGCACGCATGGCACGGCCATATTGAGTGCGCGAGACGAAAACCTCGAGGCCGATCATCAGAGCCGCGGCCACCCCGACCAGCACCATCTGATTGTAGCTGATGAAGAGCTTGCCGAGGTTGATCCCGCCGAAACCGAAGGCAGCGCCGAACGGAACGTACTGGCCTTTGGTCAGCGCCAGCATGCCATTCTGGAGCACCAGCGACACGGCGAGTGCAGTGATGAGGATCGACAACCGCGGTGCCGACAGCATCGGTGCATAGGCGACGCGCTCAATCACGACGCCGAAGAAGCCGACGGCGATCATGGCGCACAGCATCGATATCGCGACACCGAGCCAGCCCGCGCCGAGGAAGGGCGAGAGGAACGACAGCACCAGGAATCCGGCAAACCCGCCGACCATATACAATTCGCCATGGGCGAAGTTCAGCAGCTTCACGACACCGAAGACCATCGTGTAGCCGAGCGCGACGAGCGCGTAGAAGGACCCCAGAACGATCCCGTTCAACAACTGCTGTAGGAACAGGTCAAAGACCGTCATGGGGCGGTCGATCCTCCAGTTCTCGCCTCGCTGCAGACAAATGGACCGGCGTCACAACGCCGATCCATCGATTGTGGCAGGACGTGGCGGTTCAGTACTGAGCCAGAGTCCAGGCGCCGCCCTTGCCTTCGAGCACGACGAAGTTGGAGCGAGCGAGGGTCTTTTCGGGCGTGAACGAGATCGGGCCCGAAATGGTGTCGGTGAAGTTGGCGCCCTGGAGCGTCTCGATCACCTTGTCCGCGTCGGTCGTGCCGGCCGTGCTGATCGCCCAGCCGAGGAGCTTCATGGCGTCGTAGCTGAGGGTCGAGTAGGGGCCGGGAGCGGCACCGTATTTTGCCTGGTACGCGTCGGCAAAAGCCTTGGCCTCGGGCAGGAACTCGGCGGTTGGGTTCGAGAAGGCGATCACGCCTTCGGCTGCGGGACCCGCGATCTTGAACAGCTCGGGGGAGTTGGAGCCGTCACCCACGGCGATCAGGCCCTGATAACCGCGCTCACGCAACTGGCGGATCAGGAGGCCACCATCCGCATAGTAGGCCGTCCAGAACACTGCATCGGGGTTGCCCGAGGTGATCGACGTGACCACGGCAGAGTAGTCCTGCTCGCCCTTGTTGGTGGTTTCGAAGCTGGTCACCGTGTTGCCGGCCGCTTCCCATTCCTTCCTGGTCAGGTCGGCAAGGTCCTGCGAGTAGGCATCACCCTGGTTGACGATCGAGATCGACTTCACGCCCTTTGCGTTGAAGTATTCGATCGCCTTCTTGACCTGGTCGTTGCCGGTCGAGTTGATCATGAAGGCGTTACCCGGGTTCTCCGGGATCAGCAGGGTGGAATTGGCCGCCGGGATGATCATGGGCAGGTTGGCGTCGCCATAAATCTTGAGGGTGGGAATGGTGGCGCCCGAGCAGTAGCCGCCCACAATGCCGACCACGCCGGACGATGCGAGCTTGCTCGCTGCATTCACGGCGACCTGCGCGTCGCAGCCGTCATCGCCCACGATCGAGGACACCTGCTTACCCAGAAGGCCGCCGGCTGCGTTAATCTCGTCGATGGCCAGATCCACGGCATTGGCCATATCCTGGCCGTACGTCGCCTCCGACCCGGTGGTCGGGACCATGATGCCAATCGTCAGATTGTCTTGCGCGATAGCCGGAGCGCCGAACGCGAGCGCAAGCGCAAGTCCCGCCGTTATCTTGATGACCTTGTGCATGATCGTTGTGACTCCCTGTTGGTGACGCACGCTTTTTTGCATGCATCTTGTCGACAAGATGCCGCTCCCGTGGGTGCGCGTCAATAACGGGACCCGCACAAGCAAAAGGGGGTCGGCCGGACAACGATATACCCGTGGGCCGAAGAAGCCACCCATCCTGTCGCGGCAAAATGAGGGGTCTTGCCGCAGGCCCTGCCGGGCGGCCTCGTTTCCCGCGCGGGAGCAATCTGCCCTAAGGTAAGTGATTTGACGCTTAGGGAACCCCATGCTCTAGTCTGACGACAAGAGCAAAGTCCGAGGAGGGATCGAATTTGGCGAGTGAATCAATGGCCCATCCGCGCCCATGGATCGACCACTATCCCGAGGGCATCACCTGGGACATCGATCTCAATCTCACCCCTGTTCACGATCAGGTCATCGCTGCGTGCGCGAAGAACCCAGATGCGGTGGCGCTCGATTTTCTGGGCGGCAAGACCACGTTCGGCGAGTTGTCGCGTGCGATAACCGCCTTCGCGGGTGCATTGCAGAGCCAGTACGGCGTTGGAAAGGGCAGCCGGGTCGCATTGCTGCTGCCCAATACGCCGTTCTATGCGGTCGCCTATTACGGGGTCCTGCTGGCGGGCGGCACGGTGGTCAATTGCAACCCGCTCTATACGGTGCATGAGCTTTCGCACATCACGTCCAATGCCGGCGCCGATATTCTTGTCACGCTGGATTTGCAGCAGATTTTCGAGAAGGCCGAGGCGCTGGTCCAAGCGGGACACGTCAAGAAACTCATCGTGTGCCACTTCCCGACGGCGTTGCCCGGTCTCAAGCGCGTCCTCTATTCGATCGTCAAGCGAAAGGACTTGGCCGACGTCGGGAGGTCCTCGGTCGCGGGAGCTTGCGCGTGGTATGCGGATCTGATTGCGCGCAACGACAAGCCCACGCCGGTCGTGATCGACACCGTAAAGGACGTGGCAGTGCAGCAGTATACCGGCGGCACGACCGGCCTGCCGAAGGGCGCGATGCTGAGCCATGCCAACATCGCGGCCAATATGAGCCAGATCGATGCGTGGGGCTGTGGCCTGTTCTATCCGCCCAGCAAGGTTGTGGCGATCCTGCCGTTTTTCCACATTTTCGCGATGACGGTGTGCCTCAACGTGCCGCTTTGCAACGGCACGCAGGTCGTGATGATGCCGCGCTTCGAGCTCAAGGGTTTTCTCGATCTCCTGCGACGGACCAAGCCCAACGTGTTGCCGGCGGTACCGACACTCATCCAGGCCCTGAGCAAAGTGAAGGACGAGGATCGCAGGGCACTGGACTGCGTCGAGGTGGTCATATCGGGCGGTGCGGCGCTGCCAGCTGAGACGCGGACCAATTTCAGCAAAATATCCAAGGCAATCGTGGCTGAGGGCTACGGCCTTACCGAAGCCTCGCCTGTTGTCTGCTGCGCGGCGCTGCGCGTGCCGTCCAAGCCGATGTCGATAGGGATGCCGCTCCCTGCAACCGACGTACGCTTTATCGATATCGAGACCAACGCGATCGCCAAGCTTGGCGAACGGGGTGAACTGCAGGTGAAGGGGCCGCAGGTCATGCTGGGATATTTCGATAATGAGCAGGCCAGCGCCGATGCATTCATGGATGGGTGGCTGCGCACCGGCGACGTCGGCTACGTCGATGAGGATGGTTATGTCTTCCTCGTCGATCGCATCAAGGACCTCATCATATCGTCCGGCTTCAACATCTATCCCCGCACCATCGAGGAGGCATTGCTCGCCAATCCGGCGGTGGATGAGGCCAATGTCATCGGCGTTCCGGATGAGTATCGCGGGGAGGCGGCCGTGGCGTTCGTCAAGCTCAAGGAAGGGCAAGCGATTACCGAGCAGGAACTGAAGAAGTTCATCGGCGAACGCCTTAACAAGCTTGAAATGCCGCGGGAGATCATCTTCAAGGACCAGCTGCCGAAAACATTGATCGGCAAGCTGTCGAAGAAGGAACTGCGCGATGAGTACAAGGCCATGAAGGGGAACGCGAGTGAACCGGCCTGAGAGCGAAAATCGCGACCTGTTCGCGATCGCCGATCTAGCGCGGGAATTCGGCATTTCGACACGGGCCATCCGCTTCTACGAAGCCAAGGGACTGCTGAATCCGGAGCGGGTGGGCTCGACACGGGTGTTCCGTCGCCGCGATCGCGCCCGCCTGATCCTGATCCTGCGCGGGAAGAGGCTGGGGTTCTCGCTGCGAGATATATCGGAGTATCTGAGCCTTTATGATGCCGACCGCTCGCAGCATGCGCAGGTGAGCAAGCTGGTCGAGATGGTCGACAAGCGGATGAAGATGCTCGAGCAGCAGCTGCACGACCTGCAGACGACGATCGGCGAGTTGGGCGAAATTCGCAAGCTTGCGGCGGAGCGACTGGCGCAGACAAGCTAGGCCGCACCGCGAATGCTGGCCCTTTCTGCATGGCCGTCCAGCCAAGTCGTGAAGTCGGCGGGAGCCATGGCTTCGGCGAAGAGATAGCCCTGCAAGACGTGGCAACCCAAAGCTTCCAGGAAGCGTCGCTGCGCCAGCGTTTCGACGCCTTCAGCCACGACACGCAGCCGGAGCGTCTCGCCGATGCGGATCACTGCCGTCACGAGAGCCTGTACCGCCTCGTTCTCCTCCAGATCGGACATGAAGCTGCGGTCGATCTTGAGTTCGGTCACGGGGAGCTTGGCGAGGTGCGAGAGGCTCGAATAGCCGGTGCCGAAATCGTCCATGGAGATGGTCACGCCCATTTCGCTGAGCCGCCGGGCATTGGCGACGGCGGTGGGATAGGCGTCCATCATGACGCTTTCGGTGACTTCGATCGTGAGGCGGGACGGGGCGAGATTGTGCGCCGAGAGACGGGCTGAAACCGTGTCGGGGAAGGTCGGATTGCGGAACTGGATGGCCGAGATGTTGACCGCCAGATGGGGAACTTCGAATCCCGCGTCTTCCCAGTTGCGCATTTGTGCGCAGGCCTGGTCGAGGCAGTAGTCGCCGAGCGTTTCGATCAGGCCGCAGTCCTCGGCAAGCGGGATAAAGCGGCCCGGGGGGATCGGCCCGAGCGCCGGGTGGGTCCAGCGGGCGAGAGCTTCCACACCCGCAACTTGCCCGGTCATCGCATCGATCTGGGGTTGATACGCAAGGCCGATCTGACGCTCGGCGACTGCGTCGCGGAACAGGGCGCCGAGCAGGAGGCGATCCTGCGCCATGCGATTCATTTCGGGATCGAAGAAGCGGTAGGTGCTCCGCCCTTCGCCCTTGGCGCGGTACATGGCCATGTCGGCGTTGCGCATGAGCGTGGCGGTATCCGAGCCGTTCTCGGGGCATAGGCTGATGCCAATGCTCGCCGATGCCGGCAGGGTTACGCCCTCGACGCGGACCGGCTTGCCGATGCGTTCGAGCAACGCCTCGGCCACGGTACGGGCGCGGGCCGCATCGGCTCCGGCGAGCAGAACAACGAACTCATCACCACCGTGGCGGCAAACGATATCCACGTCCCAGACGGCCGCGACGATGCGGTCGGCTATCTCCTTGAGAAAGCTGTCGCCGACGGAATGGCCGAGCGTGTCGTTGACGTCCTTGAAGTGATCGATGTCGATGAACAGCAGCGCGGCGCGCGGCGCCTCGGCGTAGTCGAACGCGGCCTCCATCTCTTCGCGCAGTTTGGCGCGATTGGGCAGGCCCGTCAGGTTGTCGTAGTAGGCGAGGCGAGCAATCCGGGCGGTCGCTTCGTCGCGCTCAAGGGCGACCGCGCAGAGGTTGACGCAAGCCCGGACGATGGTTTCGTGCCAGACGCTCGGGCCGCGCTTCTGCCGGTAGTAGAAGGCAAAGGTTCCGCCCACGCGCCCACTGCGCAGGGTAATGGGGCTGGACCAGCAGGCCAAAAGGCCGAGCGGCAGCGGCAGGCCCTTGAAGTCCTCCCACAGGGGATCGTTCTCGATATCTTCGACAATGACCGGCTCGCCGCGCCAGGCTGCGGTGCCGCACGATCCGTGCCTGGGGCCGATGGCGACGCCATCGATCGCCGCGCTGAAATGCGGTGGGAGGGAGGGTGAGGCGAGAGGGCGCAAGCACCGGTCCTCGTCGATTGCGAGTATGGAGCAGACGACGTCGGGGGCGATGAGCTCCACGCGCCGGCAGAGGAGGTCCATGACATCCCGGATGGGCTTGTCGTGCGCGATCGCTTCGAGCACGTCGCGCTGCAGACTCTGAATGTGCTTGCTGTCGTTGATGTCGGAGAACACGAGCAGGTAGTGCGCAAGCTCGTCGTTATCGTTGCGAAGCGGCTTGACGACGGTCGACATCCACAGAACGTCACCCTTTCGGGCGAGAAGGGGCACTTCTTCCTCGAAGCTGCGACCCTCCCGCAACTCGCGCGAAATGCGCTGCATGATGCCGGCATCAAAGCCTTCGGCGGCGAGCAGCTCCTCGGCGCGATGGCCTTCCATGTCGCCCTGGCGGTAGCCGAACATGCTGTGGAACGCGCGGTTCGCGTAGACGATGCGGCCGTCCACGTCGGTGACAAGAACCGCGTGATCAATTTCGTTGGCGGCGAGGGCCACATAGTCGGCTCCCGCTTGGTCGATAATCCCCGGGACGTCCATCCTGGACAGCTTTCCTCTAAGTATGGAGTCCACTCCACGCCGAGACTATGAAGATTCTCCAACCGGAGTACCCGCGATGAGATCATGCCACACGACTCTGTGGTGGGGTGGTTTCGCAAATCTTTCCGGCGTCAGGACAATGAAAGATTTTATCGGCCTCGCTTGACGTGCGTGGTGAGCGGGTCGGGCTTTTTGGGCCGCTTCCAGCCCTGGGGTGGTTTTGCGACGGGAATGTTGGTGCCCAGCCCCATCTGGCCGGGCGGGGGCTTGCGAACCGAGGCGCCCTTGAGTGCCTCGATCTCATTGCGCAGGCGCGCGGCGAGCTCGAAGTCTTCGGCTTCGGCCGCGTCCTGCATGCGGCGGGTCAAATCCTGGACTTTGCGTTCGATCGATTGCGATGACATCAGGTGGCCTCGAGGAAGATCTGCATATCGGCAAGGGTTGCGGCCTCTGTAGCCGGCTTGTCCCAGCGGATGCGGTTGATACGGGGGAAGCGTAATGCGACGCCGGATTTGTGGCGGGTGGAGGCTTGGGCGGAATCGAAGGCGACTTCGAAGACGAGTTCCTTTTTCACTTCGCGGACGGGACCGAAGGCAGCGACGGTGTTGTTGCGGACCCATTTGTCGAGCTGCTTGAGCTCTTCGTCGGTGAAGCCGAAATAGGCCTTGCCGATGGGGACGATCTCGTTGCCCTTCCAGACGCCGAAGGTGTAGTCGGAGTAGAACGACGATCGCTTGCCGTGGCCGCGCTGGGCGTACATCAGGATGGCGTCGACGACGTTGGGGTCGCGTTTCCATTTGAACCACAGGCCCTTGGGGCGGCCGGGGACGTAGGGCGACGTGCGCAGCTTGAGCATGACGCCTTCATGGCCGTGCTCGGCGGCGCCGCGGCGGCGCATTTCGGCCAGCGCGGGCCAGTCCTCAAAAGAGAGGACTTCGGAGAGGTCGAGGCGGCGCTGGGGGTTGCGCGCAAACCATGCCTCCAGACGGGCCCGGCGCTCCGTCCAGGGGAGCGGCCGGATATCGTCCTTACCGTCGAACAGCATATCATAGACGCGCACGAAGGCGGGGAACTCGTCCATCAGTTTTTGCGAGGCGACCTTGCGGTTGAGGCGCTGCTGGAGGGCGTTGAACAGGTCGGGTTCGAAATCGCGGCCGACGAGCAGCTCGCCGTCGAGCACGGCTTCGCCGAAGACGTTGTCGACCAGGTCGGGGAAGGCGCCGGCGATGTCGTCGCCGGTCCGCGAGAACAGCGAGACCTTGCCCTGTCCCAAAATCAGCTGGACGCGGATGCCGTCCCATTTCCACTCGGCAGCGAAGTCGGCGGGGTCCAGAACTGCGAGATCCTTTTCCTCGTCGATGGGGTTGGACAGCATCATGGGGTGGAAGCGCGAAGTGTGATCGATGTCCGGCCGGTCGGCCCTGTGGTCGAGCCAGGCGAACAGCTCGGTGTAGGGCATGACCATGCCGTGCCAGATTTCCTCGAGCTCCTGCAGGTCGCGGCCGCTCATATTGGCGAGGGCGGTCTTGGCGAGGCGCGCGCTGAGGCCGATCCGCAGGGCCCCGGTCGCGAGTTTCACCAGGGCCCAGCGCTCGTTGATTCCGGCGCGGGTCAGCAGCGAAGCGATGAGGGCAGGGAGCTCGGACTTGCTCGTCGTGTTGAACAGCTCGATGAGTTCGGTGAGCGAGGGCAAATCTTCGGTGGCGCCGTGATGGGGCCAGATGAGCGCGATGGTTTCGCCGAGGTCGCCGACATAGTCGTAGCTCATGCCGAACAGCACGGGATCGACTTCGCGGGTCACGACGTCGCGCAGGATGGCGGGCTTGACGTTCTTGAAGGTCAGCGCCCCGGTGAGGATCGCAAGGGCATAGCCGCGGTCGGGATCGGGCGTGGTGGCGAAATACTGCGTCAGCGCTTCGATCTTGCGGTTGCGCGAGGGGGTGAGGGCGAGGAGCTCGAGCAGCTGGGCGAACTTCTTCATGGCTCGTCCCCGATGCCGTCTTCGGGGCCGTCCTCGTAGGCCTCGATGTTCAGCGGTTCGGCGGCGAGGCCCTGCTGCCGGCTCCAGTAGACGAGGGCATCCTCGCGGCCATGGGTGACCCAGACGGTGTCGGCGCCCGTGGCGGTGATGGTGTCGCGCAGCTCGTTCCAGTCGGCGTGGTCGGAGATGACGAGGGGGAGCTCGACGCCGGACTGGCGCGCGCGCTGCTTGACGCTCATCCAGCCCGAGGCGACGGCGAGGACCGGGTCGGGGAGGCGGCGC
The DNA here is from genome assembly GCA_044506585.1 of Hyphomicrobiales bacterium. GTDB lineage: Bacteria > Pseudomonadota > Alphaproteobacteria > Rhizobiales > Devosiaceae > Devosia_A. The sequence continues at coordinate 10,932 of JBIQKK010000083.1, forward strand.
GACCAGCGATCCTTGATGGCGGAGGGCGGGGCGATGACGATCCGGCCGGCAAGTTCCGCCTTGGGGATGTCGAGGGAATGGCGAAGCTCGCCGAGGGGGATGCCGCGTTCGACGTAGAGTTCGCACAGGCGGATCATGGCGCCGTGGAGGTAGATCGGCGCGTCGTAGCCGGCTTCGCGCAGCAGCGAGATGACGCGCTGGGCCTTGCCGAGGGCGTAGCAGCCGATGACATGGGCGCGTTCGGGGAAGGCGGCCACCGAGTGGAGCAGGCGGGCGATCTCGGTGGCGGGGGCGGGGTGCTGGAACACCGGCAGGCCGAAGGTGGCTTCGGTGACGAGCAGGTCGCATTCGACGAGCTCGAAGGGCTGCGCGGTACGATCGGGCAGGCGCTTGTAGTCGCCGGTGACGACGATGCGCTGGCCGTTGTGTTCGAGGCGCACCTGCGCGGAACCGAGGATATGGCCGGCGGGATGGAGCGAGACCGCGACGCCATCGATCATGCGCGTTTCGCCGAAGGGCAGCGCGTCCCAGCGGCCGGCGGCGTCGTCGCCGTAGCGGGCTTTCATGATGGCGATGGTGTCGGGTGTCGCGAGCACCGCGCCGTGGCCATAGCGCGCGTGATCGGCGTGGCCGTGCGTGACGATCGCGCGGGCCTGCGGCTCAGGCGGATCGATGTAGACGTCGATGGGGGCGATGCGAAGGTTTCGCTCGAGGAAGGGCGTGGCCATGGACATCTGTAACGCTTCTCGATGCGAATTTGTGGCAGGAGGCGCGACGGGGACAAGCGCCGGCGCCGGATCGCCCTGCGGCTCCCGGTGGCGGC
>JBIQKK010000084.1:0-11322 GCA_044506585.1 Hyphomicrobiales bacterium
TTGAGGCCGATCTCGGCTTCGAAGCCCAGGACCTGCTCGCGATATTTGCAAAGGGCGCAGTTCATGAGGTTCTGGCCGACGAGCATTTCGCGGATGCGGTCGATGAAGGTGTCGATGACCAGCGGGTGGTCATCGAGATAGGGGGCGTTCAGGATCTCGATATTGGGGTAGCGCGCCTGCGCCTCTTCGGCGGCGTCGTAGATACGTTTGACGAGCACCCCCGTGAACAGGAAATAGGGGAAGACCACGATACGGCGGTAGCCGAGCCTTGCCGCATGATCGAGGGCGGGCGTGACGAGCGGGAAAGTGACGCCGGAGTAAGCCACCTCGCCCCAGCCGAAGCCCATGCCTTCCCACAGCATGCGCATGATCTTTGCGACGTTGGAATTGGCGTCGGGGTCGGAGGCACCGCGGCCGACGACGAGCAGCAGCGTGTCGGTCAGCGGGATATCGCGGGGCGACTGGGCGAGGCCTTCGCGGATGCGGTCGGAAGCGGCGCGCAGCATTCTGGTGTCGACGCCGAGCTCGCGGCCATAGGTGATGCGGAGGCCCGGATGCGCCGCCTCGTAGGTCCTGAGGACGGCTGGAATATCGTTCTTGGCGTGGCCGGCCGCGAACAGCATGCCGGGGACGGCGAGCACCTGCTTGATCCCCTGCGCGCGCAACCGGTCGAGGCCCTGATGGATCACCGGATTGGCGAATTCGAGATAGCCATACTCAACCGGAACGTCCGGAAGGCGGCTCGAGAGTGCTGCGGCGAGGACGGAGAATTCCCGGACGGCGAGTTGATTGCGGCTGCCATGGCCGCAAAGCATCACGCCGGTCTGCGGTGGCAGAATAGGCAGGTCGGTCATTTTTCCTCCGCAGCTCCGGAATTGGTCCCCGATTTGGGTCGACCGCACCGGACGTGTGTCCCAGCCGCGTCATGACGGCTGCCGCGCAGGCTCGTTGTAGGCGGAGGCAATCCGCGTGGTCAATCAAGCACTTGGCCACATGCGAATGCGGTTGGAAATCATTCGCAGATTCAGTGACTTGTGCAGTCCCGCGCGGGCGGCTATGCGCGTCGTGGAAGGGGCGCGAGGCATGGTTGACGACTCGGCATCGGCAGTGATTGCGCGCGTCGCATGGGGCAGCCTCGCGATCGGCGTCGCCGTGCTGGCGCTCAAGGCGCTGGCGGCCTGGCTGACGGGCTCGATCGCGCTCTATTCCGATGCACTCGAGAGCGTGGTCAATGTCGTGACGGCGATCGTCGCGCTGGTGGCCGTACGCCTCGCCGCGCGGCCGGCCAATGCAAGCCTGCCCTATGGGTACGGCAAGGCCGAATATTTCTCGGCGGTGGTGATCGGCATCTTCATCGCGGTTGCGGCGCTGCTGATTTTCACGCGGGCGTGGCAGGGCTTTGTGGCGCCGACGCCGTTGGTTGCCGATCCGGTGGGCATTGGCGTCTCGGCCGGCGCGACGGTGCTCAATGCTCTCTGGGCCTGGTACCTGATCCGCACCGGCACGCGCGAGCGGTCCGCATCGCTGAGTGCGGACGGGAAGCACCTCGCGACGGACGTGGTCTCGACCGTGGGCGTGCTGGTGGGCGTGCTGCTGGTGATCGTCACGGGCTACCACCAGCTGGATGCGATCCTTGCGGTGCTGGTGGGGCTCGCCATCCTCTGGTCGGGCTGGCAACTGATCCGTGAGAGCGTAATCGGGCTGATGGATGTGGCGGTCGATCCGGCGACGATGGCGCTGATCCGCGACACGATTGCCGCCAATGCCGAGGGCGCGATCGAAGCGCACGACATCCGCACGCGGCAGGCCGGGCGCACGATCTTCATCGAGTTCCACCTCGTGGTGCCGGGCACGCTGAGCGTCGCCGACGCGCATCAAATCTGCGACGGGATCGAGGCCAAGCTGCGCGATACGGTGACCAATGCGCAGGTCACGATCCATGTGGAGCCCGAGAACAAGGCGAAGCATTCGGGGATCGTGGTGGTGTAGGGGCAGTGCCCTAGGCGGACGTTCCCGCCGCGCGCAACAGGGGCTCCAAATGATCCTCAAACAGCAGGCCCGGTTGCGCCGCCATGGCCGCCTCGAACGTCTCTTCCGCCTTGAGGGAGATGCGCAGGAACCTTGCCATGCCCTCGGGGCCGCCCGGATCGGCCATTGGGTAGAACCCGGTTTCAAGGCGACGGAGAATCTCGCGCTTGGAGCGCAGCATTTTTTCGGTGACGCCGGGGCCGTTGCTCATCGAGACGGAAAGCTTGAGGTAGTCGTGGAGGGGCGCGCCGAGATGCCAGCTGGCGGGCACCGACCGGTAGAGCTGCAGCAGGAGCTCGAGGTCGGTCATGTTGGTGAGCTCGAGGTCGTAGCGCGCATCGGTCTTGCGGCGGTCCCACACGAGCATCGAATCCATCGACAGGCAGGTCCATTTGTAGGTGGCGGGTGTCAGCTCGGTATCCGGCCCCTGCCCCACCAGCCGGAGCCGGTTGCCGGTTTCGTCGAATTCGTCGAGTGCCACCGACACGATCGCGTGATGGCGCAGGGCCTCGACGGCGAGCGCGAGCTTTTCGGGCTTGAAGCGGTCGTCCGCATCGAGGATGGCGACATAGGGCACGTCGAGCCGGTCGAGCGCAGTATTGCGGGCACGTGAGGCGCCGCCGCCGACGGCGCCCGAAGAGAGGAACCGCAGGCGGGGGTCGCGCAGACCCTCAGCGGCGAGCAGCGCCTCGTAGTCGGTGCCGTCATCGGAGACGATCCAATGCTCCCAATGGGGGTAGGTCTGGGCGAGAACCGAGCGCACGGCGGTGCCGATCCAGCGGCCGGCCTGGTAGCACGGGGTGATGACGGCAACGGTTTCAGCCATGATCGCGCAATCTTGAAGGCGGAGCCGCGCCGACCCATATTTGACCCATCCGGCGGTGCCGCAGTGAGGTTTTCTGAAACCTGGGCCGCCGGGCAGCGTTGCTTATTGAAGGACGGACACAATGGCTCGTGTCTCGATGTTCTCGGCGCCGTTCCTCCTGGGCTTTGAGGCCTATGAGGAGCACATCGACCGGCTCAGCCGGGGCGCGGACGGGTATCCGCCCTACAATATTGAGCGCACCGTCGAAAGCGACGGCAGCGAGACCTTCCTGATCTCGGTCGCGGTGGCGGGATTTGCCCACAGCGAACTCGAGATCACCCAGGAAGACAATCAGCTGCTCGTTCGCGGCAAGCAGAAGGACGATCCGAGCCGGCAATATCTCCACCGCGGGATCGCTGCCCGGCAGTTTCACCGGAACTTCCTGCTCGCAGACGGCGTCGAGGTGAAGGAGGCCGTGTTGAAACATGGCATGCTGGTTATCTCGGTGATCCGGCCCCCGGCTGAAAAACGCAGCCGACGCATCGAAATCCGTTCTGCCTAGAGAGGGGAACATCATGCAAGACAGACCAGAAGAGACGATTTTCGACAACCCGCTCCGCCACCTGACCGACGCCCAGTTCATGGCCCTGGGTGGCAATGCCGTTGTCTATGTGCGCTCGATCACGGGCCGCAAGCTTTCTGAATTCGTCGAAGAGATCGACCAGGACGACGCCGAGGAAGAATTCCAGCTCGTCGTGTCGGCCGACGGCTCGCCGCTGCTTGTCGCGGATAGCCAGGAGGCCGTCGCCGAATGGCTGATGGACAAGAATCTGGGGATCGTCGCCCTGCACTAGGGCGAGCCATCGCGAAAGAAAGAGGCCCGCAGCGATGCGGGCCTTATCGTTTCCACCGTTAGGCGGCCTTGGTGGCTTCCAGCGGGTGGGTGAGGATGGCGTAGAGGCGGGCCGGATCGTCGACGCGGCGCAAATTCTCGGCGACAGAGTCGGTGCGCAGCACGCGGGCGACGCGCGCCAGGGCCTTGAGGTGATCCGCGCCGGCGCCCATGGGTGCGAGCAGCATCATCACGAGGTCCACGGGCTGATCGTCCACGGATTCGAAATCGACCGGCTGGCTGAGTTTGATGAAGACGGCAACGACACCCTTGAGGCCCGCGAACTTGCCGTGTGGAACGGCGATGCCGTTGCCAAGGCCGGTGGAGCCCAATGCTTCGCGGTCGTTGAGGGCGCCGAACAATTCTTCGGCAGTGAACCCGGTTTCGATGGACGCACGTTCGGCGAGGCGGTGCAGCACGTCGTGCTTGGTCTTGATGTCAGTGCAGAAGAGCACGGACTCCTCTGAGAGGATGTCGGCCAGTTCCATTGCAATATCCCAGATATCGTCCTGACGGCTGATGCGCTTAGTTTGCCCGCAGGGCTGGATCGATCCAGCCTATGTTGCCGTCGGCGCGGCGGTAGACCACATTTAGTCCACCATGTCCAGCATGGCGGAACATGACGATATCGGCCTGGGTCATATCGAGTTCCATCACTGCTTCTTCGACGCTCATCTGCCTCAGGCTCGATGTCGATTCCGCGATCACGGGGGGTGAATAATCTTCGTCCCATTCGTCGGAATCTTCGGGCGCGGCAAGCACATAGCTCTGCGCCTCGAGCGTATCCTCGCCATTGGCGTGACGGCGGTGGGATTTGAGCTTGCGGTTATATCGTCGCAGGCGCTTCTCTATGGTCTCGCTGAGGATCTCGTATGCCGAGATGGCGTCTCCGCCATAGGAGCTCGCCTGGAGCACAGCACCAGAATCAAGATGCACCATGCAGAGTGCGTTGAAGCCCGAGCCCTCGGGTTCGAGGGTGAGATGGCCGGTGTAGCCGCCATCGAAATACTTCTTCACCACAGTGTCGAAATGGCCTTCCGCCCGGCTTCGTAGTGCATCGCCCACATCCATGTTCTTGCCTGAGACGCGTAGGGTCATGGAAATCCTCTCGGTGGGTTAGAGACTCCGCGGGACGGCACGGTCGGATGCCGACCAGGGCGCATTAAGACTAGACCCGCGACACCTCAGGGGCAATGCGCAACCCGGAACAAGGTTTCCCCGCAGGTGTGACGATTTCGTGAGTGATTTCGGTAATTTAGCGCGCGGCAACAAGCGCCCGCTTCTGGCGGCGGCGAATGACCGAGGAGGGAATGTTCATCGCCTCGCGGTATTTTGCCACGGTACGCCGCGCGACCTCGATCCCCTGCTCTTTCTGGAGCAATTCGGCGATGGTGTCATCGGACAAAATGTCCTCGGCGGACTCGGCGTCGATGAGCTGGCGGATGCGGTGGCGTACCGCCTCGGCCGAGTGATCGGCAGCACCCGTCGACGACGCGAGCGCGGTGGTGAAGAAGTACTTCATCTCGAACAGGCCGCGCGGGGTCGAGACGTATTTGTTGGAGGTGACGCGGCTGACGGTGGATTCATGCATGTCGATCGCTTCGGCCACGAGCTTGAGGGTCATGGGTTTCAGAAACGCGATGCCGCGGTTCAGGAACTCGTCCTGCTGGCGCACGATTTCGGTCGCGACCTTGAGGATGGTCTGGGCTCGCTGGTCGAGACTTTTGGTCAGCCAGTTGGCGGTCTGCAGGCAATCGACGAGGAAGCTCTTCTCGCCGGGTTCACGGGTCTTGCTCGTGACACTGGCATAGTATGTGCGATTGATGAGAACGCGCGGCAGGACATCGGAATTGAGTTCTATGATCCAGCCGGCGGGACCTTGCCTGACGAAGACATCGGGCACGATGGCTTCAACGGGTCCACGTTCGAAGGCACGGCCCGGTTTGGGATCGAGCGCGCGCAGCTCGGTCAGCATGTCGGCAAGATCTTCGCGGTCGCAACCGACCGCACGCGTAAGGCCGGCGAGGTCGTGGCTTGCGAGCAGATCGAGGTTGTCGAGCAGCCGCTCCATCATGGGATCGAGCCGGTCGCGCTCGCGCAACTGGATCGCGAGGCATTCCCTGACGTTGCGGGCGAAGATGCCGATGGGATCAAGCGTCTGCAGCCTGGCGAGCACGGCTTCGACCGCTTCGAGGCTGGCGCCCAGTTGCGTTGCGACGGGCTCGAGTTCGATGCCGAGGTAGCCCGCTTCGGTCAGCCCGTCGATGAGGAAGCCGGCGATGAGCCGTTCGGCGGGATCGGTGAGCATCAGGCCGATCTGCTGATTGAGGTGTTCGGCGAGCGTGGGACGGGCCGCGACATACTGGTCGATGTCGGGAGCCTCGCCATCGGCGCCACCGCCACCCGACCAGTCGGCGGCGAGACGGTCCTCACCGCGCTGTTCGGGAAAGACGTTCTCGACTTCGGTGTCGTAGGAATTCGCGATCGAATCGGCGGTTTCCATCGGGCGCTCGGTGCCCTGCTCGGCGAAAGGGCTCACCTCCATCGGCGTCTGCGCCGGATCGGCGGATTCCCCGTCTTCGCGCTCGAGCAGCGGATTGCGCAGCAATTCGGCCTCGACGAAGGCGTTGAGCTCGAGATGGCTCAACTGCAGCAGCCGGATCGACTGCATCAACTGAGGGGTAAGCGTCAGCGACTGGGATTGCCGGACTTCGAGCCGGGGGCCGAGGGCCATCGTAACCTGATCTAGACTTGCCTGGGCCGCTCGGAGGCGGCGTCCCGGGGACCATGCCGTATCCGGACGCTGAGGGCAAGAAGTGTGCCACACAGGGTTAAAGCACTGACCATACGGTCAATTTTCGCCAAATGCTCAGACGGCGAACGACTCACCGAGGTAGACGCGGCGGGCTTCAGGATTGGCGGCGATCACGTCGGGCTTGCCCTGAATCATGACGGTGCCGTCGTGAATGAGATAGGCGCGATCGACGAGCGACAGGGTCTCGCGCACCGAGTGGTCGGTGATGAGGACGCCAATGCCACGCTGGGTGAGCTGGCGCACCAGCGCCTTGACGTCCGACACGGCAATGGGATCGACGCCGGCGAAGGGCTCGTCGAGCAGCATGAAGACCGGATCGCCGGCAACGGCCCGCGCGATCTCGCAGCGGCGGCGCTCACCCCCCGAGAGGGCCAGCGCGCTGACATCGGCCAGATGGGCGATGCCGAATTCCTCGAGCAGGATATCGAGGCGGCGGCGGCGCTCCCGGGCGGACGGGACATGGGATTCGAGAACGGCGAGGATGTTGCCTTTGACCGTCAGGCCGCGAAAGATCGAAGGCTCCTGGGGCAGATAGCCAATGCCGAGCCGTCCGCGCTGGAAGAGCGGCAGGCGCGTGATGAGGTGCCCATCGAGCCGGACCTCGCCCTTGTCGGGCCGCAGCAGGCCCATGATGATGGTGAACACCGTGGTCTTGCCCGCGCCATTGGGGCCGAGCAGTCCCACCGCTTCGCCGCGGCGCACCGCGACCGACACATCGCGCACGACGGTCTTGCGGCCGAAGCGCTTGGCGAGCCCGTGAGCCACGAGCCAGCCGGTCTGATCGACGCGAGGGGCGGCCTGGTTCATTGCGGGGTGAAGACGCCGGTGACGCGGCCGCCGGATTTGCCGCCGGTGAAGGTGGTGGCGTCGGTGCGGAGGTCGACGATCATGTCGCCGCTGCCCACCGTGCTGGTGGCGTTGATCACCATGACATTGCCGGTGACGCGGAGCTTTTCGGTGGCGGGATCGTAGATGGCGCGGTCGCCGGTGACGTCCTGGTTGGTGGTCTTGATACGTACGCCCCCGCTCGCAACGAAGGTCTTGATGTCGGAAGGGCCGCCCTCGCCGTAATCGACGACAACGGTGGGCGCCCAGACGGTCAGCGTCTTGCGGGTGACGACAACATTGCCGGTGAACGTCGCCACATTCACGCTCTCGTCGATGACGAATTTGTCGGCGGTGATATTGACCGGATCTTCAGCCAGCGCGGCGAGGGACAGCGCGAACGCGGCGGCGAGGCCAATGAGGAGCGCTCTCATTGCAGCGCGTCCCGCAGATCGAGGGGTGCGGATTCATCGGGATCGAGCGGCATATCGCCCTCGGCCTTGGGCAGCTCCTTCACGGTGACGCTGGCGTTGGTGAAGGTCCAGGTCTGTGCCTTGCCGTCGCGCACCATGGTGGAGCCGATAATGATGGTGCCGTCGGACAGGAGCAGGTCGACGGGGCCGCGGCTGATGGTGATGTCGGCGTCGGTGTCGGCGTCGACATCGGTCAGCGTGCCGACGAGGCCATCGCTGCCGGTGACATCGACAACGCCCGGGGCGAAGATGGTTTCGGCATCGGTATTCATATGTGCCGTCCTGGCCGTCGCAAAATAGCTCGAGCCATCGGGCCGCACATAGTGGAGGGTGGCATCGGTCATATCGATTTCGCTGCCGCCTCCGAGCGGTGTGCGCGCCTCGCGAGCCGTGGCGAGATAGCGCGAGCCGCCGCTGCCCGTGCCGGAATATTGCGGCGCTTCCACGACCATCATGCCGCGATCTATCCGGATGCCCGCGACGCCATACTGGCGGGCGAGGCTGGCGACATACATCTGGCCGATGAGCGCGAGAAAGGCGACGAGGCCTATGGCCGGCACAACGAGGCGCAGCCCTGCGACCATGCGGTTGCGCAGCACGAGACTGCCGAAGATTTCGGCGCGCTGGTCGAAGGTTTCGGCGCGGCCTGCCGCCATCAGGAATGCGCGAAAATGTCTTCTTCGTCCCAGCCCAGCAGATCGAGATCGATGCGGGCCGGAAGGAAGCGGAAGCAGGTTTCGGCCAGCTCGAGCCGGCCCTCGCGGCGCAGCATGCGATCGAGATGCCGCTTGATGTCGTGGAGGTAGAGCACGTCGGACGCCGCATACTCCATCTGTGCGTCGGTGATCTTGTCGGCACCCCAATCCGAGCTTTGCTGCTGCTTGTTCATGTCGACATTGAGCAGCTCGCGGGCCAAGTCCTTGAGGCCGTGGCGATCGGTGTAGGTGCGGCAGAGCTTGCTCGCGATCTTGGTGCACCAGACGGGGCCGGTGACGATCCCGAAGCGATGCTTGAGCACGGCCATGTCGAAGCGGGCGTAGTGGAAGATCTTGGTGCGGTTGGGATCGGAGAGCAGCGCAACCAGATTGGGCGCTTCGGTCAAATCGGCGGGAATCTGCACCACGTCGGCGCTGCCGTCGCCGGGCGAAAGCTGCACGACGCAGAGACGGTCGCGGCGGGGGTCGAGCCCCATTGTTTCGGTGTCGATGGCCACTTCGCGGCCATAGCGAGACAAATCCGGCAGATCGCCCCGGTGCAGACGGGTCGTCATTGCGCCCCCTAGTTTCGCGCCAAATCGTAAAGTCCGGGCTGGTGTGCCACAGCATCTTGGCGTTGGAAAGGCGTGATGGGGCCCGCAGTGGCCATAGGCCATCGGCAGCCGGCAGCCGGCAGCCGGCCAGACGGCCGCGCGCTCGCTAGACCCGCTCCATGGCGATGGAGATGCCCTGCCCGACACCGATGCACATGGTGGCGAGGGCGCGGCGCTTGCCGGTGAGGCTGAGCTCGAGCGCCGCGGTGCCGGCGATGCGGGCGCCGCTCATGCCGAGAGGGTGGCCCAGCGCGATGGCACCGCCATTGGGATTGATGTGCGGGGCGTCGGGCGGCAGGCCCAGCTCGCGGAGGACGGCGATGGCCTGGCTGGCGAAAGCCTCGTTGAGCTCGATAACATCAAAATCGGCCGGGGCGAGGCCGAGCCGGGCACAGAGTTTCAGGGTCGCGGGTGCGGGACCCATCCCCATGATGCGCGGCGGAACGCCCGCGGCGGCGCCGCCCAGGATGCGGGCAATGGGCGTGAGGCCGTGCTTTCTGGCGGCGGCCTCGGATGCGATGATGAGGGCGGCGGCGCCATCGTTGACGCCGGAGGCGTTGCCCGCGGTCACCGTGCCCTCCGCAAAAAGCGGCCTCAGTCTGGCCAGGGCTTCGGCGGTGGTGCCGGCGCGGGGATGCTCGTCGGCGGTGACGAGGATGGGGTCGCCCTTTTTCTGCGGGATCGCGACGGGGGTGATTTCGCGGGCAAGACGGCCGTTCTGCTGCGCGGTGGCAGCGCGCTGCTGGCTATAAACGGCGAAGAGATCCTGGTCCTCACGCGAGACACCGTATTCGCGGGCGACGTTCTCACCGGTTTCGGGCATCGAGTCGGTGCCGTAGAGCTCTTGCATGCGCGGGTTGACGAACCGCCAGCCGATGGTGGTGTCGTAGATTTCGGCCTGCCGCGAGAACGCCGTTTCAGCCTTGGGCATCACGAAAGGCGCCCGGCTCATGGATTCGGTGCCGCCGGCAATGATGAGGTCGGCCTCGCCCGCCTTGATGGCGCGCGCGGCCGTGACGACCGCATCCATTCCCGAGCCGCAAAGGCGATTCATGGTCGTGCCGGGAACGCCGACAGGGAGACCCGCGAGCAGCAGGCTCATGCGGGCGACATTGCGGTTGTCCTCGCCGGCCTGATTGGCACAGCCGAAGATGACGTCATCCACCGCGTCCCAATCGAGGGCGCTGTTGCGGGCGCCGAGCGCCATGAGCGGGACGGCGCCGAGATCGTCGGGGCGCATGGAGGCAAGCGCCCCACCGAAACGGCCTATGGGGGTGCGGATATAGTCGCAGATGAAGGCATCGCTCATGGTCACAGCTCCGGAACGACGAGATCGCCGACGGTGGCGGGGACCACGAGTTCGGCGCCGGTGACGGCCTGCAGCTCGTCGATGCTCATGGCCGGCAGTTTCTCGCGCAGGACGAAGCGCGCTCCCTCGATGTCGATGACGGCGAGGCTGGTGTAGACGCGCGTGACGCAGGCGACGCCGGTAAGCGGCAGGGTGCAGCGGCGCACGAGCTTGGGCTTGCCGTCCTTGGTGACATGGTCGGTGATGACGGCGACGCGCCTGGCGCCGTGTACGAGGTCCATCGCGCCGCCGACCGCGGGAACGCCCTTGGGGCCGGTGCTCCAATTGGCCAGATCACCGGTCTCGGCGACTTCATAGGCGCCGAGGATCGCGACATCGAGGTGGCCGCCGCGCACCATGGCGAAACTGTCGGCGTGATGGAAGAAGGCGGCGCCGGGCTTGAGTGTGATGGCCTTCTTGCCGGCATTGATGAGGTCCCAGTCCTCCTCGCCTTCGGGCGGCGCCTCGCCGAAATTCAGAACGCCGTTCTCGGTGTGGAAGATCGCCTGACGCCCCGGCGGCTGGAATTTGGCGACCATTTCGGGAAAACCGATGCCGAGATTGACATAGGCGCCATCGGCGATGTCCTGCGCGGCGCGCCAGGCGATCTGGGCGTTGCTGAGTTTGGCGCTCATGAGTAGGCGACCCCCGCGCGCATCAGCGTTTCCTCCTGCTGGGGATCGGGCACCTCCACGATGCGGCTAACGAAGATGCCGGGCGTGACGACGTGCTCGGGATCGATCTCGCCGGGCTCGACGATACGGGTTGCCTGCACGATGGTGAGTGCTGCGGCCGCGGCCATGAGCGGCGAGAAATTGCGCGCGGCC
>JBIQKK010000085.1:0-10871 GCA_044506585.1 Hyphomicrobiales bacterium
ACCATGAAGTCGTCAGAGCAGAGAAGAAGGCCAGATATTGGTCTAACTCCGAATTAATCCTCGATCGCGACGTTGCCATGTATTGGGGCGAATAGGGGTGTTATTGTGCATTTTATACAGTCTGCGCGGGCCTATTTGGTCAGGACGCGCGCGGAGATAGCTTCCGATCGCGATCTCTATCTGTGGGTTGCTGCCTATGTTGCGGTCGTCACCCCTTTCGCCGGGTTCAATCCGGGCCTGATCGCCGCGTTTTTCGGCGTGGGCGTCATCCAATACTGCCTCCTGCTGCCCGCGCTTTTTGGCCTGGTGGTGGGTGCGCGCCTGTTGGCAGCTCGTCCCGATGCGCGCGGCCTGACGATGCGCATCGTCTTTGGTCCGCACCGAATGGGACGCTACTTCGCCGGCACAGTCTTCCTTGTGGCGACAGCACTCTTTCAGGCGACCTTCACAACCGCCAAGCTCGATTTTTCGCAGTTGAGCAATGGGTTTCCATACGACCGGGTGCAGGCGGAGATCGACCGGCTGATTCACTTCGGCGTGGATCCGTTCCACTATCTGTATGCCTTCGCCAAGAACGACAGCCTGCTGACCCTCACCGAGTTCGTCTACAACCGGCTGTGGTTCCTTGTTATTTTCGGCGTGCTCTTTCTCGTCGCCATCTCCCCCCAGGCGAGGACCATCCGCTCCCGCTACGTCCTGAGCTATATCCTCACCTGGGGTATCGCCGGCACTCTCATTGCGGGCCTTTTCCATTCGGCCGGGCCGGTCTTTTATCACCTGGCCACTGGCGACACGTCGCGCTTTGCCGAGCAGCTTCAGTTTCTCGGCGATACCGTGGCGCAGGCGAACTCCACCCTCCATCGCGCCAACACGCTGTGGTACATGCGTGCGGAATCCCTTGCCGGTGTGGGCGGCGGCATATCGGCCTTCCCGAGCATCCACGTCGCCATAACCGCTCTGAACGCCTTTTTCGCCTTCGAAGTGGACCGCCGCCTTGGGGTGCTGGCGACTGCATTTCTTGGGGTGATCATGCTGGCCTCGGTCTATCTGGGGTGGCACTACGCGATCGACGGCTACGCCTCTGTGGTCATCGTGGCCGGTATCTATTTCGGGGTCCGTCATGCGATGAGCCGGCGATGGCGCTTGTGGGCCCGCACCGCAGCTGCGGATCCGGCCCCAGTCCGCGCCGGCGACTGACCTCGCCAAAGGGGTGGCGGCGGCGCGATGGTCTCCGTCCATCCGCTGGACATCGCTCCGACCCCCGCGATAGAAGGCGTTTCCGAATAAACCGGCGGCTCAGGCCGCCCTTTTCTTGTGACGAGACTTCGCCATGCAGAGCGTCAACGACATCCGGTCTTCCTTCCTGGGCTTCTTCGAGAAGAACGGGCACCGGGCCGTGGCCGCTTCGCCGCTGGTGCCGCGAAACGATCCGACGCTGATGTTCGTCAATTCGGGCATGGTGCAGTTCAAGAATGTCTTCACCGGCGTCGAAAAGCGCGACTACACGCGCGCGACGACCGCGCAGAAAAGCGTGCGCGCCGGCGGCAAGCACAACGATCTCGACAATGTCGGCTTCACCGCGCGCCACCACACCTTCTTCGAGATGCTCGGCAATTTCTCGTTCGGCGACTACTTCAAGGCCGAGGCGATCGAATATGCCTGGACGCTGCTGACCAAGGAGTGGGGCCTGCCCAAGGAGAGGCTGAGCGCGACGGTCTATCAGGACGACGACGAAGCCTACGAGCTGTGGAAGAAGATCGCGGGCTTTTCGGACGACAGGATCGTGCGGCTCGGCGCCAAGTCGAACTTCTGGCAGATGGCGGACACGGGCCCCTGCGGTCCCAATTCCGAGATCTTCTATGATCACGGCGACAAATATTGGGGCGGCCCGCCGGGCACGCCCGAGGAAGACGGCGACCGGTTCGTCGAAATCTGGAATCTCGTGTTCATGCAGTTCGAGCAGTTCGCGGACGGCTCGCGCACGCTCTTGCCCAAGCCCTCGGTCGACACCGGCATGGGGCTCGAACGCGTCGCGGCGGTGATGCAGGGCACCAACAACAATTACGAGATCGACCTGTTCAGGACGCTGATCGCGGCGACGATGCAGGCGACCGGGTTCAATGGCGACCCGGCGACGCCGAGCCTGCGCGTGATTGCCGACCACCTGCGCTCGATGAGCTTCCTCATCGCCGAGGGCGTGCTGCCCTCCAACGAGGGGCGCGGCTATGTGCTGCGCCGCATCATGCGCCGCGCCATGCGGCATGCGACGCTGCTGGGCAGCAACGAGCCGGCGATCCACCGGATCGTCCCGGCGCTGGTGCGGGAAATGGGCCAGGCCTATCCCGAACTCGTGCGCGGCGAGGCGATGGTCGAGGAAACGATCCGCCTCGAGGAGCAGCGCTTCCTCAAGACGCTGGGGCGCGGGCTCGCGATCCTCGAGGACGCGACCCGGGATTTGAAGAAGGGCGACATGCTCGACGGGGTCACCGCGTTCAAGCTCTACGACACCTACGGCTTCCCGCTCGACCTGACGCAGGACGCGCTGCGCACGCGCGAGATCAATGTCGATCTCAGCGGCTTTGAGGACGCGATGGCCCGCCAGAGGGCCGAAGCGCGCAAGAGCTGGTCCGGTTCGGGCGAAGCGGGCGAGGACAAGGTCTGGTTCGCGGTGGCCGACAAGGTCGGGCCGACCGAGTTCCTGGGGTACGAAACCGAGACCGCCGAGGGCGTGGTCACGGCTCTCATCAGCGGCGGGCAGATGGTCGAGGCGCTGCAGGCGGGGGAAGAAGGCTACGTCGTCCTCAACCAGACGCCGTTCTATGGCGAAAGCGGCGGCCAGGTCGGCGATACGGGGACGCTGAGCGGCGACGGCGTCGCGGCGGACGTGCTCGACACGGTCAAGCACAACGGCGTCTTCGGCCACAGGGTGAAGGTGACGGCGGGCACGATCAGGACCGGCACCCCGCTGGCGCTGCTCGTCGACCATGAGCGGCGGTCGGCCATCCGCGCCAATCATTCGGCGACCCATTTGCTGCACGAGGCGCTGCGGCTCGTGCTCGGCGATCACGTCGCCCAGCGGGGCTCGCTGGTCTCGCCCGACCGGCTGCGCTTCGACTTCGTCCACACCAAGCCGATCAGCCCGCAGGAGATGGCGCAGATCGAGGATCTGGCCAACGACATCGTGCTGCAGAACTCCAAGGTCGAGACGCGCCTGATGGGCGTCGAGGAAGCCAAGGAGTCGGGCGCCCGCGCGCTGTTCGGCGAGAAGTATGGCGACGAGGTGCGCGTCGTCTCGATGGGCGATCCCACGGGCAATGCGCTGGGCTGGTCGGTGGAACTGTGCGGCGGCACGCATGTGAACCGGACGGGCGATATCGGGCTCATCACAGTGCTGGGCGAAGCGGGCGTGTCCGCGGGCGTCCGGCGCATCGAGGCGCTGACGGCGCGCGGCGCGCGGCAGCACGCGCGGACCAACACCCATCTGGTGGCGAGCGCGGCCGACCTGCTGCGCACGACGCCGACGGACATCCTCACCCGCATCGAGACGCTGCAGGAGAACCTCAAGAAGTCCGAGCGGGCGCTGAGCGAAGCGCAAAAGAAGCTGGCGCTCGGGGGGAGTTCGGGCGCGGCCGCGCCGGCGGCCGAGACGGTCAACGGCGTGGCGTTCGTCGGGCGCGCGGTCGAGGGCGTGGCGGCCAAGGATCTGCGCGGGCTGGTCGATGTCGAAAAGAAAAAGCTCGGCTCGGGCGTCGTGGCGCTCGTGCTCAAGGGCGAGGACGGCAAGGGCACCGCGGCGATCGGCGTCACCGACGATCTCGTCGGCAAATATTCCGCGGCCGACCTGATCAAGCACGCGACGGCGGCGCTGGGCGGGCAGGGCGGCGGTGGCCGCCCCGACATGGCGCAGGGCGGCGGCCCCGATGCGGCCAAGGCCGAAGCGGCGGTCGCGGCGGTGCGCTCAGCGCTCTGAGGACGGCGTCGTGACCTCGGGGGCGCCCGCGATGGGGTCCTCGAGCGGGGTATCGGGCGCGAGCCTGCGTTCGGCTTCGCGCAGGGTGGAGGGTCCGGCGCCGGCGGGGGCGTTGCGCGAGAAAATGCGCAGCGTGGCATCGCCGCTGATCACGTTCAGCACGCCCGCAACGATCACGAGGCCCAGCCCCACATAGGCGATGGCCACGGGGTATTCGTGGTAGAACACGGCGCCGAACAGCAGCGCCCACAGGATCTGCGAATACTGGAGCGGCGCGATCTGGCTGGCGGCCGCGCGGCGCGTCGCGGCGATGAAGATGAGGTTGGCGGTGCCGCCGAGTGCGCCGATGGCGAGCAGCCAGCCCAGCTCCCACAGCGTCAGCTGCTGCAGGCTGCCGGTCGCGATCATCATGACGAGGTTGAACACGAGGATGTAGGCGCTGGCGACGCCGATGAGGCTTGCCCGCGTCTCCTGGCTCGCGATGCGCCTCAGGATCACGGTGGTGACGGCGCCGCAGCCGGCCGAGACCACGGCGAGCAGATGGCCCGGCTCGAGCTCGCGGAACCCGGGCCGCACGACCAGCAGCACGCCGCCGAAGCTCGCCGCGAGCAGGAGCCAGCGCTGCCAGCGCACCGATTCTTGCAGCACGATCACCGAGATGATGACGATGAAGATCGGCGCGAGAAACGCGATCGAATAGGCCTCCGCCAGCTCGATCGTGGTGAAGGCGTAGATGATGCAGATGTTGCCGATGGTGCCGCTGATCCCCCGCAGGTGGAGCAGGAGCGGGTTCTTCGCCTTCCAGAACAGCAGCCAGCTTTCGCCCTTGGGCGTCATCGCGATGGCGGGGATCAGCGAGAACAGCGTGGTGAAAAAGGCGATCTCGTAGGCCGAAAGGCCGGCGCCGAGGCCTTTGATGATGGCATCGCAGCACGAATAGAGCGCGTACGCGCCGAAGGCAAAGAGGACGCCGGGCGGCATCGTGGGAGAATCCAGACGGGAGTCGCGGGGAGTGCCTCAGCTATATGACAGGCCGGGGCAGCCCGTCGATAGCTGACATGTCAGTTTGCGCCGCGAATGATCGGCGCAATTGTCGCAATCTCGTTGGTCCACACGAGGCCGGGGAAGCGGGGGGGAACGAGCGCGGCATCCTCGGGCGTGTCGAGACCGGCGGTGCCCGGGTCGCCCGGCGTGTAGGGGCCGATGAGGATGACCTCGGAATGGGCGTCCCGCACGCGCTGCAGGAAGCGGTTGGGCCAGCCCCAGAGCCAGCCGGCGAAGTTTATGGGGACCATGATCCTGGTGTTGTGGCAGGCGGGCGGCATGATGCCGGTCCAGCCATAGGCCTCGTACTGGAGGAGGCACGCCATCAGCCCCTTGCGCGACCACGCGGCGAGATCGGGGAGGAGCTCCTTGGCGCGCATCGAGGGCGCGTCGCCGCCATAGACGCCCCAGATCGCATCGCCGGCTTTCGGGTTCGCCTCGACGAAAGCGCGCAGCATGTCGCCCTCGCGCGCCTCGTTGGACTTGAAGTTGATGACGAACCGGCCGTTGGGGATGGCGGCGATGACGTCGCCCAGTTCGGGCATCATGCCCACGCCCTTGCCGCGGAGCGGGAAGGTCTTGCCGCCGTCGGCGGTGTAGCCGTAGCCGACGTCGAGCGTCTTGAGATAGGCCATGTCGTGCGCGCGGGTTTCGCCGGTCCCCTCGGTGCGGCAGTCGAGCGTCCAGTCGTGGAAGACGGCGAACTTGCCGTCGGTCGTGGGATGGACGTCGAGCTCGACGAGGTCGGCGCCGGCCGCGAAGGCGGACTGCATCGCCGGGATCGTGTTCTCGATCTCCTCGACGATGGGCTCGCGGATCATCGTTGCGGTGCAGCTGTCGCCGGTGAGGCCCGTGCGGTCGAAATTCTGGTGCACGCCGCGATGCGCGACGAGGCGGGTCTGCCCCACCTGCGCCGGCACCAGCCAGGACGCGTTCCACAGGTAAATGGCCGCGACCACAATGGCCGCGCCGATAAGAATCTTCCGCAACATGGGCGCCCTCCGCCGCTATGGCGAAAAGGGCAGCCAAAAGTGGCGACTATCTGGCACGCACCAATTGTTCTTGGGATTGAATCCAATTGAAGGAGCATGAGCGCTTCGACGACCGGCGGATCGAGGGGCGCGGGGCAACATGAACGGGAGCGAACAGGTGCGCTCATGCGGGCTTCAAAGGCCGGGTGCTCTGATGGCGGGGTCGCGGTTGACCCGCTCAGCAGAAGCAAAGGACACCGACCATGCGTAACGCCCTCACCATCGCCGCCGTCGCGGCGCTTATCGCTCTCTCCCCCGCCGCCGCGCTGGCGGGGACCGAATGCCAGAACGCGCCCAAGATGGGAGCGGGCACCAGCCCGGACCAAGCCTGGGCCGAGTGGCGGGAGGTCGTCACGACGGCCTATGGTCCGGCCTGGGCCAGCCTGGAGCTGGCGCAGAACCGGGATGTCACCTCGGTGACGCTCCCCGGACTGTTCACCGGGCCCAA
This sequence comes from Hyphomicrobiales bacterium, assembly GCA_044506585.1. Taxonomy (GTDB): domain Bacteria; phylum Pseudomonadota; class Alphaproteobacteria; order Rhizobiales; family Devosiaceae; genus Devosia_A. The sequence continues at coordinate 6,494 of JBIQKK010000085.1, forward strand.
CACGACCTACATGGCCAGCGGCGTTCCCTGCCGCACGGTTCGGATCGGCGCCGGCATGGCCAACGCCACCGGCAATCTCGACATGATGGACAGCAACGATGCCGGCCCGAAGGCGCAGGGCACCTTCAGCAAGCGGAAGCTGATGGCGAAGTTCAACTAGAACGACATATTATCCAAGCAGACGCGCCCCGGGAAACGCCCGGGGCCGCTGCCGTTCAGGGCCGGATGGAGATATGGCCGCCGCTTGATGAATGGATGTCGCGCTCGGCCGGATGGCCCGAGACCTCGATGTAGCCGCCCGCCGAGGCGTTGGCGCGAACGCGCGAGGTGACCGTCGCCTCCATGTTGCCGCCGGCACTGGCCTCCAGCCGCCCTTGCTGCGCGGTGAGCCGCCCCGCCCGGATGCCGCCGCCCGTCGATGCCGACGCATCGAACTCGGCTGCCGATCCTTCGATCTCGGCTGTGCCTCCGGTCGAGGCTGAAATCCGGATGTCGCCGCAGGTGACGGCCAGCAGGGTGAGCCCGCCGCCGGTGGAGGCCTCGCCGCGGAAGCGGTCGGACTTCACGTTGCTCGCTTCGATCCGCCCGCCCGACGAGGCTTCGGCGCCATTGAGCACGGGAAGCGTGATGTAGGCCGTGACGCCGAGATCGCCGCCAAAGCGAAGCAGGTCGATCAGGCCGCCATTGAGCACGAAGTCGAGGAAGTTGCGGGAGAACCCGATGTGGAGCCGTCCGCCGACCACGGTGACATCGAGGCGGTCGAGCGTCTCGGCATCGCGGGCCTCGACACGGACGCTGTGTTCGCCGCCGGTGGTGACCAGTGCGCGAACGCCGGTCGTCACGATGACGGCGTCAAATCCGGTGAGGTCGTAGGTGCGGCTCTCGGTCATGGTTCCCTCCGTGTGACCCTGCAGGTGGGAGGGGTGACCATGACCGTCAACCCCATCAGCCCGGGAAATCTATCGAACCGCCGGTGGAGGTTTCGAGCTTGTCCACCTTGGGCTTGCCGAAGACCACCACGTGGCCCCCGGTCGAGACCTCGGCGCTGATCGTGCCGGTGGCGCTGACTTCGAGCGTCCCACCGCTCGAGGCTTCGAGGTCCACCTTCGTGCAGTCGAGATCCTTGGCCGCGATGCTGGCGCCGGACGACACCTCGATTTCGGCCGTTTCGCACAGGCCGGAAGTTTCGATGCGACCGCCGCTCGAGGCTTCGATGGAGTAGAACATCCCTTCGATCGGGGTCGTCTTGAGGATCGCGCCGCTCGACACTTCGAGGTCGATGGTCTCGCCCGTCAGGGCGGAGGCTTCAACGAGCGCTCCGGCGCTGGCTTCGAGGGCATCCAGCACTTCGGTACCGATGGTGACGCGGAGGTCGCGGCCGGACCAGTCCAGGAGATTGCCCAGGTTCCACTCGTACCACAAATGGAGCATGCCATCGCGAACCTCATAGCGGAGGTCGGCAAGGTCCTGGGCATTGCCGGACTCGACCACGACCGAATAGGGCTGGCCGCCGCTGATCGTGGCCTTGATGCCCGAGGAGACGTCGACGCCGTGGAAGCCGGTCACGTCGAGTGTCTTCGTTTCGGCAAAAGCGAGGGCGGGGACGACAGTGAGGGCCGCGACGCCGACGGCCGCGAAAAGGTGACGCTTCATGTGGGGACGATCCTCCAGTTGTGCCGCCCGATCGGACGAATCTGGGGAACCGTCCCTGAACAATCAAGTGAGCGCGCAATAGATCGCCGTTTCGCGGCGGACGGAGCGAGGAGCCTGGGTTTCGCTGCCGCGCCCAGCACCTCGCCCCGGGACGGTTACGCCATGGCCTTCTTGAGGTTGGCGTCGATGGCGTCGAGGAAGCCCAGCGTCGAGAGCCAGGGCTGGTCGGGGCCGACGAGGAGCGACAGGTCCTTGGTCATCTTGCCTTCTTCGATGGTCGCGACGGTGACCTTTTCGAGCGTGTCCGCGAATTTCGCGAGCTCGGTATTGTTGTCGAGCTTGGCGCGATGGGCGAGGCCACGGGTCCAGGCGAAGATCGACGCGGTGGAGTTGGTCGAGGTTTCCTTGCCCTGCTGGTGCTGGCGATAGTGGCGCGTGACGGTGCCATGCGCGGCTTCGGCTTCGACGATCTTGCCGTCGGGCGTCATCAGCACCGAAGTCATGAGGCCGAGCGAACCGAAGCCCTGCGCGACGGTGTCGGACTGGACGTCGCCATCGTAGTTCTTGCAGGCCCACACATAGCCGCCGCTCCACTTGAGGGCCGAGGCCACCATGTCGTCGATCAGGCGATGCTCGTACCAGATCTTGAGCTCTTCGAATTTGGCCTTGTAGTCGCGCTCGTAGATCTCCTGGAAGATATCCTTGAAGCGCCCGTCATAGGCTTTTAGAATGGTGTTCTTGGTGCTGAGGTAGCAAGGGACCTTGCGGTTGAGCGCGTAGTTGAACGAGGCATGCGCGAAATCCTCGATGGAGGCATCGAGGTTGTACATGCCCATCGCGATGCCGGCACCGGGCGCGTCGAACACTTCATGCTCGATAACCTTGCCGTCCTCGCCGGTGAACTTGATGGTGAGCTTGCCCTTGCCGGGGAACTTGAAGTCGGTGGCCTTGTACTGGTCGCCGAACGCATGGCGGCCGACGATGATGGGCTGCGTCCAGCCCGGCACGAGGCGCGGCACGTTCTTGCAGATGATGGGCTCGCGGAAGATGACGCCGCCCAGGATGTTGCGGATCGTGCCGTTGGGGCTCTTCCACATCTTCTTGAGCTTGAACTCTTCGACGCGCGCCTCGTCGGGGGTGATGGTCGCGCATTTGATGCCGACGCCGTGCGTCTTGATGGCATTTGCCGCGTCGACCGTGACCTGGTCGTCGGTCTTGTCGCGGTTTTCTACGCTGAGGTCGTAATAGTCGATCGGCAGGTCGAGATAGGGGAGGATCAGCTTGTCCTTGATCGCCTGCCAGATGATGCGGGTCATCTCGTCGCCGTCGAGATCGACGACCGGGTTGGCAACTTTGATCTTGGCCATGCGGGAACTCCTTGGGAAAAGTTGCGCCGCCTATAGCATGAAACGGTTTGGCGGGAAGGGGAGGGTTCGGGCCGACCGGCCAGGCCCTCGACCGGCAAGGCGGGGGGTGGACGAACGGCGAGATCGGGGCCCGGCGAGCCCGGTCCGGTCTTTCGGGAGAGTTGGCAACGCGGAGGCGCATTCGGCGTTTCACCGCCATGGAAACCAATGGCTTCGATACGTCCGTGATGCCGAGCGCCCGGGCGGCGCGGGCCAAGCAACGGCGCATGCTCGGCGGGGTGCCGATGTACCTGGTTGCCGTCTTCGTTATCTCCGCCTTCATCCTCGGGATCGTCGCTTTCGCCTAGGTCCGGCGTGGCCTGCGGGGTGATCCCGAGCGATCGTCCCGACAGCTTCCCGCTTGACATCGTGTAACTACACAGTATGCCACGGCCATGGCGGACGACTTCACCCAGTGCATGGTGTCGAACTCGCGCATGGCGGCGCGGGCGATCACCCGGCGATACGATGGCTATGTGCGGCCGCACGGCGTGACGGCGACGCAGCTGTCGCTGATGGGGGGCATCCGGATGCTGCCCGGCTCGACCGTCAGCGCGCTGGCCGAGGCGCGCGGCTTCGAGCGGACGACACTGACGCGCAACCTCGACAAGCTCGAGCAGCTGGGGCTGGTGACGTCTTCGGCGAAGGGGCGGGCCCGCGTGCCGGCGCTGACGCCCAAGGGGGAAATGCTGCTCGAGAACCTGCTGCCGCTCTGGCGCAGGGCGCAGGAGGACCTGCGCGCCGAGCTTTCATCCACCACATTCACAGACGGCATTACGCTGCTGAAACGACTCGCAAAAGTCTGAAAGGAACATCATGGCCCCCGACACCGATCCGATCGTCGTCACCGGCATGGGCGCGGTCTCCCCGCTCGGCATCGGGGTGGAGGCGAACTGGCGCGCGCTGATGGAGGGGCGCAGCGGGATCGTGATGAACGACCGGTTCGACGTGAGCGATTTCGGCGCCAAGATCGCGGGGCTCGTGCCGAAGGAATTCGACCCGACCCGCGTGGTCGATCCCAAGGACGTCAAGAAGATGGACCTGTTCATCCAGTACGGGCTGGTGGCCGCGGCCGAAGCGCTGGCGCAGTCCGGCTGGGTGGCGGATACGCCGGAAAAGCAGGCGGCGACCGGCACGATCATCGGCTCGGGCGTGGGCGGCTCGCCGGTAATGGCGGCCGCGGTCGATACGATCCGCGAGAAGGGCCCGCGGCGGCTCTCCCCGTTCACGGTGCCGAGCTTTCTCGCCAATCTCGCGGCGGGGTGGATCTCGATCAAATGGGGGTTCAAGGGCCCGATCGGGGCGCCGGTGACCGCGTG